>WLXB01000003.1 GCA_012103295.1 Alphaproteobacteria bacterium | reverse complement strand
GGTATGGAATATCCCATGCTGGCCTTTAACGGTCCGCGCCCCGTGAAAGATAAAAAGACGGACGAGATCACCTACTCACGCGCGACCAAGAATGCCCTGATCGCCGTCGTCATTCACGAAGCTGGGCACAACTGGTTTCCCATGATCGTCAATTCAGACGAACGGCATTGGACCTGGATGGACGAAGGCCTCAACACCTACCTTCAGTTTCTTGCTGAGCAATTATGGGAAGAGGAATTTCCGTCGCGCCGGGGTGAGCCGCGAGACATTGTCAATTTCATGAAGAGCCAAAACCAGGTTCCCATTATGACCGATGGAGAGTCACTCAAGAACGTCGGATCAAATGCCTATGGTAAACCCGCCACGGCACTGAACATTCTGCGCGAGACAGTACTGGGCCGCGAGCTTTTTGACTTTGCATTTGCGGAGTACGCCCGCCGCTGGAAATTTAAGCACCCATCACCGTCAGATTTCTTCCGCACCATGGAGGATGCGTCCGGTGTCGATCTTGACTGGTTTTGGCATGGCTGGTTTTACACCACAGATCACGTCGATATTTCGATCGAAGACGTTACTCATTATCAGATCGACACCAAAGACCCCGATGTCGAAATGCCGTGGAAACGAACACAAGCGGCTGGGGAGCCGCTTTCCCTGACCCGCGAACGCAACGAAGACATAGAAAAGATGGTCGACGGAAAATCGCGGCTACGTGATCTGTACAATGAGAAAGACAGGTTCACGGTCACCAATGCGGACCGCAACAAGTTCAATTCATCGACCAAGAAACTGAAGGACTGGGAGAAAGAACTTCTCGAGAACGAAGATCATTTCACCATGGTCGACTTCAAGAACATCGGTGGACTCGTCATGCCTGTGATCCTGGAGGTGACTTACGACAATGGTAAAAGCGAGGTCGTGCGCATCCCAGCCGAAATCTGGCGGCATAATCCAAAAAAAGTCTCCAAACTCCTCATCACCGACCGGAAGGTTGCTGGCATAACACTCGATCCCCGGTGGGAGACGGCAGACACCGACGTCAGCAACAATTACTGGCCGCGCCGGGGAGCAGAATCACGCCTGGAGTTGTTTAAGCGGGAACGCCGCAGAGGCCGCAATCTCATGAAGGACATGTCCGTCGAACTAAAGTCCGATGATGATGACGGAGGAAGCAATGAGGGTGGGCGTCCAGACTAAGAGCTGAGAATTTCTCCGCATCAATTGACTCGCGCCTAAATAGGTTTTCTAATCGCATAGCAACTCAGGCGGTTGGGGGTCGGTATGATGTTGAAATGGGCTGTTGGCGCAGTGGCACTGCTTTGTTTGGTGGTTGATGACAGCCATGCAGCGAATAGCCAAGCAGAGCTTTACGGCAAAGGCCGAGCGGTCAGAAGCCTCGTCATCTCCCCTGATGGCCAACAGATTGCTTATATTTCGTCACAGGACGGAACTGACGGAGTTGTTATTAGGCCTCTAAAAGGCAGCGGTGGCTTTAGAGTACCGAGCCGAGATCTTAAATTGAGGAATGTGGAATGGTCCGGCCCTAACCATGTTCTGCTCTATGCTTCCGCAACCAAAACAATGCGCGCCTTCGCCAGCCCTCTCATAGAGTTCTGGGGCGCGTTCTCCTTGGATGTACGTAGTCGGGAGATTGTCCAACTCCTAGGTCGAAACAGAAGTCTTGGCCTACAAAGTTCACTTTCAGATGTACGCGCAAAGAAATGGGATGAAAACGGTACGGTGCTGATGGCGGCACGCACCAGCACTGACAAACGCGGTAGCGGGTCAGACGTAGCCGTTGGGCGCTCAAGAACCAAGGTCGACCTTTTTGAAGTTGATGGAAACAGTGGCCGTGGCAAACGCATTTCCAAGGGTGGCGAAAATACAGATCAATGGGTCGTCCGAACTGATGGAACCGTCATCGCAAGAGTCGACCATTTTGATAGATCAGACAATTACCGCATTCTTGCGCCTGAAGATCGAGCCCTTGGTCGAAATTGGAAGACTATTTTTTCAGAGGAAGCCGACATTCCAAACATGACCGTTTGGGGTACCGATCAAACTGGTGAGTTCCTGATTATTAGCACCTATCAAACCACCGGTCGTCGCGCATTGTTTGAGATGGCAATCAGTGATGGCGCAGTTTCCCCGACCGCTCTATTCGAGCATCAATTTGTCGACGTTGATTCAGTCATAACCGACGACTACACAGGTGAAGTCGTTGGCGTCGACATAATATATGCCGCGCGTGAACAGCAATTCTTCCAGTCTGATTTCGTGGCGGTAGTAAACGCTGTCGAGAAAGCACTGCCCGACGGATACCGGGTCTACATTGAATCCTGGGACAAGGAACGCACGCGGTTCATCCTATTCGCGCAATCCAGCACAGATTCCGGCGTGTATCTGTTGCTCAACAAAGAGACTGGGGCCCTTGACCTTATCACCAGAGCCTACCCAGACATTAAGTCTGAGCACCTCTCACCCGTCACACCGTTCGCCTATAAAACACGAGACGAGCTGAACCTACAGGGCTATCTGACTGTGCCTTCGAATACTAAAGCGGAAAACTTACCCGTGGTTGTTATGCCGCATGGCGGACCAGAGTCACGGGACGAATTGGGCTACGACTGGTGGCAACAGTTTCTGGCTTCGCAAGGGTACGCCGTTGTCCAAATGAACTTTCGCGGCTCTTCAGGATATGGCTCACGATTTATTCGCGCGGGGTACGGACAGTGGGGCAAGGCGATGCAAGACGATGTCACTGACGCCATCAATTATTTGATCGAGAAAGGGGTCGCCGACCCAGATCGCATTTGTATTGTTGGCGCCAGTTATGGCGGTTACGCGGCGCTTGCAGGAGCAGCCTTTACGCCAAACCTCTATAAATGTGCCGCTTCCTATTCTGGGGTCTCAGACCTCGGACGCATGCTCAGCCGAGAGCGAAAACGGTTCGGCGCGAAGAGCTCAACATACGAGTACTGGGTTGCTCAAATTGGAGAACCAGGGGATGAAGTGAACAGTCGCTCCCCAGCCCGTACGGTAGATCAAATTAGAGCCGACATCCTGCTGATTCACGGCAAAAAAGATACGGTTGTTGATATCGACCAAAGTGAAGTTATGGCCAAAGCGCTTGAGAAAGCTGGGCGACCTCACGAGTTCATTGTACTAAAAGGCGAAGATCATTGGCTTTCAACGGAAGAAACCCGGATCGCGATGCTTGAGGCTTTAGGTGGATTTCTCGAACAGCACCTTGGGCCCAACGCAGAGAACGCACAAGCGAACTGATCAAAGCTTGCGCCACGATGGACCAATGAGGATCATAGGCCTTGCCTTAACGACAGCGTGCGCTCCCTATGATTTCCCGGCGGCTTGCCCTTGCCAGTACAGCAGCAACTTTCTTGCAGTCCCAATCCGTGTGCGCCGATGGTGCGCATGCAGCCTTCACGGTAATCGAACACAACGCTCGCGCCGGTACGATCGAAGTGATTCATCGCCTCATGGTGTTGGATCTTGAAATTGCGTTGACTGCCCGTATTGGTGAAACCGTGCGCATGGAAGACACACCAAATATTGAAGAAATGATCGCCAACTACCTCAGTGAATATTTTTCACTGTCGACGGCAAATGGTATCGCAATACCGCTCACCTGGGTTGGTGCCGAACTCGACGTTAGTTCAGTACTTGCCTATCAAGAGGCCCCCATTGCGAGCAATCTGAGTGGCCTAATTGTTGACAATCAAATGCTGACAGAAACTCACCCATCGCAGATCAACACGGTCAATGTGACCTTTGGCGGGCGCACTCAAACCCGCATGTTCACACTGGGAGATGCACCCCAAACCATCGTTCTGTCCTAAGACAAAGCGCCGATCTATTTCTCGACGTCGACGCCTTTCCAAAAGGCGACGTGGTCTTTGATATTCATTGCCTTCTCTTTTGGCTCCGGGTAGTACCACGCCGCGTTTTTATTCCGCTTACCATCAACTACGACGTCGTAGTAACTGACCATACCCTTCCAGGGGCAAAAGGACGTGTGATCGCTCGGCTCTAGTTTGTCCGCTTGAACAGCGCCGGGAGGAAAATACACATTGCCATCGACAGATTCGAACGTCTCGGTTTCAGCGATTACTTGCTCGTTCCATAGCGCACGGGGCATTCTACTCTCCTGAGTTTTGTGATGGGACTATCCCATGGATCGCGGAAGAAACGTAACAAGATCAGGGACCAGCACGATAACAATAACCATAGCCACCATAATTAAAAAGAACGGCAGAGAGGCCGCGGCTATGCGGCTGATCGGTGCGCCGGTTAACCCCTGAACAACGAACAAGTTGAATCCCACCGGCGGCGTGATCTGAGACATCTCTACGACGATAACCAAGAAAATTCCAAACCACACTTGATCAAAGCCAGCACCTGATACCAGCGGCAGAACGAGGGCTAAGGTCATGACGATGGCAGACAAGCCGTCGATGACGCAGCCCAAAACAATGTAGAAAAGCGTGAGGAGCAAGATAAGCGCGAAGGGACTTAAGTCCAAACCACCGATGGCACCGGCCACCGCTTGAGGCAAACCTAGAAACGCCATCGCCTTTGATAGGAAAAGTGCGCCGCCGACTATGAGTCCAATCATCGAGCATGTTTTAATCGCACCGAATAAGGCCAGGGATAATGTTTCCCGCGATAACGCCCGTTGAATACCAGCTAAAACCAACGCGCCGGCCACACCAACTGTCGCCGCTTCAGAGGGGCTGGCAATACCCGCATACATGGATCCGATAATGACGATGATGAGCCCGAATATGGGACCGAGATCAGCGATCGCCCGAAGACGATCTGGCCATGATGAGACAACTTGATCGTCTGGAACGAGACCCGGTTTCAGCATTGTACGGGCTGCGATGTATACCATGTAAGCTACGGCGAGGAGTGCGCCAGGCACGATCCCGGCGACGAACAGATCGATAATCGAAGTCTCAGACAATACACCATAGAGAATCAGGATAATGCTTGGTGGAATCAGAAACCCGAGCGTGCCGGCCCCACAGAGCGATCCCATCGCCAAATTCTCGTCATAACCGCGGGCCTTCAGCTCGGCTAACGTCATGCGACCGATGGTCGCGGTGGTTGCCGCGGACGACCCGGAGACTGCAGCAAACAGTGTACAGCCCACCACATTGACGTGGAGCAAGCGGCCAGGCACGCCACCGAGCCATGGCGTAAGGCCGCGAAACAGGCTTTCGGACAAGCGGGTATGAAAAAGTATCTCGCCCATGAGCACAAACAGGGGTAGCGCCACCAGCTCGGGTGTATTGAGGCTGTTCCACAGATCAAAGGCAAGGAAGGTTGCCGCCGGCATATCGCGGAACACGGTCAGACTAATCAGCCCAACCCCCATCAGACTAAAACCGACCCAGACACCAGCGCCAAGCAGCAGAATCAAAGACGTCAGCACAACGGCGACCGGCGCACCCATCAAGACGTCTCTCCAGTGATCACCCTGATTAAACGGGCGAATAGTGCGAGAGTGAGAACAATCAGCCCGATGGCGAGAAATGCTTGGGGATAGGCCAGCGGTGTTTCTGACGAATAGTAGGATACCGTGCCACGGGACCATGTCCCCAAAGCGTAATTGATCATGGCGGCCGTAAGTATCGACGATACGATCAGGGCGATGGCCGTGCTTAAGCCATCAAGCGCCCGGGCGAGTTTTGGAGAAACATGTTCGCTCAAGAGGGTGACGCGAATATGCCCGGCGGTCGACAACGTCCACCCCGAACCGAGAAACAGCACCAGCACTAAAAAGTAGCCTGCGTATTCGGCGGAGAACGACAAGCTGATGCTGAAGACGCTGCGCAAAATGATCTCGGTGATGCCGAGAATAAACAGCGCACCCAAAAGCAGTGCGGCAACGCCAGCCGCAAAAACACAAATCCGATCAATACCCCTTAAAACGCTGTTCATAACTGGGTGGATTTTCCAGCAGCTTCTAGAAACGCCATGAGAAGTGGTCGGGACTCGGGCACCTGGGCGATGAACTCCCGCCAGATTGGCTGCGCCAAAGACTGCATCCCGGCCATCAGCTGAGGAGATGGATTTTGGGTGATCATGCCATTGGCTTCCAGATCACTCAGTTTATCGCGATCATCCCGACGGGCAATTTCCCAGAATTCGGGCTCCAGTCGTTGGGCCAGCGCTTCAAGGCCCAGACGATGTTCAACTGGCAAGGCCTGCCAAGCGCGCTCGTTCACCGCCATGATCGTGCTTGCCCAGGTGTGATTGGTTCTCACGGTGTAGCGAAGGAACTCCCAGTATTTTTGGGCAAAGGCGGTGGTCGTCGATGTCATCACACTATCAATGGCGCCCGCAGCCAAGGCCGGGACAACGTCCGGAGACGGCATTTGAATCGGCGTCATGTTAAGGCCGCGCACGAGGTCTGTAGACAACTTGTCATAAGTCCGCATGGTCAAACCTTCAAAGTCGGCGACCGTTGCGATCGGCCGATCAAAGAAGAAGTTCTGGTTTGGCCACGGCACGATATAGATGATGCGCTGACCGTGGCGCGCATAGGCCGCTTCAATTGCCGGACGTATAATTGAGTAGAGCAGCGCCAACTCGTCAATGTCATCGAGCAAATAGGGCAAAGATTCAAAACCAAGTATCGGTTCAGTGCCAACCTGCTGAAAGCTCGACGAGTCGGCCATGTCGACGAGGCCCTCCTCAACCGCACGCATGGTCTCGGGACCTTTAATGCCGAGGATTGCGCCGGGATGGACGTGAATGTTGAGCGACCCGTCCGTCAACGTCTTGGCTTCCTCTGCAAAACGCTTTGCATTTATCACATGGAATTCACTCGGCCCCCAAGGCATGGAAAGGTCCCAATGGACTCCAGGCTCAAGGCGCTCGCAACCTGTAATTCCAGCGGCAAACGCTGAAGTCATAGCCATACGCCGCGTAACCGTCATGGTCATACGGGCAGGTGCCCAGTTTTCAAATAAGCGGTGACAGCGTCTTCAGCCGTAAAGACTCGGTCTTCCGTCGTCGGCCAACGCAACCAATCTCCTGTTGCATAGGAATCTGCATTATCCGTGATGGCGCCGGATAAAATAAACATTTCGGCACCCTTGAGTCCGCCTTCTATGGTCAAGGTCGACCCCTCTTCGACCCGCACCATCGCCATTTGCTCGGGGTGCCCGTCTTCTTTGTACAGAGACAATCGAGAAACACCTTCGCCAAGATCGTCCCACGGCTGCTGCAGCATGTTGATGGCGATCTGATCGCGGGTGGTGCCGGGATACTGCTTCAGTTTGACAAATAAGACGCAGCCGGACTTCGAGAAAGGGGCGTGCTCAAACCCTTCGGGATTGAGTAGATAAGACCCAGCAGGAAAGTCTCCATGCGCATCGGAGAAGACGCCATCAAGAACAAGGATCTCTTCGCCGTCAGGATGAGGATGGGGATGGAATTTGCTGTTGGCATCGTAACGTACAATCGATGTGACGCGTCCGCGCTCGGCGGGGCCGGACAAATCCAGCCGCTTACGCCAAACACGCGGGCTTGGGCTTTTCTGCCACTCCACAGCGCTGGTGTGTACCACCACCGCCTGCGCAAAGTCGGCGTTGAGGTGCTCGGTCACAGTACGTCCCGTTATATTTTTCTAAAGTCGACTATACGGGGTGCGTGGCCACATGCACGCATGAATTTGAGCAAATCCGTAGGCCCAATTGTGGTTGTCTTACTGTTGATCAACGGGTGAGCATTGATCAGTTCTTGATCCATCATCCAGGCATCGAGAACAACTTGCACCGAGGCACATGGATCATTGATCACGCAGAACGGTGAGACCGACCCCGGCGTGACACCCAAGGTTCGCAATAGTCTATCGGCAGAACCAAAAGACAAACGCTTTGACTCAATGAATGGTGGCAGCGCCTTAAGGTCAACCGGCCGGTCCCAGGGCACGGTCACCAGCCACATCTTTTTCTTCGCATCACAAAGAAACAGATTCTTCACATGCACGCCGGGCAAGTGACCGACGAAGGTTTCGCCGTCTTCAACGGTAAAGGCAGGTGGATGATCAACGGTCGTTGTTTCTATACCGAGCGCGTACAAACGATCAAGAAGGTCGTCTGGAGTCGCAGACATCACCGTCGCTTAATCTGCGGCTGTTGGCTCGGGTTCACTGTTCTTGGTGCTGCGCGGCCATGCGGCAATAACCGCCTGCACAACAACGGCGAGAGGAATGGCAAAGAAAACACCCCAGAATCCCCAGACACCGCCGAAGAACAAAATAGCGACGATGATCGCAACCGGATGGAGATCAACCACTTCCGAAAACACGAACGGAACCAGGACGTTGCCGTCCAGCGCCTGAATAATCCCATACGCCACCATGGCGACACCGGCATCACCGGTGAATCCCCACTGCAATATGGCGACTACACCCACCGGAAGCGCCACAACCGCCGCACCGATATACGGAATTAAAACCGAGAACCCAGTAATCACGGCGAGCAACAACGCATACTGCAGATCAATGAATGAAAACGTGATGTAGGTCACGACAGCAACAATAAGTATTTCCAGCGCTTTGCCGCCAACATAGTTCTGCAACTGACGATGCACTTCGGTCCATACCTGGCCCGTTAGCTGCCGGTCACGCGGCAGGAACGACGCCATCCAGGATACGATCTTGTCCTTATCCTTCATCAGAAAGAACACCATCAAAGGTACGATGATCAAATACACAACCCAGGTCATGAGTCCGACCACGGTACCTCCGAGTGAGCCAACCAGTGCTTGGGAGAAATCGAGTACTTCAGTCTGCAATTGATTCATCACCTGGGAGGCCTGCGCCGGGGTGATGAGCGATGGATATTCGTCGGGCAAGTGGCTGACGGTTTCTTGCAAATTCGTGATGAATTCCGGCGCCTGGCGGGTGAGCTGGGTCACCTGACGGATCAGCAGCGGGATTAGGCCGAACACGATGGCCAAAGCCAGTAGCACAAAGACGACAAACACCAAGGTCATCGATAACCACGGGGAAACCCCATAGCCCTCCAGCCGGTCAACGAAGACCTGCAGCAGATAGGCCAACACAACGGCCGCCAGGAACGGAGCAAGGATATCCGCCGTTAGCGCTAAAGCTGTCGTCGCGGCTATTAACAGTAATATCAACAGCGTTAGCTGCGGATTGTCAGAAATGGTTTTGAACCAATTACGGATGATATCCATGAGCGAACGGCCTAGCGGGTCAAATCAATCAACAAAGACTACGACGTTGGAAGGTGTTTGTCTGCCCAAGACAAGTCATTCGAACACGATCCAAGCTTCCTACTCCGCCACCCGAACCAAGGTCTTGCCGAAGTTGTTGCCGTGCATCAGCTTGCTGAACTGCGCCGGTGCCGTTTCCAAGCCCTCAGTCATGTCTTCTTTGAATCTGATTTTGCCTTCCGCGAACCACCGCTTGGTATCGGTGAGGAAGCGTTCCCGCATGTGTTCGAAGTCGTAAACAACAAAGCCAAATACAGTGGTGCGCATTTTGCAGAGATTGCCCAAATTTGGCCCCGGCGGCGATTCCGGCAGGTTATATTGGGTAATCAATCCAGAAAGGATGACTCGGCTGTTGAGCGCAAGATGTTTAGTCATAACCAAATTTTGAATGTCGCCGCCGGTGTTATCGAAAAAAATGTCCGCACCCTCGGTAGAAAGCTCAGTTAAGCACGCATGCAGGTCGTCAGTCTTGCGATTAAGGCAGGCGTCAAATCCGGCTTCCGCCTCTGTCCATCGGCATTTTTCATCTGAGCCAGCGATACCAATGACATGACACCCTTTGATTTTTGCAATCTGCCCGACCATGGAGCCGACAGCGCCGGACGCTGCAGACACCAGCACTGTTTCTCCCTCTTTGATCTGCGCGGGACCAAGCAAAGCCGCGTAGGCTGTTAGGCCCGGCATACCCAACACACCGAGTGCACTAGAGATTGGGGCCGTTCCGGTATCGGCGCGATGAACATCGTCACCGTTAGAGATGGCATAGTCCTGCAAGCCGGATTCCATAACCACCACATCACCGTCGCGATACTGTGGATGACGCGACGCTTCGACCCTGGCAACAGACCGGCCGCGCATCACGTCTCCGGGCCTGGGAGCGCCGTAAAAATGGCGGCCAGACATTACTGCGCGAACGTAGGGGTCGAGCGACAAAACCAAGGTGCGCGCACGGAACGTCCCTTCTGAAGGTTCGGGAATCGGTGACTCCCCCATTTCAAAGTCGTCCTCAACCGGAATCCCATCCGGCAATTTCTTCAAGAGTACTTGGCGATTCTTATCCCCAGACATGCGCCCCCCGTTCGAACGGTTAGTCTTTTAACGTTTGTTTTGCCCATGTCAGCACGTCTTCGGCGACACGGTTTTCGTAGCCCTCGAAGGAATAGGGGGCACCATCGGGTCCACCATAAAAAACGTATTTCGACGTCCCGGGCGCGGCCTCGGTGAAAGTAATCAGATAGGCACTTTGGACAAAAGGATCTCGCGATCCACCGAGGGCTAGGATAGGCACGTTGGTTTCGGCGACGCGCGCTAAATGCACAGCTTTAGAGTTGGGCCCCCAATAGCTAAGAAAACTATCCGCGTAGTAATAGGTAAAACCGGACCCCGGGGGTGGTAGAAACATCGGTTGCCGCGGGTCATCGGGATACCCGGCCTGAGGCATTGGGTAGTCGATCAAATAGGTGGCGCCCTCGCCGTCGCGCACCGCTTCCTGCGCTTCCAAAACAGCACGAGCGTAGAGGTCTTCACCCATTCCTGTGCGGGCGTGTAGCGGCATATCCCGAGTTGGCGACAAATACACCATCGCTTTGATTCGGGTATCTTTGGTTTCACTCAAATAATATGTCCACCACAACCCGCCGACGCCGTGCCCGGCACCAACGACAGCGTCGTAGCCACGCGCCGCTACAAAATCGACCCACGCGTCAATATCCGGTGGAATATCTTCCAGCTTACCAGTCACCACCCCACGATAGCCTGACGACCGATGTTGAAAGGCCACGGCCGTGTACCCAGCTTGGGCGAGGCGCACGCCGAGCCAGTGTGTCGATGAGCGCATGACGTCACTGGTCCAGCCGTGCATCAACATGAAAACCGGTTTGGTTTTGTCTTCGCCAGTCGTCGGAGAATAGAGAATGCCCGATAGCGTTTGCCCATCTGGGGCCACAACGTCAACCACACTGGTTCTAATGGCCGGTCGTGGTGGCAGGCCGATATCCGTTAGCCAGGCCAATGTGTCAGCCACCACATCCGCGCGAACCCCCTCAAAGATGCGACCGACACCGGCGTAGTACTTAATGTCGACCCGCGGACTGATAAATGCGACAGCTTGCAATTCCTCCAGACGTCCCTTCGGCACAAGGGGGTCTGCCTCACCGGCGAGCATCAACATCGGCCGGTCGATCCCAGCGATGTTTGCCGACAGAGAAGTCTTGGCCTGGGGGCCAAACCAATCGAGAAAACTGGTGGGGATAAAAATTAATCCGTCACCAAGATCAATGAACGGCTGACGGCCTCCTTCTTCGACAGCGCGCGCCGCTTGATCGACAGTCGCCCAATAGACATCTTCTCCAACGCGCTGACGCCAGTTGTCGGCCATGTTTTGAGTGGGTGAGTAATGAACAACCGCTTTCACGCGGGGGTCATCGGTCTCAACCATATACCGGGCAACACGCAGAGACCCTAGTCCAGCCCCGGCCAGTATAATTTCGCTGAATCCGCGAGCGGCGAGCATATCAACACCGCCGCGAATATCTTCGATCACCTCATCAAATCGCGTAAAGGTGTATCTCGTTGCGTGCCGGGATTCGATAGATAGATTGGTATAACCAGCCATCGCGAGCCCGGTTGCCGCGTACCGCGCCGCGCTGTTGATCCGGATTGGTGAACCGCCTGGCCCACCGTGCAGGTGAAGGATCGCTGGGCCATTGGTGTTCATGCCGGCATCGGGGTAAACCAAAAGGGCGGGGAGAACTACACCGTCCGCCGTGGTCATCGATACAACATCTTCGGTGACACCGTCCGCCGCATGGGCAACAGACGTAAAGGCAAGCAAGCCGATAAGTGGCAAAAGGTGGCGAAATGGCATAAGGCCCCTTGCTATAGATCGCTTCATAGTCACAACCTGGGTCGGATCGGCATACAATGACGCCACCACACTAACACAGTGTGCCCGCCAATAAGATACGCAAGCTGACAACACACCATGGCATCAAAAGAAGAGAGTTTTGCGCTTGAGCATGCGCTTCTTGAGATTGACTCACGCGGCACACCGCGCTCACGTCAATTCGAAGATACCTATTTTGATGTTGAAGATGGTCTAGGTGAAAGCCGCCACGTCTTCCTTGGAGGATGTGAACTGTCAGATACGTGGAAGGATCTCGATACATTTACAATTGGAGAAACCGGTTTTGGTACGGGCCTAAATTTTCTCGCGACGTGGCATGCCTGGCAAATCTCCAGCAACCGACCAAGACGTCTCAATTACATCTCGGTGGAAGGCTTCCCCTTAAGCATTGACGACTTGGCCGCATGCCTCAGTCGATGGTCCGAACTAGCGCCGTATGCCGAGAAATTGATCAAAGATTACCCCCCACCTCGACCCGGATACCACCGGCTCTTTTTTGAAGGCGGTCAAGTCTCCCTGACGCTTCTGTGTGGTCCCGTCCTACCCATGCTCCAGAATCTCGATGCCAACGTGGACGCCTGGTTCCTTGATGGCTTTGCACCGGATCGAAACCCTGACATGTGGCATCCCGATGTTATGCGGGAAATTGCAAGACTGTCGCAGCCAGACGCACGGCTCGCGACCTTTACCGTCGCGGGGCAGGTGCGCAGAGAGCTTGAGACAGTCGGGTTTTCGATAGAGAAACGGGCCGGCTGGGGCAAAAAGCGGGAAGTTCTTTGTGGACAGTTCGATAGGTCGATGACGGAATCACACCCCGAAATTCCAACAGAGCCTTGGTACAAAATTCCAAAGCCTGCCGCATCGCTGGGCAAGTCTGTAACTGTGATTGGCAGCGGCCTCGCAGGGGCGTTTGCGGCCAACGCTTTTCAGCGGCGCGGATGCAAGGTCACCGTAATTGACCGCCATTCAGAGATTGCAACAGAGGCCTCCGCAGCGCCCGCAGCTGTCTTGATGCCGCGCCTCACCGCCGGCGCGAGTAGTGACGGTGACTTCTATGCGAGCGCATGGACCACACTACTCTCAATCCTCCAGGACATCGAAGGCAAAGGGCATGATATTGGGCGACAACGATGCGGAACCCTACAACTCGCGCAATCAGCAGACGAGGAACGCCGGCAATCCGCGGTGATTAACGCAGGCCGCTTGCCAGATACGCTCGTGCGATCGGTGTCAACGGCTGAAGCGTCCGCGTTGTCTGGGATCGCGGTGGGTCACGGAGGGTTGTTTTTCCCCGACGGGGGAACCTTATCACCGCGTCTTCTTTGCGCCGCCCTGATGGACGGCGTGACGGTCTACACAAACCGAACCGCGGCAGAATTGGAACGCAATGCGGACGGTTGGTTTGTGAAAGATGTAGATGGTGGGATCATTGCCGAAGCCAGTTATGTCATTGTCGCGAACGCGCTCGACAGTACCGGCTTTCAGCAATCTTCCTGGCTCCCACTGACAGCACGACGCGGACAAATTACACGCGCAACGCCGTCACAAACGAGCCAGGCTCTTAAATGTGTTATCGCAGGCGCGGGCTACCTGACCCCCATTGAGCAGGGGTCACATGTGATCGGTGCGACTTTCGATCATGTCAAAAACGATCGATACGATAGGCAGCTGAGACCGACCGCAGAAGCAGACAAGCGCAATGTTGAACAGATTGATTTACTAACACCGGGACTTCTGAACGGAAGCACATCAAATACGGAGAACAGTTGGGTAGGCCTTCGGTGTACGACGAGCGATCATTTACCCATGGCGGGGCCCCTGCCGGACCATACTGCATACCTGAGCGATTATAGCGAACTGCGCCATGGTCACCGGTGGAGTGCATATCCAAACGCGCGGTACCACGACGGTCTATTTGTGCTCACCGGGCTTGGGGCCCATGGCACTGTCGCAGCGCCTCTTGCAGCCGAACTGATCGCCAGCCAAGCCTTTGGCGATCCCTCCCCCGTGCCGCGCTCAATTGCCAACGCCCTGCATCCTGGCCGCTTTATCGTCCGCAACCTCAAACGCCTAAAGACGTGACGTGATTTCACGGCCACACAAAAACCTATGATCTGCCTTGTATCGGACAAAAATTGGAACGCTTTGGGCCGTGATTGCGGTGTCCTCTCCTGTCGTCAAAAATGACTTTGGGAGAGAGTCTATGTTGTTCGACCGGTACGGTTTTTTAGTACGCCTAATCGCCTTTACCATTTTAATGGCGGTTTTGTTGGCGGTGTGGATGACCACAAGCCTAATACCGTAGTCGAACGACTACTTAGTTCGGCTGACCCGTAGGTCCACTTTCCGTGAATCTCATCTGAGGCGTGGAGTCGTCTTTGCGGGTAAGGATGCCTCGGTCTAGTAGTTGTTGGCGCATTTGCAGCATCGCCTCTGCCGCATGAGCGAACCCTTCGATTGGGAAAATGATGCGCTGCTTGAAAGCAGGCTTAAGGCGCCCTTCTTCATCTTTGTCATTGACCGCCATCGTCATCAGGTCAACACGCACGACACTTCCTGTGACCGTAATTTCTCCGATCCCATCGGTGTAAATTTCATCAGACATGATTTTTCTCCGCTACTTTTGATGCGGCGGAGTTTGCAAAAGCCTGACGTGAAAAGATAGGGGCGCAGAATGGCTGGAACGCCAACCTATAAAAAAACGGAGTCCCCAAAATGCTACCTCCCGTCCTCTCAAGCTGGTCGTTCGTCAACGATCATCAAGAAAAAACGGGAGGCAACTGGAGCTTTCTGTCACCGGGGTAGGAACTGACTCAGGGACGGTGACAAGAAAGCGAGATCACATGGGGTACTGAACACGTTTCTCTGGGTTGGCGTATCCTTACTGGTTTCAACTGCTTCGTAGTATTATTTTGTGGGAATTATTCCCACAATGCTCTAAGGTTTACCCATGAATACGAATCACTCCTGTGTCCGGAACATATGACCGCGCCCAACAATCCAGCAGGCCCACCGGACGCCTTGCTCGCGGCGCTAAAGCGTATGCTGCGGCCTTTGGTGCGGCTGATGATCACCAAAGGCGTGACTCTTCCGACGCTAACGAATCTTCTCAAAGAGACGTTCGTTTCGGTTGCCGAGGAGGATTTTCCGGTCAGTGGAAAGCGCCAAACCGATAGTAGAATCAATCTGTTGACGGGTGTTCATCGCAAAGACGTTAAGCGATTGCGCGAGGAACAACCCCCGAAACGCGCGATGCCACAGGCAGTAGGGCTTGGCGCCCAGATCGTTTCCCGGTGGGTCAGTGATACCTTAACCACTGACTCAGAAGGACGACCTATCCCATTGCCACGACAAGGAAAATCACCTGGAGATCCATCTTTTGATGGGCTGGTTGAAGGGATTTCCAAGGATGTCCGACCCCGGGCCGTTTTGGATGAATGGCTGAGGCTTGGTGTGGCGAGCATCGATGAAAACGATTGGATTGTGCTCAATCGCCAAGCATTTGTGCCGGAAAAGGGGTTTGATGAGAAAGCGTTCTATTTTGGGCGCAATATTCACGATCATTTAGCGGCGACCGCTCATAACCTTATTGGCGACGGGAACCCACGGCTAGAACGCAGCGTTCACTATGGGGGTCTGACGGAATCGTCGGTTAATTCACTGGCGGAAGAGGCCGAAAAAGTTGGCATGGACGCCCTTTTGACCCTAAACCGACTGGCCCGAGAGCGGGTCGATGCTGACAAAGGGAAAGATACAGCCGATCAGCGGTTCAATTTCGGCTTGTATTTCTTCGACGAGGACCACAGCCTAGACGATCAACAGGGTAACGATTCGGACTGAAAATGGACGAAAACCGGGTGAGGACAGGAAGATTTCCGCTACGACATGCTGTCGTCGCATCCCTGGCGCTCGCCTTGCTCTCTGGTTGTGCGTCCGCACCCACCAATCAGCGCACCGCTTCCCTGTCCGACGACGGCATCAGTGGCACCGGCATTGTCGCTCAAAATGTTTCCGGTGATGGCATCAGCGGCACCGGCATCGTTGCCAGTTATGACGGGGGTGACGGTATCGGCGGCACCGGCGTTGTCGCTCACATGGGCGGTGACGGCATTGGTGGTACTGGAATCATCGGCACCATTTCCGGCTTTGGCAGCATCATCGTGAACGGCCTCAAGCTCGAGTACAACAATAAGACTGCCGTTGAAAGTGATGGCCGTCCCGCAACCCTTTCAGACCTCAAAATCGGCCAAGTCATTGAAGGCGTCGCCTGGCGCGATGCGCGCGGCGATCTGCGACTAGAGCAGCTGGAAATCCGGCATGCCGTTACTGGTCCTATATCAAGTATTGATCACGACAAAGAACACCTTGTTGTTCTTGGACAAACCGTCCGCGTCAACTTGGCCGGCGACAACAATCAGAAAACAGCTTTTGCCGCGTTGAAAGTTGGTGATCTCGTCAGAGTCTCTGGCCTCCGCATGGAAGATGGCGTGATCATTGCGTCACGGTTGGATCAGACCGACGATGATGGACGCGTGCTGGTCCGTGGTCCTGTCACTGCGACAACCGGAAATGCAGTTACGATTGGTGGCTTGACCGTTGATCTGTCATCAGCCGCGCTTGCCGACACGCTAGAAACAGGAAATCGCGCTTTCGTCGCTGGCCGCATGCTGGCAGACACCTTCTCTGCGGACGTCGTTGTCGCCAAAGCCGGATTGCCATTCGACGAGCGAGTGACCGAGGTTTATCTCGAGGGCTATGTTCCAAGTGACGCCAGCTCCAGCTTGTCAGTCCAAGGCGTTCCGGTGATGGGTATTGATCTGCCCAGCGATATCAAACCGGGCGACCGGGTTGTAGTAACCGGCCAGGTTAGCGTGGATGGCGTCATTGCGGCCCGGGAGATCAGTCAGGTTCGGACGGTGATAACGGTGCTTCGCCCCAGTCAGTTGGTGCGCCCAGCCCGGATTCGGCCGACAACAATTCAGCGGCCCGAGCGTATTGAGCGACCGCGCCCGGCAGAACGGCCGAACGCCATTATTCCCGAGCGCCCGCAGCGGGAACGGCCTGGCGACTTCCGCCCACCGATGGTCTAGCGGGCTCGCCTGACTGGTCTAACAAATTTTATCTGACAGGTCAGCCCCGTTGGGGAAAGCGATATACGAACGACACGCCGCCACCGGCATCAGGACTATTCTCTGAGAACCCCATCACCCCGTAAATGTTGACCGACCAGTCATCGGCAAAGCGGATGTTAAGGTAAGCCGTCCCGTCTTGAGGATCAGATGACGTCGCTAGCGATGACTGCCGGTAGTCATAAGCCACACCGGTCGCGACTGTATCCGACCAGGAATACTGCAAACCAACACTACCGTAGACGGTGTTGCGAAGGGCAAACCCTTCCGGCACACCAGCCCACTTATAGCCAAGCGTAGCAAACGGAATAAAAGGTCCAATGGCTTGCGCATAGTCTACTTGAACGGCAGCATCGGCTTTGCCGGTACCCAGGCCAGCTTCGAGACTGGCCGTAGGAATCTTCACCCGGGTCGTGAAATCGATAAACAGGTTCTTTTCGTAAAATTGCTCAAAGCTGTACATCAGCGATAGGGAAATATCACCGATGCCCGAAGCGCTCTCAGTCGCACGCGTCCCCACACTGCCGCCGTCGGCGCCGTCCAAAATCAGCGCGGGTCCATTGACGTGAAGCCAGGGCACAACGGCGCGCGCAGTCCAAGGCCCGTCTTCGGCTCTGAGAGACAGAGGGACGTAGAGAATATCGGTCTTTTCGTCGTCGCCGTATGATCCGGTTGTATAGTCTAGACCGAGGTTCATGCGAAAACGACGGTCGTCAGGCTGGGCTAATACCGCTGTCGCCAGAAAGCAACTTGCTGCTGCCGCATATAGGGCGGGTCGTAAATACCGAGTCATCGTCATGGTTTAAGTCTACTCAATTTCAAGTCCACCTGGACAGAGGATGTAAACCGTCCGTACTCTCAACGCTATGAAACATTTACCCACATTGTCTTTTTTCTGCGGCATCACTGCCATAATCATGTCGCATACTGCGGCCGCAGACACAACGCTCCGCCTTGGTTTGGGATCTTTACCCAATGGCAACGGAAACCCCTATTTTTCAAGCGCCCGCACGTCTTGGTATACGCTCCGCGCGATTTTCGACACTCTAACTTATCCCGGATCGAACTTAGCAATACAGCCGGGAATAGCTGTGTCGTGGGAGAACACAGATGATCTGACGTGGATCGTCAAACTGCGCGACGGCGTCGCCTTCTCCAACGGAGAAGTGCTCGACGCGACCGCTGTGATAGCGAGCTACAGCTATCTACAAACCGAAGAGGGGCGGCGAGAGTCACTCGCGCGAGATGTCAAAGACATTGCGAGCATGGAGGTCATCGATGACTTAACCCTGCGCTTTGTCACCAGCGTTCCAATTCCCGAATTCTCGCGCCTGATGGCAACGATTCCCATTGTCGCACCGGCTTACTGGCAAGAAGTCGGACGGGAAGGGTTTGCCTTCAATCCAGTTGGTAGCGGCCCCTTCGCCGTGACCGAGTGGAGCGCAACCCGCGTGTTGCTCAAAGCACAAACCGACTCATGGCGACCACCAAAAGTTGATGCTCTTGAAATCCTAGATCTACCAGAAACATCTGCTCGGGTTGCTGCGTTAATGACAGACCGCGTTGACGTCGCCTCTGAGATTGGACCAGACGATGTATTTAATATTGAGGCCGCAGGGTTTGAGACCTACCAACGCCCAGCAACCGCGACAGAGGTTGTCGCCTTCAACACCTTGATCGACTCGCCCCTCAAAGATGTTCGCGTACGTCGCGCTCTAAATTACGCCGTCAACAAAGAGGCGATTGCTGTCGCGATCATGGACGGGCGCGCCCGCATTGTTGATCAGATGACGCCAGGCATTAACCCTGAGCGTGACGAAACCCTAGAGCCCTACCCCTATGACCCAGGCAAGGCCCGCGCCCTGTTGGCCGAAGCTGGTTATCCGGATGGCTTTTCTTTTGTCTTCGAATTCAGTTTCGGAACCAGCGGAACGCATATGGCATCGATGTATCAGCAGGTCTCGGCGGACCTAGCTCAAGTTGGCGTCGAGATGGAAGTGCGCCCGTTACCCTTTAGCCAATACGTTCGGGGTGTGCTGCAAGGCCAGTGGGATGGGCAAGCTTTCGGTTTTGAATACGAAGTCCTGCCGACCGGCGCCAGCATGCGGCCGTTCCGTCTGCATTCCTGCGCATGGTCTTATCCCTGGTACTGCGACCAGACGATCCAACCTTTTATTGAGCAAGCAAAACATAAGATGAACCCTGACGAGCGGATTGCGGCAGTGCGCAAGGTGCTGCGTCATTACCGCGATGAAGCCGCCTCATTGATGTTGGTTGAGAACATGGGTCTCGATGGCGTGAATCCACGTGTCCGCGGGTATAACCAAGAAGGCGGAATCATTCCCTTCCACGCCATCACCCTGGAAAACTAACTATGCAGCGCATGCCTGTTCTTCTTGCCATCGTTCTTTGGATGGCCCCCGCTGCGGCGCACGCTGAAAGCCTGCTCCGTGTTGGAATGATCGCGATGCCCCCGGCTCAGGGGAATCCCTTCTTCACCACCGGCACAACGCCGCACATGTTTTACCCGGCGATCTACGACACCCTGACCCAGGTCAACGAACAGGGAGATGTCGTCCCGCAACTTGCCATATCCTGGGCCCGCGTTGACGACCTGACGTGGACCTTCGACATTAGACCAGACACCACATTTTCCAATGGTGAGGCGATCAACGCAGAAACCGTTGTTGCGATGGTCGACGCGTTCGAGCGCGATGATTTCATTCCCTTTAGCCTACCCCGGGAGTTTGACTTCATTGCCAGTGCGCGCGCGCTCGACTCGCACACGGTGGAAATCACGACGACCGCTCCCCACGCTTTGGTGCCGCGTTATATGTCGTTCTTCTATTTGGTCCCGCCGCAACACCTGACGAATAAAGGTGCAGCGGGTTTGGCTTCAGATCCGATCGGCTCGGGCTCCTATGTCGTTGAGGACTGGTTGGCCGAACGCGTGATGTTACGGGCTAATCCAGAGTCATGGCGGGCACCAAAAGTAGACCGGGTAGAAGCCCTAGTCCTGACCCAGGCAACGACCCGCCGCCAGGCGCTTGAATCAGGCCGGATTGATGTTGCGATCAATCTTGGACCAGATGACGAACCCAGACTTACGGCCCAAGGCTTGCGGCTTCACCCGCGCAATCCGGTGCGCATCTCAGTGGTAGCGATGAATACAGAGATCGACGGCACACCCTTTACCGATGTCCGCGTGCGTCAAGCGATGAACTACGCCGTGAACACCCTTGCAATTACGCAGGCACTGATGGGCGGCTATGTCGAGCCGGCCAGTCAACCAACACCGGCGAACGCGATCGGCTTTGACCCAAGCCTTGAACCTTACCCCTACGACCCAGACAAAGCGCGCACCTTGCTCGACGAGGCAGGCATGGCGGACGGCTTCGATGTCATCTTTGAAGTGGTTACAGGCGCCAACAGCGCAACCGACGCGGTGATGCAACAGGTGGCTGCCGACTTGGCGCGGGTCAAGGTACGGGTTGAGGTCAGGCCGATCCTCTACAGCCAAGTGGTTTCGAAAATGACCCAGGGAGGCTGGGACGGCCACATGTTCAGTGTCGACTTCGCGACCGGCCCGACGATGGACGGCTTACGCCCGTTCCGGCTGCACTCCTGCACGTGGAGTGCGCCTTGGTTTTGCGACCCGGTCGCCGAGGCGCTTTATCAGGAAGCAAAAGTCACAGTCGATACAACAAAACGCATTGCGCTTACACGACAAGTCATCAAACGCTATCGCGACCAAGCCTCATCGATCCTCTTGTTTCCAATTCTCGGCCTGGATGGCTTGGGACCACGGGTTAAAACGTGGGCACCGGTCAACGACCGGCTGATGCTGCACGAGGCAGAAGTTTTCGCCGACTAAGCGAAACGGCCCTTTCCAAAAAAGTGTTTCGGCGACTTTGCGAGGAACGAGCCCATGCACGACCGCATTTCAGGAAATTTATCCTTTGTTTTCAAAAGCCTTAACTGAAATACAAACAAGTCCCGGCCAAATGTGGGTGGATACTGGGATGGCATCAACAAAGACCCAATCGCAGCGCGGGTGACTAAGGGACTGCGAGACAAGTTGGCGGAATACAAAGCAAAGAAAGCTACTCTGGCCTGATTGACGCAAAGACCTTCTCAACAACTGGTCGATGTAACTCGTAATAGTACTCTTCCGCGGCGAGGAAGAGCAGAGCATCAAGTTCGTCGTCTCTTTGTGCAGCGATACATAGCCCTTTGACAATGAGCCCGCCCTGAGAGGTCATCGTGAGATCAAACTGAAAACCATTTCGCGGACCAAATTTTGCAGGCCTTAAGTTAGTTGCCTCTACCTGCTGATTACCTAGCCGCGTGAGCGTAGTCTCAACCAACTCCATGACGTCGGTCGCAATCATGGATTCCTCATAGAACGGCATCGCATCCTTGGCCTGCCCTTGGATACGCACCATAGGCTTGCCAGCCTCAACCTCGGTAAAGAAATATAACTGATTGAGACCAAGGCCATCGATAGTCCAGAGGGAACCGTTCGTGGTGGGATAGGCCACCCGAGCCCAACTGACCTGGGGGTCAACAACAAGTTCAGCACCTATAGCCGCTGGCTGATCCGGCTCAACCAATACGTAAGCCGCACAGCCAGACAAGCCAAACGTGACACATAAAACGGTAAAACAACGCTTCCACATAGGATGTTCCAATTACAGTTGGTCGATATAGAATCGGATCATTTCGTGATCATCGGCTTCAGGTTGCAGAGCAAGGTAGCGGATTAGGCTGTCCCGGGCGGCAACCTTCTTACCGTTCTTCATAGCCAGCAAACCAAGGCTTCGATGGACCTGGGCGGGTACGCCATCACTACCTGCGGCACTTTCAAAGGCCTCGACCGCCTTATCCAGGTCACCCTCTTCGCCTCGCTTGCGGTACGCTTCGCCGAGGTAGTACTGCAGTTCTGCGGACTCGGTTTCGTTGCTCAAAAGCCGACTGAATAAGGCAACGCTTTCTTCAGGCTCACCGCGGTTCAACTCCGTTTCCAACCATTGCGACCGCAACGGTTGGATGATTTCGCGGAACCGCTCCAAACCATCCGTGGTTTCTTTCGATTGCGCTTTGATTTCATACGCGCGCTGAGTCAATGAACGCACACGCTCTTCGGGCGACGGATGTGTAGCAGCAAAGGTCGACGGCGCTCTGCGGCGAGGGTTGGCTTCCTGTTCATCGATCACAGCCTTCCAGAGTTCAGCCCCCTGAATAGGGTCATAACCGTGGGCAACGATGGCATTGAATCCATGGACGTCAGCTTGCCGTTCCTGGTCGCGATTGAAAGCGTAAAAAGCCCCGGTCGCAATCATGTTGGCGGCATCTGCGACGTAATTCACACCGGCCCCCGCAGCGCCCAAACTGAGAAAGGCGAGAAAACTATTTGTGTCACGCGCCTTGCGAAACCCTTGAATCGAGTGCCGTTCTAGAAAGTGGCCAATTTCGTGCCCCAAAACAAACGCCAGCTGAGCTTCATTCTCTGCCCGAAGCAGTAAACCAGTGAACACGTTCATCATACCGTTCGGATACATGGTGGCGTTGAACACTGGAATTTCGAGAATATAAACCCGAACGGACGCACAATTCCGTCCTGCCAGTCGGCAGACTAAATCTGTCACATAGGCATTGAGAGTTTCGTCGTCGACCAAAAGCGGCGACCGCTGTGTATCTTTCTCGATCTCCTCAACTGCCATCCACAAACCGCCTTCATCGGAATTCAGAGAAGGTCGAAAGATGGGAATTGAATTTTGCATTTGGGCAACTGCGGGATTGCCCAGAATTATAGAGAATAGCGGCGCCAGCACGGCACAACACGTGACGGCAAGCCGTGTCACAGCGGCAAACCTTCCAGGAGCTTTTGAACAACCTCGCGGGCCGGTTCAGCAGTTCTCAAATCACCGCCCGAGCTGGTTAACAGGTTGAACCAGATTACATCACCGGTGCGGAGATCGACGAGCGAGGTATAGCCGACCTGTGTGCCACCTTGCACGCCGACACCGAACATGGCAGCCCCGACCATTAGAAAAGCTCGACCTGCAGTCGTGTAACTATCACGGACGTACATGAACAAAGCGTAGTCTGCGTCGTAGCGATCACGCATGATGTTAGTACCGGGACCTAAGGTCCAATCCATCGCCTTGGTCTTGTTGGGCAAAGCCATACCCGGCGTAAAAAGATGAACGAGAGCGGCTTGCCCAACTGCACCATGGAGTTTCGTTAGCTGGAATTCCCGAGGGTCTTCAAGTTTATCAATTTGCACGAGGTCGATGGCACCACCACGCATAATGCGGGATGCCTCCCTGGTTATGTAGCGCTGTGCGGATTGGGTCCAATCGGCGCGGGGCTCAAAAGTGCCGCCGGCTGTGAGTTCACCCAACTGAACATCAGGCTCGACCAGAAGCACTCGCTTCTGCTCCGTCGTCCAATTTATATTGATGTCTTCCGCAACATCTACACGGGTTGTCGTACAAGCGCTTAGCGCAACGAGAACAACAAGTGCTGCAATACGTGGCCTTACAAGCATCATCTCACCCCCCTTACATTCCCTGACCGTAAGGCCCGAATAACAATCAAGAAGGGTATATCGGTGGTTCTGTAACTTCCAGAACTATTCACCCTAGGGGTGATAATCCCGATTGTGGGGCGGGTTAGGCGTCTGCACCCAATAAGTTGCGCACATGGGCAAGGCGAGCCTCGACCACCCGCTCCATATCATCGGTCATGACAAAGCCGTCGTCACCTTCACCGGCGGCGACCTTGGCATTCCACTCGGCCATGGTCATCCCCAACTTCTCTCGTTGACGGTCCAAGGCGTTGCCTGGCGAGACAAACTGCTCGCAGGTTTCCACGTCGATTTTCTCATGTGCGACGAGATCCCGCAGACACAGGCGATAGAGCGTGTCTTCTGTGCGGTAGGTGCTGAAGTCCGGTTCCTCGGCAAAGCCCAAAATCATGTCGTGCCATACGCGACGGACACAGAAGTTGATCGGGTTGCTTTCATCAATCGAGCGGCGCCATTGCTCATGCATCGGCATATCAACGTGAAGCTTGGTGAAGACATAGCCCAGGTCATCGTTCTCTAGCAGGTGCTGCACACAGAGATGAACATGGTTGGGATAGAACACATCGTCGGAATCGAGAAAGAATAGGTACGACCCGGTGGTTTTGCGCACGCCTTCATTGCGGGCGAAACCCGGACCTTGGTTTTCTTCGTAGGTCACCAGCTTGATCTCAGGGTGTTTTTCAGCCCAGGCGGTGATGATCTCGCGGGTGTTGTCGGTTGAGACATCGTCGACCACAGCGATTTCAGGGACCAACTCTGGGATTTTGTCTCGCGCGGCAGCAACGCTGTCGACCGCACTTTGCAACGTACGGTCTAGCGTCGCCGCGGCATTATAGGCGGGGATGACGACGGCAACGGAGGGGGCGCGGACGCGAGACATGGGGGCACTTTGTCATGTTCGACCCCTTACCGACCACCTCAAAAGAGTCGAGTGACCAGTCCTTACTGCACGAATTCCTTATCCGCATCGCTTGGCTGCCAATTGCCGTCATAGGGCATGCCGTTCTCGGGAAACCCTGGGGAAACTGACTTACGGTAGAGGTGTTCCATATAGGTCATCGCCGCATACGCCAGTTCTGCGTAATGAATAAACATCCATCCTTCGGGTTTTTTCCGAAACACCGCGTTGACCCGATAGTCATCGTTGATCGCAGGTCGGGTTCGAACCTTGAGATCCAGACTGTTGTCCCAGGTCGCGATCACAATGCTGTCTGAGACTTGGCGCACCCGCAATCGATAGGGCGTTATGTTGACACTTTCCATCAACAACCGCACACGGCCTGGCGGGTTGAAGTATTCGTTCAAACCCTCTTTTCCAGCCAACCAACGATCCCGTTCTTCGCCAAGGTAGTAGGGGTCTTGTTCATCGGGGTCCCAGGTGTCTTGTATTTTTTTCCAATCCCCGCGGTTGAACTTGGACGCCCACTCATGAACCATGTTTTCAATATCGTGGGCAATTTCTGCAGGGGCTGTGCTTTCTTCGTGAATGATGGATTGAGCCGATACACTTGACGTTGCCAGGGCGGCAACAAGAACACCGGCGATGAGATTGATCGTGCGCATACTATTTCTCCTGAGTGCGGTGTTGCGTTACATGCCTGGTGGGCGGCCGGTGGGCGGCCCAGCCTGTTGCGCTAACAGATCGAGAAATTCTTGGCTGACCTGGCTGCGATAGAGACGCTCCATGTACATGATGGCGGACATAGGCGCCTCGCCGTAATGAATGAACTTCCAGCCATCTTCGGTGTTGCGAAACATCGCAATGGATTTGAAGTGTTCTCCTTTCGCTGCCATGAACCGGGGCTTGAACTGAAAATCGACGTACCAGATCGCCATCGCGAGATCATCATCGATCTTGCGCACAGCAATACGGTCAGCCGTATAGAGCATCGCATTGAGATCGGACTCTGAACGGTACTCGTAGTGGCTTGCTTCGATCTGGCGCATACCGGGCGGCGCTTCATCGGGAATGTCTTTCACCGGCATGGCTTGTTCTTTTGAAAAATAGCCGTTGATTTGATCCCATCCGATCAGCCAATCAGGCTGATGACCGAGCAAGATGTAAGGCGTCTCGTCATCCGGGTCGAAGAACTCCGGAATAGATGTCCATGTCTCGGCGGTCCATCGTGCGGCAAAGTCCGTGATGAGCGTTTTGATCTCTGCCGTCACTTCGGGCGGGGCTGTACTGACGATCTCGACCGGAGGATAGAACGACGTTGCATTACCAACGTAATACTTGCGGTCCTCCCCCTCGTAATAGGCCGGGTGTTCTACACCCGCTGGCTGGGCGTGCGCCGCACCGGCCAATCCCACCAGAATGACTGTCAGTAAAGATGCGTGACGAACGGTCATGCTCTGCTCCCTTCGCATTTTGACGACCAAATTCAGGTCTATCTGTTGACCCTATGCCCCAGGCATAGTTAAGAGAAGTTGATATTTTTATTATATTAGATAACTATTTCTTATATGAACCTGAAGCACTTGGAATACTTCACAAAGGTCGTTCAGCGCGGCTCGATAAAGAGCGCAGGTGAAGTGCTGGGTGTCACGCAACCCGCCATCAGCGCAGCCATCCGCAAACTTGAAACAGAATTGGGTGTCCCTTTGTTGATCCGGGATGTAAACGGCAGTGCGCCCACCAAGTACGGTCAATCGCTGTACGCCAGCGCCCTGACCATGGCCAGCGTGACCGATAGCGCCCGCCGTAAGATCAGTACATTGCAGGACCCAACATCAGGCCACATTCGTATTGGTACGGGACCCTCGGTTGCGGTGGGCTATGTCTCACGCATGATCGCAAATCTGATTACCAGCTACCCGGGAATTCGTATTGATCACATTGCTGGCAATACCTATGACGAATTTGAGCAAAAGCTACTGGCAGAAGACATCGACATAGCATTCTGTACGGTGCAGCCAGAACAGGTATCTAAGGCAGTGCGGTGGGAAATGGTGAGTGAGAACCCCATTGGCATGTTTGTGTCTCGGGAACATGTACCGCACAAAAAGACAACGATCTCTAATTCTGACATTCTCTCAAACTTCCGCTGGATCGTCCTTCGGGATGATGAACGGCGATCACCTATGGGAATATCTGAATCGTCACCACAACAAGGCGGGGGGCCAGCCCTGTCCGTCACCGTGGATGATGTCAGCGTCATACAGCAGCTGACCTTGGCAACAAAGTCTGTCGGGTTTTTTCCACTGCAAGACGCGATACAGGGTTTGCAGTCGGGGGCACTGGTTCAGCTCTACGTCAAGAATGCACCCACGATTATGCGACCGATTTACGCTCTAACCAAAGCCGAAGCGAATACGCCGCCCACGGTTGAGCTTTTTCTCAAAACGATTCAGGCGACCGTGAAGACCAGCAAGATGAAGGGCTCAAAACACAAGCGTGTTGCGATTGTGAAATGAGTGTCTCCCTTACATATGGATCGGGCGTTTGTGTACGGCCAGAGCCGCTTCTTTAACCGCCTCACCCAACTGCGGATGGGCATGGCACGTACGGCCGATGTCTTCGGCTGAGGCAGTGAATTCCATCCCCAGAGAGACTTCCATAATCAGGTCGCCTGCAAGCGGGCCGATGATGTGACAGCCCAACACTTCGTCGGACTCGGCATCGGCCAAAATCTTCACAAAGCCATCGGTGTCGCCATTGGCCCGGGCGCGCGAATTAGCCGTGAACGGGAATTTGCCCGCTTTGTACTTCGTGCCCGCCTCTTTGAGTTGTTCTTCAGTTTTGCCGACACCGGCCACTTCCGGCCAGGTGTAAACAACGGACGCGATCGCATCATAATTGATGTGCGGTGTTAGGCCGGTGAGGGATTCCGCCACCACGACGCCTTCATCTTCGGCCTTGTGGGCCAGCATCATGCCGCCAATAACATCGCCGATGGCGAAGATGCCTTCCACATTGGTTTGGAAGTGATCATCCACCTCAACAAAACCGCGGTCTGATACTTTAACGCCTGCTTTATCCAGACCCAGCCCGTCGGTGAAGGGACGACGCCCAATAGCGACCAACACTGTATCGGCTTTGATGGTTTCCGCTTTTCCGCCAGCGGCCGGCTCAACGGACACGGTCGCGCCGGTCTTACCCGTTTTGACACCGGTGACTTTGGAACCCAATTTAAATTTGAGGCCTTGCTTTTCGAGAATGCGCTGCATCTGCTTGCGCACTTCCGCATCCATCGGTGGCAGAATGAAATCGAGATATTCGACCACGGTGACATCAGCCCCAAGGCGACGCCAGACGGACCCCATTTCCAAACCGATAACGCCGGCCCCGATGACGACCATCGACTTCGGCACTTTTTTAAGGTCGAGCGCGCCGGTAGAACTGACGACGACTTTCTCATCAATCTCAACGCCGGGTAGCGGCGTCACTTCCGATCCCGTGGCGATGACAACGTTCTTGGCGTTAATCTTCTGCGCTTTACCCTTACCGTCAGGCTTGACCGTTACTTCATGAGCGCCGAGCTCGGCCTTGGTGATGGCGCCTTTGCCTTTGAAGTAGTCGACCTTGTTTTTCTTAAACAGAAACTCAATGCCTTGGGTTAACTGAGTGACCACATCATCTTTGCGGGCCATCATCGTCTTGAGGTCGAGTTTAACGTCCGGCACTTTAATGCCGTGATCAGCGAAATGTTCATTGGCTTCTTCAAAGAAATGCGACGACTGCAGCAGCGCCTTAGAAGGAATACAGCCAACATTGAGGCAGGTGCCGCCAAGGGCTCCTCGGCTCTCGACACAGGCCGTTTTCAAGCCCAGTTGAGCGGCGCGAATGGCACAGACGTAACCGCCCGGGCCACCACCGATGATGATGACGTCGTATGAAGAATCACTCATGATATTTCTGCCTTATACGTCGTAGAGCATGCGGGCGGGATCTTCGAGGCACTGCTTGACGCGGACCAAGAAGGTGACGGCTTCGCGGCCATCGATGATGCGGTGATCGTAAGACAACGCGAGATACATCATCGGCCGTGCCTGGATCGACCCATCGGGCATGACCATGGCACGCTGGGTGATGTTGTGCATGCCGAGGATCGCCGACTGCGGTGTGTTCAAAATCGGCGTCGACAGCATGGAACCGTAGATGCCGCCATTTGAAATGGTGAAGGTGCCACCGGTCATTTCCTCGACCGTTAGCTTGCCGTCGCGGGCTTTAGTGCCGTAACCGGAGATATCGGCTTCAATCTCAGCCAAATCCTTCAGGTCACAATCACGGACCACAGGCACCACCAGACCTTGCGGCGTGCCGACGGCGACGCCGATGTCGTAGTAGTTTTTGTAAACAATCTCGTTCTCTTCGATTGAGCCGTTTACAGCGGGTAATTCTTTAAGCGCCGTAACGCAGGCTTTGGCGAAGAACGACATAAAGCCGAGTTTAATGCCGTTCTTCTTAACGAATGCATCTTGATACTGCTTACGGGCGTTCATCACCGCGCTCATGTCCACCTCGTTAAAGGTGGTCAGCATCGCGGCTGTGTTCTGCGCTTCCTTCAGTCGACCGGCAATGCTGCGACGCAGGCGTGTCATCTTGACCCGTTCTTCGCGTGGCCCGCGATCCGGAACCGTCGGGGCCGTGGCCCCTTCGCCACCGGACGCAACAAACTTGAGAATGTCGCCCTTGGTCAAGCGGCCGTTCTTGCCGGTTGCCGGAATCTTTTTGGGATCAAGATCATGCTCATCAACCAAACGTCGGACCGACGGCGCTAACGGATAATCAGCGGCTGCAGAGGCGACAGGTGCAGCAGCAGGTGCTGCTTTTGGTGCTTCGGCCTTAGGGGCTGGAGCTGCTTTCGGTTCTTCTTTTTTCGGGGCATCAGCTTTGGGAGCCGCGGCCGTGCCGGCCGCGCCCTCTGCCAGAACCGCGAGAAGGGCACCAACTTCCACATCCGCGCCTTCTTCAGCGACGATTTCTGAAAGCGACCCGGCTGCCGGAGAGTTGACCTCCAGCGTCACCTTATCGGTTTCCAATTCAACCAACGGCTCGTCTAAGGCCACAGCTTCGCCCGGCTGCTTTAGCCATTTGGCGACGGTGGCCTCGCTGACGGATTCGCCGAGTTGGGGCACTTTGATTTCTGTCGACATAGCGTCCTCGGTCCTAACGGAATGGGGTTATTCAGCTGCCAACTTGGTGAGGCGGCGGAAGGGTTGAGGGATGTCATCAAGGGGCGTGTTCAGGGCCCACTCGACCAACTGATTTTGTTCGTTGACGTGAACTTTCATTAAGCCGGTTGCCGGTGAAGCAGCGGGGAGGCGCCCGGCATAGACTGGCCTCTTGGCTTTAATGTTGATGTCTTCGAGCGCGTACTCAATACGGCGGTCGACGAATGTCCAGCTGCCCATGTTGGCGGGTTCTTCCTGACACCACACGACTTCAGCATTCTTGTATTTTTTAAGCTCTTTGTTGAGCGTGTCTTTCGGCCAGGGATACAACTGCTCCACACGCACGATCGCGACATCTTTGATGCCCTGGTCTTCACGCGCCTGCAGCAAATCGTAATAGACCTTGCCGGTACAAAGTACGACACGACGGACTTTGTCCGCGGCACCAATTTTCTCAGTCTCACCGATCACCCGTTGAAACTGAGACTTCGCATTCATGTCTTTGAGCGAGCTGACGCACTTCTTGTGACGTAGCAATGACTTCGGAGTCATGATCACCAAAGGCTTGCGGAAGTCACGGCGAACCTGACGGCGCAAGGCATGGAAATAGTTTGACGGCGTTGTGATGTTGCACACTTGCCAGTTGTCATTGCCGCACATCTGCAGATAACGCTCAAACCGCGCGGAGGAGTGCTCTGGACCCTGACCCTCGTAACCATGAGGGAGCAAGAGAACCAAGCCGGACAAACGCAGCCATTTACTTTCGCCGGACGAGATAAACTGATCGATGATCATTTGAGCGGCGTTGGAGAAATCACCAAACTGCGCTTCCCACATCACCAGGGCATGGGGTTCAGTCAATGAGTAGCCGTACTCAAACCCAACGATTGAAAGCTCGGACAAGGGGCTATCAATCACTTCAAAGAACGCTTGGTCTTTACGAATGTTATTGAGCATCACGTGACGCTCTTCGGTGTTTTGATCGACCAATGATGCATGACGTTGCGAGAACGTACCGCGACGGCAATCCTGACCTGATAAGCGAACAGGCGCGCCTTCAATCAATAGAGTCCCGAAAGCCAGAGCTTCCGCCGTCGCCCAGTCAATGCCTTGCCCATTATCAATGGCTTTACGTTTGGCTTTGAGCTGGCGAGCAATCTTGGAGTTAACTTTGAAATCATCTGGCACAGATGAAATCACGTGGCCGACTTCCTTTAGGGTTTTATCGGCAACGCCCGTGTCGTGCTCTTGATACTCTTCTTCGCCAGCCAGCTGGTCGAGGCCTTTCCATGCCCCTTCCAACCAATCTGCTTTGTTGGGGCGATAGGACGACGCGGATTCAAAATCCACTTCCATCATGTGAAGGAACTGGCTCATCTGCATGTCGGCCTGTTCCTGAGTCATCGTGCCTTCAGCGACCAGCTTATCGGCATAAACTGTGCGCGCGGTCGCATGTCCGCCGATACGGTCGTACATCAACGGCTGAGTGAACTTCGGTTCGTCACCTTCGTTGTGACCATGACGTCGGTAGCAGACGAGATCGAGCACCACATCGACGCCGAATTCCTGACGGAACTCTGTCGCGATGCGGGCGCAGTGTACAACAGCTTCTGCATCGTCGCCGTTGACGTGGAAAATCGGCGCTTCCACCATTTTGGCAATGTCGGTGCAATACAAACCGGAGCGGCTGTATTGCGGCGTCGTGGTGAAGCCAATTTGGTTGTTGATAACAAAGTGGACCGTGCCGCCTGTGGTGTAACCCTCGATCTGAGAGAATCCAAAACATTCAGCGATTACACCTTGGCCGGCAAAAGCCGCATCGCCATGGAGCAACAGACCCATGACCTTTTGACGATCCATGTCTTTTAGCTGCTCTTGCTTGGCGCGCACTTTGCCAAGCACCACCGGGTCTACCACTTCAAGATGGGATGGGTTGGCGGTCAATGAGAGGTGAACAGTGTTGCCGTCAAATTCCCGATCCGCCGACGTGCCGAGGTGATACTTAACATCACCAGAGCCTTCGACGTCATCCGGATTTGAGGAGTTGCCTTGGAATTCTGAGAAGATCGCCGTGAATGGCTTATGCATCACATTGACGAGAATGTTCAGCCGGCCACGGTGGGCCATACCAAGCACAACCTGCTCGACCCCATGCTTACCACCCACTTTTAGAATTTGCTCGATAGCGGGGACGGATGCTTCTCCGCCATCCAAACCGAACCTTTTCGTACCGGTGTACTTGGTACCGAGAAACTTTTCGAAGCCTTCAGCTTCGGTCAGCCGTTCGAGGATGGCGTGTTTACCTTCCTTCGAGAAATCAGTGTGGTTGCGTTCGCTTTCAATGCGTTTTTGCAGCCAATACTTCTGATCTGGGTCTTGGATGTGCGTGAACTCAACACCGATAGTTCCGCAATAGGTGTCTTTTAGGATTTGCAGCATTTGACGTGGCGTTGCTTTGTCCTTGCCCATGACACCACCGAGATAAATCTCCCGGTCCATGTCGCCTTCGTCAAAGCCATGTACTTTTGGATCGAGCTCGGGGTGCGGTTCTTGTTTTTGCAGACCCAAGGGATCAAGGCTCGCAATCTGATGTCCACGTGCGCGGTAAGCCCGGATCATCTGCAGGGCGTGGATAGAGTCTTCGGTTTGTTTAATCAGACTGGCCTGGTCAACCGGAGCAGCTTTGCCACCCGGCTTTGCCTTTTTGGCGGCAGCAGCCTCTTCATCTGCAACCCCAATGACACCGGCTGCGGACGGTGCCCAGCTGGCGCCATCAAGCTCACCGAGCAAATCGCCAGCGTCGTCGCCCAGGTCTCGGAAAAAGTTGGACCAAGACGGATCGACAGATGACGGATCGCGTAAAAACTGTGCGTAGAGTTCGGCTACGAACGTTGCGTTCGCTCCGGTCAGAAAAGTGGGATCCACTGTGATCTGTCCCCCGTAGGTGCGCTGCCAGGCATTTTCGAGCCCTAACGGTCAAGTATTAGACGAAAAGATAGGGGATAACAACGCGTTATGGGGTGCTGTGGATAAGATTGAGGCGTTTATTCCGCCGCGATGACCCCCCGGCCACCCTCTTCGATCTTGGCAATTGTCTCATCGACGGTCAGAACCTGCCCAAAAGCAAGGCGGATTGCTGCCAGAGTCGAAGCCTTAATATCTTCGGCCGAAAGCCCCTGCATGCCGTGGTTGCCAGTGCCGTCAGAAAGGAAAAACACCTTATAGTCCCGCTGATTGGCCTCGCGGGCGGTGGTATCACAACAAACGTTGGTCGCGATTCCGCCGATAATGACGGCCTCAATCCCGTTAGTGCGCAAGATCAAGTCGAGATCTGTCCCCGTAAACGAGCCGTAGCGCGGTTTGGTTAAAAGGACGTCGGTCGGCTCGACCTCGAGAGAGGCATGGAGTTTGGCTCCGTCGGTGCCAGCATCAATACCGCCCCGCCGATTGGTGCCCGTGCTTTGTAAGTAAGCGGTAACAACCTCGGACGCGATTCCTCGGTTGGACCCATCAGCGCGCAGTTCATTGATGGTGTGGATCACCATCATGCCTTGATCACGGCAAACCCGAGATAATTTGTTCAACCGCTGGGCAACGTCCGGTCCATCCGTTGCCGAGATATCAAAGCCTTCAACGAAGATATTCTGGAGATCAACATTGATCAGCGCCGTGCGCGCTGGGTCTATCGGCCAATCAATCATCCACATCATCCACATCAATTTGGCCGGTCACCTTGCGACGTACCAAGGAGAACGACATGCCAACGGCAAGAATCGTTGCCGCCGCCACCAACACAATCCACGCGACAATAGACGCGCTATCAAGCGAAAGCAGGCCGAAATCCACCAGCACCCAAATCACCGCCGCGAAGAACGCGACAGAAATTCCAACACCGAATGGCCCCAAAGATTCCCAGGTGGCATGAACAATGAAAGCGTAAGCCGCGAGCAACACGATACCGGTCAAAACCTTCATGGGCAGAGCGCCGCCACCACCCATGACCCAGGCGTAATAGGAAAACCCTGTAGGATTGAAAGTTACGAGCACAAGCACCAAGCACAAGCCCCAGCGCCAGAGAAACCCTTTACCCGAAAATCCGTCGTCCGCCATCAGCTCCACCCCCCATAAATTCGACCTCAAGCTTAGCGCCGGGCTTGAACAGTGAACAGGGGTGCCAACCGCTTGATTCGGCGTGCTACTTCCCATAAACCTCCGGTCGGAATACACTAATAACGATTAGATTCATAGGAAGAATCGTCAAAATTGTAGTGGATTATCTCAAAAGAATTCCTGAAATCTGCACGGTGTCGGAGGCGGCCGATTTCTTACTCTTCAGTTTTAACAACGCTGAGGAAATCGCCAGGGTGCGACGCCAAGAGTGCGAAGCAGCAGACGACGAAGCCTGCGCCGCTTTCTGGGAATGCGTAAGGCTTCAAGTCTTAGAAATTGAAAAGAAGGCAGCAGACGATCAGAAACCAACACCGCTGACGTGAGCGCAGACGGAAACGTAGACGTAAAATTCAAATCTCAATGAGATAAAACGAGCGACTAACTTTTGGCCACCGTTTCAAAATCATATCCGGTTGCGTCGCCAGTAATCCGCACAGCCGTAGGCGCCGCGAAGTGGGCCGGCATAACCAATGAACCTGTATCGGCCACGGTATCTAAAAAAGATTTGCGAGTAACGCGAGATTGATCGGGATCAGAACAGAACCGGCTCGACCAATCCGGGTGCTCAATCTGGAGCGGATGGTGGATGGTGTCGCCGATAAGATAGGCACGCTCTTTGCCATCACTGACATGCAGGATGACGTTGCCCGGGGTATGGCCCGGGGCGGGGATCAGATGAATCCCCGGTTCAATTTCATAGTCGGAATCGACGACTAAAGCCTGGCCAGCATCGAGGATCGGCTGAACGCTATCGTCCCATGACCGGTGGTTAGCGGCTTCGTTTGAGGTTTCCCGAATGTGGGACCAATGCTCAACTTCGGTGCGCGCCATGAGGTATTTGGCGTTGGGAAATGTTGGGACCCAGCGGCCGTCCAGAAGTTTAGTGTTCCAGCCAACGTGATCCGCATGAAGGTGGGTACAAAGCACAAAATCAATGCTTTCCGCCGGCACGCCTGCGGCCGCTAGATCGGCCAGGAACGGCCCACTGCGATGGTGCCAGTCGAGCAGCTCAGGGCGTTCTTTATCGTTGCCGATGCAAGTATCAACCAGAATAGTGTGCCGCTGAGTCCGAATGACCAGGGTGTGAAACGACATAAACAGCATGTTGGTTTCGGCGTTATAGAACCTCGGATCGCTTCCAACCTTAGAGGCCTTGATCACCTCTTCCGTTGCGTCAGGAAACAGAAAATCCGGGACGCGGAACGCGCCCTCCAACTCAACGACACGGATGATGTCAAAAGGTCCTGGGAGATGCATGCCGTATCAAAGACTGCAGATGTCTGTCTGTCTAGTCATCAGAGTCCAGATTAGCCAGCGGGTGGACGCACCATCGTCCATATCGGAAGACCAGACGGGAGCGTGAAATTGGCCGTGACTTCAAACCCGTGTTTTTCATAGAACCGAGTGTTGTCGGCAGACAACGTATCGAGGAATACAGCCTTCCCCGATTGATCACAGCGCTCAAGTCCGTGTGCAAGCAATGCTGAGCCAATGCCCGCCCGACCATGAGTAGGGTCAACACCGATAATATCGAGATACCAATGAGGGTCTTGCGGACGGTGCCGATTGATCAGCGGAATAACGCTCCAAACATCGCTGAACCGTTGTCCGGCCAATCGCCATAGAACAAATGGAACTTGAAATCGACTGAGCATGCCGCCGCCAGGTTTATCGGGCGACAGCCACAACGCAGCGCCTTGGCCACTGCCCACCGTATCGGCGTAACCATCCCGCCGGATCATCTTGATATACGATGCAAAGTATCGTGGGGCTTTCGCTGCCCAGGCGCTTGGATCGGGCACCATCCACTGATGAAACGGTTCCCGTGCAAACGCCCGCACCAAAGACTCCGCCATTGGAGCGATATCGCGCCTCGTCGCTGGGCGCGGTTGAGCCGCCGATTCGGTCAAAAGTGCTCTCCACCGTCGATTTTCTATGTCTTGGGCCAAAGCCAGCCTGGGCCGCCTTCTTAGGGCCTCGGCTTCGATTTGGCCAGACCCGACAAAAGCAAAGCACGAGAATAATAACTTTCTTCTCAAGGACTTAGGCTGTGAGGTTTGAATTCTCTGTTCTTTTTGACGGGGGCGATAGGACTTGGATCGTCCACTTTGCGACCGCATTGGTGTCGCAATTATCAAAGGCCCCTTTACTAATTCGACCCGAAACAAATACACTGTATATAGTTTGTGGTCGAAATTAATAATAAACGACGAGTTCCCAGAAAGGGACGCAGGTCATGTTGGAACAGGCGGCGGTTCAGGAGATTGATTTCTACCTGGGCGACCCAAAAGAAGGGTCGCGCAAAGGACTCGCCACTATGCTCCGCGGGATGGGGCTTAAAAACACCAAGTCTTTTGAATCAGCCGAGAACCTCGTTCACGCCATCAAGCATCGCTCACCGGACGTCCTTATGGTTACGTCGGATATCCACAACGATGTCTTTAAGCTGCTCAAGAGCATTCGCGAGCAAGACATCGGGTTAAACCCGTTTACCGTCATCTCAGTGATCATCGAGCAAGACAACGACAAACAATTTAACGGTGCCATGAAGTCAGGCGCCGACGACATTATGACCAACACACCCGCGGCCGGTCAGGTGATGGACCGGCTCGAGAGAGTGGCGTTTAAGCGTCTGCCCTTTATCGCAACGCCAGATTACATCGGTCCTGATCGGCGACGTGAGGACCAAAGGAAAACACCACTGCAGATCTTCGAGGTTATCAACACGCTAAAGGATAAGATCGAAGGACGGTCCTGCACCCTTATGCAGCTGGAAGACAACATTGCGGCGATGATGCAGGACGTACGGGCGGCCCAGTTGGAAGGGTACCGCCACAAGTTCGGATTCTTATGCAATCGCGTGATTAAAGCCTATGAGAATAAACAACCTCTTGATGAGATCGATAAAACACTCCGAGTGCTCCAATCCTCACTGAATAAAGCGGCTGTCACAGCGCGCAAGAGCGACGAAGCGAGCTTGGCCAGTATCTGCGCCGGCTTCGCCAGCAAAATTGACGGCATCTTCACCGAGAAAGATCGCCCGACCGCTAACGAACTCAAACTCATGAAAACGCTGACGCAGGCCTATCAAATGGCACGCGACAACATCTCGGGCGCAGAAAAACCTCACTAGCACAGTCGAGACAAAGAAAAACCCCACCCGGTTTATGCCGAGTGGGGTTCTTTCGTTTGCGCAATGATAGCTAGAAGCGGTAGGAGGCCTGAACGCCGTAGGACAGCCCTTCACCAGGGTACCCAAGGCCAGCACCAATGTTGTCCACGTCTGCAGGGTTACCCTGACTGAGCGATGTGAACCGCACCGTGTTTTGGAAGTACTCTTCGTCGGTCAAGTTTTTGCCAAAGATCGCCAGCTCCCACGATTCATCTTCAGCCACATAGGCGATGCGTGCATCTAAGAGAGCGAAACCATCTTGGCCAATTAGGTCTTCATTGTTTTGCGTGTGGAAGACCTGCGACTGATAACTCAGCTGACCGAAGATATCGATGCGGGCGCCGCTGGACAACGGAACCTCATAGGTCGCATTGACGTTCAACGAAATTTTAGGTGCGTTGTTCAAACGGTTGCCCGACAAGTCAACACCGGTCGCATTGCCAAAGGTCGAAATAAATTCGTCATAGGTGGCGTCGAGATACGCAGCCGAACCATTGATGCTCAACTGTTCGCTGGCTCGCATGTTCACTTCAGCTTCCAAGCCCCAGACCGTGGCTTCCGCCGCGTTTGTTGTGATGGTTAGGCCATCTCTAAAGGCTGAAACCTGCAAGTTCTTGTAGTCATAGTAGAACGCCGACGTATTGAAGCGAACAAGGCCATCTGCGAGTTCTGACTTAGACCCAATTTCATAGGACCACAGTGTTTCTGGCTCAAACGATGGTGAGTTATCAAAAGCATTCCAACCGCCAGACTTGAAGCCCTTACTCACCGTCGCGTAGAACAAATTATCGTCGTCAGGGCGGAACTCAAGACCAAACCGCGGTGTGAATTCGTTGTAAGAGGCTTCGTCAGACCGAGAGTTAAATTGGACGACGTTGCCCACGGCCGCGAGACCGCGGAAATCGCCAAAGATCGCGCCGACCGAAGATTCGTCAGTTTTCTTTTCATCCGAGTAACGCGCGCCGACCGACAGCGTAAGAGCGTCGGAGACGTCGTAAGTCACCTGGCCAAAGGCAGCGATGGATTCTGCTGTGTCATCGTTAGGAATAATAAAACTAACCTGACCCAATGTCGGGTGGGTGGCACGCCCCAGACCAAGAGCACCCGACTTGTCTTCATCGAGGAAGTAACCACCAATCAACCAAGACCAGCCATCCAAACCGTTGGAGGCTAGGCGTAATTCTTGTGAATACTGATCGGTTTCGTAAACGAACGTGGAGCGCGTGATCTCTTGCTCGGTGCCATCTGTGTTGAAGAAGAAATCGCTCTCATAGGTGCGGAACGCACTGATGGAGGACAGCGTTACCGTATCGGAAATATCCCACTGAAGGTCAACGGTTACGCCACCGGTCTCCCAATCGAAGAAGGTATCGAGATTGTTCCGGGTGACATCGATACCGTCCTGCGGGGCGGCATTGAGCAGCACCGCAAACGATAAATCATCGAGCGGCTTGGCCGTTCTGTTGTTGCTGCCAAAATCAGACCAATCACCAATAATTTTCAACGTCGCGCTTTCTCCGAGATCAAACTCGAATGTGCCTCGGAACGCTGCCAACTTCTGATCATCAATGTCATCCGACCCACCGGGTTCTATATCTTTGGTGTAGCCGTCATCATTGAGGTACTTGGCGGCGATACGGGCGCGGACGCCATCGGAGATGGAGCCACCAACAGCGGCCTCAATCTGGCGACGGTTCCAGTTACCGTAAGACGCCTTGGCATAGCCTTCGACTTCCTCGGTTGGCGCGCGGGAAATAATGTTGATTGCGCCCGCCGTCGCGTTCCGACCGTACAAGGTGCCTTGCGGGCCGCGCAGCACTTCGATGCGATCAACGTCAAGAAACTGGGTCAGCCCCATGTTGGCGAGAGTTAGGTAAACACCGTCTTGGTTGATGGCGGAGCTGGGATCGTTGGTCACGCCAAAAGCTGAAGACCCGACACCACGAATATAGATTTGGCCTTCACCACCGGCGCGGCTAAACGCCAGACCTGGGGTCTGTACGTAAAGATCCTGGATGTCATCGACCGCCATATCATCGAGCATTTCACCGGAGATCGCGGTGATCGCCGCCGGTACATCCTGGAGGGACTGACTGCGCTTTAGCGCTGTGACAACAATCTCTTCCAAGACCAAGTCACCCGACTGTGCGAGAGCGAGCGTCGGCGCACCAGCCGATAGACCAACAGCAGCAGCCGTTGCAAGAAGGGTTGAGCGATTAAACATCGGTTTTTTCCTAGTAATTCACAACAAAGGTATTGGACAGCACCCTATCAATCGCAGGTTAAATGCCAATACAAAACGGGAAAACGGCTGCCGAAACTGTGTTGCTGTGGTCTGTAGGGCACACTTCAAAAAGATAGAAGGCCTTTGCGTCCATCGGGCTTTTGCGGGCGGCAAACAAAAAACAATTCCTCAATTTGTATACATGAACGGAGAATATCATCCAAAACGTTGTCGTCCTGGCCTGTTCCACACGTAAAAGTTAGGGAGCTTCTTTACGAAGATATACCGTAGGCGCTGGCTTCGCTCGGATATCCAAAAGCATCAGCGTCGGTTTGAGCGATCGCCCTAACCAATTCAAAAGTCTCCGGTGTATACGCCTCGGTCCAGGGCACGTGATAGCTCTGGTTGAATTGATCAAGCTCGATGCCGGTTAGACCAAGTCGCTCCAGAACAGTGGTGAACCCCTGGTCAACGTCTTCATACCGAAACACATCGTCGACAAGTTGCGTGCCGTCTTCATCGAACACGTATTTAGTCTGCGGCCCATTGGCAAGCAACGCACCGTGTTCTGCAATATGTTTGCGCAGATAGTCGGCAAAGTCTGCATACCCTATCACGCGTTTATGGTGTGGCGCGGATTCCGTTTGGGCGTTGTAGGTGTACCAGGACAATTCCATGTCCCAAGGATTGCGCACGATGGCGAATCGATACAACGCGTTGAACCGATCCTCGCCAAGAACCGCCCTGATATGATGCGCTGGGGTGTGAATAGGCAGGGCAAACACTTCTTCAGGAATGTCTTTCTCTGCAACCCAAGCGGCCCGCTTTACAGGATCCTTCAGGCGCTTATGAGCCCGCACAAGATCGAGATGCGCGAACGCTCCGGCGACAGATGTCCCTGCCGCCTTAGGCACATGAATAAATAGAAATGCCGGATCATCACAAATAACCATAATTCAGGCTACCGCTGACCAAACGGTACAGTCCAGGCGGCCATAATCACGTCGGTGCCAGGGTTGCGGTTGTGAAGCCCCGCGTTAGAGAAGTGACGCACGGTGAGGCCGACACGATGACCGTTGGCGAGTCCACGGTTAAGGGATGCCCCCAACACAAACTGCGCGGTACCCCCCATATCGAGAGTACTGTCACCTTGTTCATAAGCACTGATGCCGCCAGAAAAACTGACCTCATACTGTTTGTTTGCACCGAAGGCGAAAGGCATTTCGATTGTGGCGTAGACGAAACCGCTTTCTGCCCCTGTAGCAAGCACGCCCAGAGCGGGCGCGAATCCTAGGAAAGTGTCTGACGTCCAGGATGGTGGAAAGACCGGCCCGCGCAGCTCAATCGCGACCGCGGGCTCTACATGGTTGCCTTTGAAGAAATCGAATACGCCCGCAGACGCGGTCAGGCGAGACTCCGCCATCAACGACTGCGGAAAGAACAGAACAACCAGAAGTGCGACTAGCCAAGAACGGCGACAAACATGTCCGAACAAACTCTAAAGTCTCCGTAACCTGCGAAGCTTTAAGCCTTCATCGCCTCAAGCATGGTCGAGCCAAGGGCGGCAGGGCTCTCAGCAACCAAGAACCCTGCGGCCTTCATTGCATCGATCTTAGAATCAGCCGTGCCTTGACCACCGGAAATAATCGCCCCGGCGTGACCCATGCGCTTGCCTGGTGGGGCGGTCACCCCTGCAACAAAACCGCAGATCGGCTTCTTAACCTTGGACTGGGTGTAGAACTCAGCCGCTTCTTCTTCGGCCGTACCACCAATCTCACCGATCATGATGATGCCTTCGGTTTGATCATCGGCCAGGAACGCATCAAGACAATCGATAAAGTTGGTGCCATTGATTGGGTCACCGCCAATGCCAATGCATGTGGTTTGGCCAAGACCAGCTGCTGTCGTTTGACCCACAGCTTCATAGGTCAACGTGCCCGAACGAGAGACAACACCAATCTTGCCCTTTTGGTGAATGTGGCCGGGCATGATGCCGATCTTACATTCACCCGGCGTGATAATGCCGGGACAGTTCGGACCGATGAGCCGCGTACCGCTGCCATCCAGCGCGCGGTTTACGCGCACCATGTCCTGTACGGGGATACCTTCGGTAATGCACACCACCAAAGGAATTTCAGCATCGACGGCTTCAAGAATAGCGTCAGCCGCAAACGGTGGTGGGACATAAATCACGGAGGCATTGGCACCAGTATCGACCACCGCATCAGCAACTGTATTGAACACCGGCAAATCAAGATGCTTGGTGCCACCTTTGCCCGGCGTTACACCGCCGACCATTTGGGTGCCGTAGGCAATCGCTTGCTCGGAGTGGAACGTACCCTGACTGCCGGTAAAACCCTGACACAGGACCTTGGTATTCTTGTCAACGAGAACAGCCATTACGCAGCCTCCTTCACCGCGGCCACAATTTTCGTGGCTGCGTCACCGAGATCTTCGGCAGAAATAATGGGAAGGCCAGAGTCGGCCATGATCTTGTTTCCAAGCTCAACATTGGTGCCCTCAAGGCGCACGACGAGCGGCACTCCTAAGCTGACTTCCTTGACCGCGGCGACCACCCCTTCGGCGATGACGTCGCACCGCATGATGCCGCCAAAGATGTTGACCAAAATACCTTCAACATTTGGGTCGGACAGAATGATCTTGAACGCTGTCGTCACCCGTTCCGCCGTTGCGCCACCACCAACATCAAGGAAGTTGGCAGGCGTGCCGCCACGGAGCTGAATGATATCCATGGTCGACATGGCAAGGCCAGCGCCGTTGACCATGCAGCCAATGGTGCCATCGAGCTTGATGTAATTGAGATCATGCTTGGAGGCTTCAAGCTCCATGGCATCTTCTTCGTCTTCATCGCGCAAATCATGGATATCTGGCTGACGATACATCGCGTTTGAATCGAAATTCATTTTGGCATCGAGGGGGATCACATCCCCGTCTTTGGTGACAACCAAAGGATTTATTTCCAACAGCGAGGCGTCGGTCGAGGTAAACGCTTCATACAACGACCCCAGGAGCTTGGCGCAGGATTTGATTTGCCCGCCCTTGAGCCCCAGAGCAAACGCGATCTTACGGCAATGGAACCCTTGGATGCCGGTTGCCGGATCAATCGATTGCAGGAGAATTTTCTCAGGTGTTTCCGCGGCAACCTCTTCGATATTCATACCGCCCTCGGTCGAGGCCATGATGGTCACCCGGCACGTTACGCGGTCGATGAGCATCGACAGGTAAAGCTCACGTTCAATGGCACACCCTTCTTCAACGTAGATGCGCTTCACTTCCTTGCCCGCAGGCCCAGTTTGATGCGTGACCAACGTTTTGCCGATCATGTCGGCCGCGCTCTCTTTGACCTCGGCGACGGACTTGCAAATACGCACACCGCCTTTGCCCTTGCCCTCGTCTTCTTTGAAAGTGCCTTTGCCGCGGCCACCAGCGTGAATTTGCGACTTAACAACAAACACATCGCCGCCCATTCCGGACGCCACCTTTTCTGCTTCAGCAGCAGTATACGCAACACCACCGTCTGGTACGGGCACGCCGTATTTCTTTAAGACCTTCTTGGCTTGATACTCATGGATATTCATGGCTTTCCCCTGTAGCCGTGACCACGGACAGACCGAATGCTATCGGTCCTTTTCTTTCTTCTCGTGTCTTACTTACCGAGCGATTTGTCGATTTTCCTACAGGCCGTCATCAGGCCCTTCACCGACTTCACCGAATTATTGAACATCTTCTTCTCAGATGCATTGAGCTTAATTTCAACGACACGCTCGACGCCCTTAGCACCAATGATGCATGGCACGCCGACGTAAGTGTCTTTCAGGCCGTACTGGCCATCAAGCGCTGCCGCGCACGGCAACAAACGCTTCTGATCTTTGAGATAGCTTTCCGCCATTTCGATCGCAGCAGCAGCGGGCGCATAAAAGGCTGACCCGGTTTTGAGCAGACTAACAACTTCAGCACCGCCATCGCGGGTGCGCTGAACAATCGCATCAAGGCTCTTCTTGTCGGTCCAGCCCATCTTGATCAGGTCAGGCAACGGAATACCGGCAACTGTCGAGTACCGAACCAACGGCACCATGGTGTCGCCATGACCGCCGAGAACAAACGCCGTGACGTCGCGGACAGACACTTTGAATTCTTCAGCGAGGAAGGTGCGGAAACGGGCCGAGTCCAAAACGCCGGCCATACCCACAACCATGCTTGGCTTGAGACCAGAGAACTTTCGCAGCGCCCAGACCATCGCATCAAGCGGGTTGGTAATGCAGATCACAAATGCCTTCGGCGCGTACTTCTTGATGCCAGCGCCGACCTGTTTCATGACGTTGAGGTTGATGCCGAGAAGGTCATCACGGCTCATGCCGGGCTTACGGGCGACGCCGGCGGTCACGATAATCACATCTGCGCCTTTAATACCGGCGTAGCTCTTGGTGCCCTTGAGGCTGACGCTGGCGCCATCAATCGGCGTACTTTGCGATAGATCCAAGGCCTTACCTTGAGGGATGCCATCGGCAATATCGAACAGCGTAACATCACCGAGCTCTTTAAGAGCGGCAAGGTGGGCCAAGGTGCCACCGATGTTTCCAGCACCAATCAGTGCGATCTTATTGCGAGCCATAGCGTCCTCTTGAATTTATGCCCCAAACGGCACAACCGCTTGGAAAGGTTAATTTTTGGAGGCCGCCCCTGATCCGTTAGGAGGCGAAACCCCGTGCTCGGTTGGTAGCGCGAAACGGCAGATGGAGCAAGGGCGGGCCTGGTTCGGACCCGCGGAAAATGGCTGTTCCACGGCATTTGGGCTGTCATACTGGAAGCCTCAATTCCCAGTTTAAGGTGCGCTGACCATGTTTCGCCTGACCGTGATGACCGCCGCGATGTCTCTGTTTCTCCTGACCGGATGTGCTGCACCGAACACTGGAGGACAGAAAAGCACGATCTTGCCGCCGCTGAGGGACCTGACGGCTTATCTGCTGGTCGACCCGACGACTGATGCCGTCCTTTCGATCGAGCAGGCCGCTGAGACACTCGCCGACGCGGACGTGGTCTTTCTCGGGGAAATCCATCGCCATCCAGGCAACCACCTAGCCCAAATGGCGCTTTTTCGCGCCCTCCACGCTCAGAACAGCGATACCGCCCTGTCCCTTGAACAGTTCGAACGGCCGGTTCAACCGGTCCTCGATCAATATCTTGCCGGTGACATCGGCGAAGCCACCCTGCGCGGCAAAGGCGGAGCGTGGGACAACTACCCGGTCAGCTACCGGCCCCTAGTGGAGTACGCCAAGGCCAACGGGCTGGCCGTGATTGCCGCTGAGGCGCCAAACATGGTGGTGCGCTGCGTCGGACGTGAAGGCCCGGGCTTCCTGGCAACCCTTCCCGCCGACAAGCAGCATTGGTCGGCTTTGACCCTACGGCTCGACGACGGCCCTTATAAAGATCGCTTTATCGAATTCGCTGGCGGCAACGCCGGTCACGGCGAATCGACAGGGGCCGACGACACCGTCAGCGAAGCCGTGCTGCGCAGCTTTGCCGCCCAGGTGACCCGTGACGAGACCATGGCCGAGTCCATCGTCCAGCACATCGCCGCCAACCCGGACCATCGCGTGGTGCATTTAAACGGCTCGTTTCATTCCGCCGGATTTCTTGGCACTGCTGAGCGCGTGATGTGGGACCGACCAGACTTAAAGGTTGCCGTGGTGCATCCCATAGAGGTGGACGATCCGGCAAAGCCCAATATTCCGGATGACAAACGCAGCGAAGGCACGCTGTTGCTGCTGGTACAACCAGAGCCAAAGTCTTATGCGTCGGACGAAGAAGAACGCGAGGCCATTATGGAACAGATGAAGTTCCGCAAAAGCGTCGACTGCGAATTGTAGCGCCCTACTCCACGTGACGTTGACGGATGTAGTCTTCGGCCTGCATCTCAACAATGCGCGATACAGTGCGCCGGAACTCAAACTTCCAATCGTCGCCATCATAAATCGTTTCCGGTGGTGTCTCCGCTGAACAAATCAATACCGACCGATGTTCGTAAAGCGCATCGATCAACGTCACGAATCGTCTTGCGACATCGCGTTTTTCTGGACCCAGTGCCGGTATGCCGTCAACGATGACGGTGCAGAATTGCGCGCCGATCTCGAGGTAGTCGCTGGGGCCAAGGGGTTGTTCACATAGATCAGAAAATGAAAAGCGGGCGACCTGGTGCGCCGCCGCCGGAACAACAATTTTTCGGCCCTTCACGGTGAGGCTGTCTGGCTGTGGGTCCGCGTCATCCGTCAAACGGTTCCATGCGGCGTCCAATGCCGCCGTCGCATCCGCACCAAACGGCGCATGGTAGACCGCCTCGCCGAGGATGCGACCCAGCCGGTAATCTTGCCGGGCTTCAAGCTGCAAAATATCGAGCCGGTCTTTGAGCAGTTCGATGAACGGCAAAAATTTATCTCGCTGCAACCCGTCTTTATACAACTCGTCGGGATGACGGTTCGACGTGGTGACCACGACAACACCGCGCTCGAACAAACGCGCAAAAACGCGCGCGACGATCATCGCGTCGGCGATATCGCGCACTTCCATTTCGTCAAAGCACAACAGTGTCGACGCGTCAGCGATACCATCCGCAATACCGGGAATGGGATCACCATCATCAGAACCCGGCAATTGCCGCATGCGGTGCACTTCACCATGAATGTCGCGCATGAATTCGTGAAAATGGACGCGGGTCGCGCGCCCAGGCATGGAGTCGACCAGCAAATCCATCAACATGGATTTCCCAACTCCGACGCCTCCGTACAGATACAAACCCAAAGGCGGCGGTTCAGCACCATACTTGCCGGCTAAACCAAAACGATCCATCCAGCCCTTGCCACCGCTTTTGGGTTTATAGGACTGCAGCGCGTGAAAAAGGCTGTTGAGTTTTTCTGCCGCAAGTTCCTGCGCCGGGTCGGGCGTCAACGAGCCATCATCGACCAACGCCCGGTAACGGGTAAGAGGACCTTCGGTCATAGCAAGAAAGTGAACGCAATCACGGGGGAGTCTTTCTATACGCTCGGCAATACGCTCAGATGATTAAGCCTACTAAAAAAAGATGGCCCAAAAAAGAAAAGCGCGACGCCCTGATACAGGTACGCCGCGCTCTTTAACTCTTAAACGCCTGTCTCCGGGAACTATCCGTCGACATTCATCCGTTCGATCAAACCACGTAGGACCGATTCAGACTGGTCGTTTGGCACCTGGCAGGTTCCAGCAGCATGGTGACCGCCGCCGCCATGAGCCAGCATGAGGTCACCGACGTTTGTTTTGGAGGACCGATCAAAGATCGACTTACCAACAGCAAACACCGTGTTTTGCTTCTTGAGGCCCCACATCACATGGATCGAGATATTGGTATCTGGATACATGGCGTAGATCAGGAAGCGGTTGGCTGCCCAAATGGTTTCTTCATCGCGAAGATCAAGAACGACGACATTCTTATGCACGGTGGCGCAGCGCTCGATTTGCTCTTTCGCCTTGCCTTCGTGCTCAACGTAAAGATCAACACGTTCTTGAACGTCCGAAAGGTTGAGAATATCGGCAATGGGCATCTCGACGCACTTGTCGATCAGCTCCATCATCAATTGATAGTTCGAGATGGTGAACTCGCGGAAACGGCCAAGACCGGTCCGGGCATCCATCAAGAAGTTCATCAGGTTCCACCCTTGCGGGTTGATAACTTCATCTTTGTTGAAGTCCGCTGAATCACCCTTATCAACGGCGATCATCAATTCATCAGTGATACGTGGTGTCGACTTTTTACCGTCAAACCAATCGTAAACGACACGCGCCGCAGAGGGTGCGTCTGGCAGAATGATGTGATTGATCTTCTCACCAACGCGAACCGTTTCACTTTCGTGGTGGTCAAAAGCAATCTTGACGCCATCCACGTAGGGCAGGTTGGTGGTGATATCTTTATTGGTAATTTCGATCACGCCGTCTTGCATATCCTTCGGGTGAACGAACTTGATCTCATCGATCAGGTCCAACTCCTTAAGGATGGCGGCACAAACAAGGCCATCGAAATCGCTTCGTGTAACAAGGCGAAACTTCTCGCCCGATTTTAAAAGGTCGTCAGGGCTGACGGTCATGGAAAACTCCCCTCGACATATGCGCGTCCTGCGCCAAAGATAACCAGGAATGCTTGGGCGTGACAACGCCTCTTGCCTGTATACCCCACGGACCTACGACGGATCACAACACGGTGCAACCGAGAATACACTTTTTAGGTGGTAGAATGAGCCGCAAAGCTCGCTTGGTCTCTCAAAAGATCGGCGCTAAGGCATGGATTTTAGGTGGTTTTTTTGCGTTATCCACACTAACAGGATGCGCGTCCGAACCTTTCGTCGATGGTCGCCGAGAGGCCGGATCTGATCGATCCGTCGGGCGGTCCGGGCTCAATCGGGTGGCAATTTGCTATAACAGCCGCTCAACAACGCCGGAGGCGGTGCGCCAATTGGCCGAATCCGAGTGCACCAAAACAGATCGGGTGCCGCTATACGATGGCGAAGATATCCTTTCCTGCTCAATCGCCAGTCCGACGCGGGTGTTTTTCCGATGCGTCGCCCCAAAGAGCTAACCCAAAGACGTTAGGATTTGAGCATGAGCATGAGAACTGGATTGACCGTCGTTCTTTGGGCTGCCTTTGGTTTAGGGGTTGGCGCAGTGGGATCAGCGCACGGTGACAATCATCAATCACCTCAAACTGCACAAGCCTGCACCGAAGGCGGATACATGCTTGTGATGGGCGGCATTGAAGACCCATCTACTGTGCCGGATAGGGAGCGTGCCCAGTCTTATAGTCCCGCCGTGTGGGGTTTGGTGGAGCACTATAATGCGTTTTACGTGTTACGCGGCCCGCCAGAGACGGTCTACGAGGGAGACTGGCCCGCATGGAAAGCAGCGGTGATTTCAAAATGGCCGTGCCGGGAAACCGGCTCAGAATTTTGGTATTCAGACGCCTATCAGAATGATGTCAAACCTCGCCGTAAGGATGCCGGTGTCTATGACGTAGGAATGTTCAACGCCGGCCCAAAGTTTCCCCCAGCTGAAAACCAGGACCTGGTGCCCGCATCATGTAGCACCCCCTATCTCGTGATTACGATGTCCAAAGTGACTGACACGGATGCCTACGGCCAATATACGGCGGCCATTCAAAAAACGAACATCGCACGTCGCGCCGGCTTTCAAATGCTATTAGGCGGACAACCGAAAGAAGTGTTGGAGGGAGACTGGCCCTCTGATTACAACACCATGGTCATGGCGTTTCCCTGCAAGGGGGCCTGGGAGGCGTTTTATGTAGGTGAGCCCTACGTTTCTGACATTTTACCGCTGCGCAGAGATGCCGGTGACTTCATCATCGTTGGCTTTGAGCCAGAGCGTGTTGAGTAGAATCGAAACGAGCAAAACCGTTGGACCGATACAAACCTGACCATTTGATTCATCTCGTCTGCGGCTCTACCGGCGCAGGAAAATCGACCTATTCGTTGGACCTGTGCCAAGCCATCGACGGCGTGCATCTATCTATCGACGAATGGATGGTCACCTTGTTTTGGGATGACAGTCCGGACCCCATTGAATCTGAGTGGACCATGGAACGCATCAATCGCTGCGAAATCCAGATTTGGTCAATGGCAGTTCAACTCACCCAATACGGTGTGCCATCGGTCCTCGACTTAGGGCTCACCACCAAAGACCACCGCGCCAAGTTTGCTGAACTCGCAAAAGAAGCCGACCTAACGGCACAACTGCATTTCCTCGATCTGCCCCGTGAAGACCGCTGGCAGCGCGTGCAACAACGCAACAAGAAGAAGGGCAGCACGTTCCAACTGGAAGTTGACCGTGAAATGTTCAACTTTGTTGAGGATATGTGGGAGCCACCCGAAGACGATGAGATGGCTGCGCTCAACGGCGTTCGGGTGACCCAGCAAGAGGGTTAGGTCAGTGGCGGCTTTGCGTTTGGACTCGCCGACCGATCATGCGACGGCCATTTCTCCGACACCGGGGGCAACGGGATGAATTTTCCGGTAATCCGCTCGACCTCGATTGCATAGACCGTGATGTGATTGAGACGGGGGTAAAAACTCTCGGGGCGATCCCATTCTTTGTCACCGTACTTAGCCATCAGCGCGTCACAGAAGCGCGCCTTCTCAGCATCATCTTCAACCACCTTGATCTGGCCAAAGACGATGGCGCTGGCATAGGACACGCTGGTGTCACATTCGAATCGGCCATAGGGGAATACCTCGCCGGGCTGGTCCACGGTAAAACAGACACGCGCATCGTGATCCACATTGGATCTAAGGTGGCCTTTGGCCGCCGTTCCATGAAGATAAATTTTATCATCCATCCAGACATGCAGAAGCGGCACGCAATAGGGATACCCATCAACACCAGCGGTCGCCAGTGTTCCACTAAACCCTTGTTTGACGAACGCCAAGGTCTCGTCATCCGACAACATTCTATCGGTGCGGCGAACTTGCGGTGCGTTACTCATGTCGTTCTCCCTACAAAGAAAAAGGCCGCCGGTGGGAACCGACGGCCTTTCGTAAATAGAAAAGGTGCGGTTCTGGTTAGCCGAGGCGCTCCACCATCTTTGTCTTAATGTCTGCAATAGCCTTGGCCGGGTTGAGACCCTTCGGGCAGGCATTTGTGCAGTTCATGATGGTATGGCAGCGATACAGGCGGAACGGATCTTCAAGTTGATCCAGGCGCTCACCGGTGGCTTCGTCGCGGCTGTCGTTGATCCAACGTGCGGCTTGGAGCAACACGGCAGGGCCGAGATAACGATCGCCATTCCACCAATAGCTCGGGCAACTGGTGGTGCAGCAGAAGCACAGAATGCATTCCCACAGACCATCCAACTTGGCGCGCTCTTCCGGGGACTGTTTGCGCTCGCCATTGGGCGGCGGTGCGGTGTCAGCCTTCATCCACGGCTCGATGGAAGTGAGCTGGGCATATATGTGGTTGACGTCGGGGACGAGATCTTTGACCACCGGCAAGTGAGGCAATGGATAGACTTTGACGTCTTTCTTGCACTCGTCGATGGGCTTCAAACATGCCAGCGTGTTGCGACCATCGATGTTCATGGCGCAGGACCCGCAAATGCCTTCACGGCATGAACGACGCAGCGTCAGGGTTGCATCCATCTCGTCTTTAATTTTGAGCAGCGCGTCCAGCACCATGGGACCGCAGGTGTCCATGTCGACTTCATAGCTATCCAACTGCGGATTACTTTCCGTGTCCGGATCGTAACGGTAAACCGAGAAGGTACGCGTGTTCGTCGCACCGTCAGGCTTGGGATGCGCCGTGCCCTTTTTGACCTTCGAGTTCTTCGGCAGGGTAAATTCAGCCATCGTTTTCTCCTAGTACACGCGCGCTTTGGGCTCGATGTACTCGACATCATCGGACAGGGTGTAGGTGTGAACCGGCCGGTAATCGAGATCGATCGACCAGTCTTCTTTTAGATACGCCAGGGTGTGCTTCATCCAGGTTTCATCGTCGCGATCTGGATAATCTTCGTGCGCGTGCGCGCCACGGCTTTCATGACGGGCTTCCGCACCAACGATGGTGGACAGAGCGCAAGCCATGAGATTGTCCAGCTCCAACGCTTCGATGAGGTCGGTGTTGAAGATCAAGCTGCGGTCTGAGACTTTCAAATCGCTCATTGATTTTGCAATCACGTCGAGCTTATCGCAGCCTTCCTTCAACGTCTTAGAGGTCCGGAACACCGCAGCATCATTCTGCATCGCGTGCTGCATGTTGCCGCGAATCTCAGCGGTGGTTGATCCGCCGTTGGCGTTGCGCGCCTTATCGAGGCGACCAAGCGCGTAATCAGCTGAGTCCTTTGGCAGGTCAGGCAACGCTGCGCCCGGCGTCATGGTTTCGGCGCAACGCAACGCAGCAGCGCGTCCGAACACTACAATATCCAACAATGAGTTCGTGCCGAGACGATTGGCCCCGTGCACGGACACGCTGGCGCATTCGCCGACAGCCATCAGGCCCGGGAACACGGCATCGGGATTGTCTGCCGTTGGCTTCATCACTTCACCGAGGTAGTTGGTGGGGATGCCACCCATGTTGTAATGGACCGTTGGCAGTACAGGAATTGGTTCTTTGGTGGCGTCGATGCCGGCAAAAATCTTTGCGGTTTCTGTGATGCCCGGAAGACGTTCCCACAACACATCCGATCCCAAGTGCTCAAGGTGCAGCAGAATGTGATCGTTGCTCGGGCCGACACCGCGCTCTTCGCGAATCTCCATGGTCATCGCCCGTGACACGACATCGCGGGACGCAAGATCCTTGGCCGTCGGCGCATAGCGCTCCATGAAGCGGTCGCCCTCAGAGTTGGTGAGGTAACCACCCTCGCCGCGTGCGCCTTCGGTAATCAGAACACCCGCGCCGTACACGCCAGTCGGATGGAACTGAACGAACTCCATGTCCTGCAAGGGCAGGCCTGCGCGAGCAACCATGGCATTGCCGTCACCCGTACAGGTGTGCGCTGATGTGCATGAGAAGTAAGACCGGCCGTAGCCGCCCGTCGCCAACACAACTTGGTTGGCGCGGAAGCGATGAATTTCACCGGTGGCCATATCAATCGCCATCACGCCAACACAGCGCTCGCCGTCGGTGATGAGATCAATGGCAAAGAACTCAACAAAGAACTCGGCGTTATGTTTCAGGCTCTGTTGATAGAGCGTATGCAAAATCGCGTGGCCGGTCCGATCGGCCGCCGCACAGGCGCGTTGCACTGGCGCTTCGCCGAAATTGCGCATGTGACCGCCAAAAGGCCGCTGGTAAATTTTGCCGTCAGGTGTCCGGGAAAACGGCACACCGTAGTGTTCCAGCTCGCGCACCGCGGGGATCGCTTCGCGGCACATATATTCGATGGCGTCTTGGTCACCGAGCCAGTCGGAGCCCTTGACCGTGTCGTACATATGCCATTCCCACTTGTCCTCGGCCATGTTGCCGAGCGCCGCACCGACACCGCCCTGGGCGGCAACCGTGTGACTGCGAGTGGGAAATACTTTGGTGATGCAGGCCGTTTTAAAACCCTTCTCGACCATACCGAAGGTCGCGCGTAAACCTGCGCCGCCGGCACCGACAACGATGACATCGTAGTCGTGATCAATAATGTCGTAGGCAGCCATAGCGTCTAAGCCCCGAACGCGATTGTTAGAATGGAAACGATGGAAAGTGTCGCCAAGCCATAGCAGGCGAACTTCACGAGAAGGTTGAGCGCCGTGCGCATGCCGTGATGGCTGACGTAATCCTCGATGAACACCTGCATGCCCAGTTGCGCATGATGAAAGGCAACCCCGAGAAAGAGGATCATCAAGGTGGCGTTGACCGGCCGGCCGAACCACACAACGAAGGCCTCATGACCAAAGCCGGATAGGGCGATGATCGAAGCCACCAGCCACATGGTCAATGGCACCAGCGCGATTGCGGTTACGCGTTGCAGCCACCAATGGTGCGTGCCCTCTTTGGCCGAACCGAGGCCACGAGCATGCCCAAGGGCGGAACGAAGTGATGTTGTATTCGTTGTCATTCCATCGGCCCCTTACAAAACCATGACCCAGGTCGCCGCCGTCAAAGCAGCAGCGCCGATCAGTACAAAAATGTCGGCGCGACGAGTCTCATGGAGTTCGAAATAACTGCCAAAGTCCCAGAACAAATGGCGTATGCCGTTGCACAAGTGGAAAAACAGCGCGAAGGAAAAGCCAAGCAACAGGATCAATCCAATCCAAGAGCCAAGAAAGGCCTGAACCTGCGCATACTCCGCCTGGCCATACGCCGCCGCGGTAACCCACCAGGCTAACAATAGGGTGCCGAAAGTGAGTCCCACGCCGGTCATCCGATGGGTAATGGACAGAAGTGCCGTCAGCGGCAGGCGATAAACCTGCAGGTGCGGCGAAAGGGGTCGGTTTTGAGTCGCCATGATCGACCAAGGCCTTTTGTTCTCAAGGGGTTAATACCCCGGAAAAGCACCAAAGTGCACTGCATCATACCTACTCCCGGCCCTCGGCCAAGTCAACGCGGCGGGCGGTTTCAAGCGGTTGCGTCAAAATGCTGGATTCAGTTGCGCCCGGCCCACGAGCACGCAACCATGGCGACGACTGGTTGCAAGTCCATCGCAGGCTGGAAGCCGCTGAATTGGGATTCGTTTTCAATAGCGTGCCCCAGGCCTTAGGCGACATTCAACGGAGAGCGTCCCCATGATCAAAGTCGTCGTATCGACGTTAGTTATCTGTGTTCTTCTTTGGAACGGAGTATCGACCGCGCAAAACGGCGACTCTGATAAAACCAACCCAAACATCACGCGATGGAGTGAAGGCACCATTGTCTACCGCACCATTGAGGCGCAGCGGGTTCGGGCCAATGAGTCCTGGCGCCTGACGACACACCCGGATGGCTCGCGGACCATGCGGTCTTACGTCGACAACCTCGATGCGGAAACGAACTTAAATATGATCCACCGGGTCGCCGCCAACTTCCGGCCCTTGGAAAGCCTGGTGACCTACTGGACGCGTGGCGAATACCGCGGTGCCGGTATGTTTACGGTAAATGGGTCAACACTGAACGCGACCGTCAGCGGGCCGAGTGGCAGCGCGGTGGAAACCGTTGAAGTTCCGGATAAATTCTCCATCGTCCCCCACCCATTGGCAACCGACAGCTGGCACACCTGGTACTTCGACAAAACAAAAGGCGGCATTCAAAAAGTAACGATGTACAATTTGCAAGTTACCGCCCCAAACAGTGGCATCCCGGTTCTCGGTAAAATTCAATACAGCACAATGTCCTTTGAGGGTGTGGAAGACGTGACTGTCCCGGCAGGAACATTCACGACAGATCACTATAAAATCGGTAAAGGAATTAACGTGTGGGTCAGCGGTCCCGACAACATGATGGTGCGATACGCCATGCCCGACCGTGACCTAGAATACGTGCTGACATCATTCACGACAGGGGGCCACCAATGAATCGACTACTTGTCACCGCGATAAGCGTCTTCATTGGCCTGATTCCGATTGCAACATTGGCTGACAACGCCAACATCGTTCGCACCGCTAAGGGTGAATACAGCTACATCAACCAAGACACGAATGAGATCGTCGGCCATGAAGAGTGGTCGATGATGGTTGATAGGAGTGGGGCCCGAACATTCATCATTAACCAACGGTGGGACGACGCCAATCAAGCGCGCATGACCGTGCACCGGATCGACGCGGATTTACGGCCAATCGAAAGCTACCAAACCATGTGGGATGCTGAGGGCTGGTTATCATCCGGCGTGTACTCGGTGGTAGAAAATACCGTCACAGCGGTTGTTACGGGGCGACGCGGCCGTGCGACGCAGACCCTTGAGGTCCCAGATAGATTCTCGTTAGTACCCCACCCGCTTGCAACTGACGGCTTGCATTTTTGGTACGTGGCCGCGCCGGTCGGCGAAACAGTCGAAGGCACGGTCTACAACATCAGAAAAAAAGATGAACTCACAGGCGCGTCCCTTGGGGTCGTGCACGCCGTCGAACTCACCTACCTCGGCATTGAAGAGATGACGACAGCCGCCGGTACTTTTGAAACCAAGCATTTCAACATGGGCGGGAATTCAGATTTTTGGGTCGATGCACGCGATGGCATTCTTGTCCGTCTCAGCTACGGCCCAGAAGGGACGCGGTACGACCTCACCGCCTACGAAAGCAGCAACTGATTTGAAAACCCTGAGTGTTATCGGTGCAGAGGAAATGACGGTACCCGCCGGGACCTTCACGGACGACCATTTCCGTATCGACGATGCGGTTGATCTCTACATCACCGCCCAGACGCGCTGATAGCGCGGTTCCAATGGATACGAGCAGACCGTGATTATGTGCTGACGACATTGGAAACGGGGCCTTAAACCGCTCAACTGACGGTCACAACACTGAGATTTCGACCCACCCAGCCGCGCGTTGTAGACTCAGCGCCGGTTTCATCCGCTATAATGCGGCAACCAAATTCAGCCAATCCGACAAGGGTTTATTCCATGACCGAGTCAATCGACCACGACCTCAAAGTCAGTCACACCAAGGACGAGTCGTCCCGCCAGAATTTTGTTCAGGGTATGAGAGCATACGTCTTGAATGATCTTTCGGGCCATATGAAGACTGTGTGGGATCGCAAGGTCGAGCCAGCCTTTGAGAAAACCAATGGCCGCACGCCAGCCGACGGTCCGGAGATTCACAAGACCTTCAAACCGGAAACAATTTTTAAGTTCTATTCATCAATGCGGTGCAACACCCAAGAGATGGTTTGGCGTTCGGTTATGCCAGCGGTGGAACGTGAGGGCAACGACCTGTCACGTCGGGCACAAGTGCTGAGCCAAGCCGGCGACAAAGCAGAAGGCACGGTTTCAACAGATCCAAACTTTCACGTGCCGCGATACACATCCGAACTCGACGTCCATATGATGCCGGGCAACTATCATGAAGAGCGTATCGATTATGACGTGACTCAGGGTGCCGTATTCGACAACGGCTTGGCTGTGTTCTCGTTCGGACTTCTCGGCGACCGTATGGAAGACATTACGGATTCTGTCTCAACATTTTTCCAGACCCGTTACCCAGATGAGCAGCCCAAGAAAATTCTCGACCTGGGTTGCACGCTCGGCCACTCAACGCTGCCATGGAAAGCTCGGTACCCGGACGCTGAAGTTCATGGTGTTGACGTCGGTGGACCCTGCGTGCGCTACGCTCATGCCCGAGCACAGTCTTATGGTGTAACGGCGCACTTCCATCAAATGGATGCGGAACATACGGACTTTGAAGATGAGTCTTTTGACGTCGTGTATTCCTGCATGTTCCTACATGAAGTTCCGCTGAAGAACATCAAGGGCGTGTTTAAAGAAGCCCATCGATTGCTGAAGCCGGGCGGGGTTATGCTGCACTACGAGTTGCCACCCAACTCCATGACATCGCCCTATGACGGCTTCTATTTGGACTGGGATTCTTATTACAACAAAGAACCATTTTACAAAGCGTTCCGCGATACCGATGCGAAAGCTGAAATCGAAGAAGCCGGATTTGAAAAAGATAGCTTCTTTGAACATGTCGCACCGAGCCGTAATCTTTATGGTCACGACGTTCTCATGGACGCCGCTAAACAAGCTGGCGCACAGAACGATAGCCGGGTCGGGCGCTTCGGCGACGGCGTCATGTGGTATTTCTTCGGAGCCCGCAAATAATGCCTGACGATTCCGTAAACACAGAAAGCACGCCCCTACGCTACAGCGTCAAAGGCAAACGGATGCGATTCTTCGATGCCCAAGGTGTCGACGAGTTGGTCGCGATCTGCATGGGACTAGCCCAGGAAATGTGGGTCATGAAAGAGCGGCAAGCGGCACTGGAAGCCGTCGCTGCCGAGAAAGGCGTAGTCCTACCTGAAGATGTTGAAGGACACACTTTCACTGGCGACCAGCGCGCCGCTCTGGATGCGGAGAAGCAAGGTTTTATCGACCGTATTTTCTTTACTCTGCGCGAGGAAGCGGAGTCCCTTGCGGCCGAGCCCGACGAAGAACCCCCTGCACCGTCTCTCCCGTAACGGCGCCGCCAAACTTTAAAAAAGACGATTGGAATCCCGGTGATAGACGAATCGCTCGCGCCGGAGTCCGGCACGCCTAAATCGAAACTCTCCATCCCGTTTCAGTTGGGATTCGGTGTAGGCCAAATTGGCGGGTCAATCCTCGCCAACACACCCGCGCTTATTCTTCTGTTCTTCATGACCGACATGCTGGCCATACCACCCGCCTTGGCTGGATTGGCTGTCTTTCTCCCTAAAGTCTGGATGATTGTGTTCGATCCGTTGATGGGGCGAATCTCTGACCACACCACCAGCCGTTGGGGACGGCGACGGCCTTTTATTCTTGCCGGCGCTCTCGGCTGCGGCATCGGGTTCTATTTTCTTTTTGATGTCCCGGCCTTCGACACCGTGACCGCACGGTTCATATACATGACCGTGATGTTCACTGTGGTCTCAACGGCCTTCTCAATTTTCTCTGTGCCTTATCTCGCCAAGGCCGGGGAGCTCGCACCGGACTACAAGGGCCGGACGACAATTATGGCCTATCGCATGGCCTTTCAATCGATTGGGATTCTAGTTGGGATTGGGCTGATCCGATATTTGGTCGAGTGGGGTGGTGGCGGTTTGGCCGGCTATACTTTCATGGGCGCAGTTCTGAGTGCGACCTGCATGGTCACCATGCTATCGCCCTTCTTCACCACCCGGAACGTACCGACAGACTCTGTTGAGACGACTCAAATGCCTCTGGGTGAACAAGTCCGCACGGCGTTGGATAACAAACCCTATTTGGTTATCGCTTCTGCGGTCACGCTGTATTGGGTGGCCGCGAGCTGCGTTTATGCCGGCCTGCCCTACATGTTCAGTTACATTGTCCTAGGATCGGCCGGGCTGTTTTTCGATCTCGCGCTTTACATGACGCTAGCCGCTTTCGTCGCCATACCGGCATGGACATGGCTAGCCGGGCGGATCGGCAAGAAGCCGACTTACTACATTTCGACCTTCGCCTATTGCGCCACGGTCTTATCCTGGCTGACGGCCGCCCCTGATCAAGACTTTATGGTGGTGCTGCGCGGTATCTTCGTCGGTCTAACCAACACTGGGATGTTGATGACGGCCGTCGCGATGCTGCCGGACACCATTGAATACGACCGGATCAAAACCGGCTTGCGCCGCGAAGGCGTGTTCTCGGGTTTTTGGATGGCCATCGAGAAAGCGGGCAATGCCATGGGTGCCTTGGTTGTCGGCCTGGTGTTGTCCCTGATGGGGTTTGTTGAATCCGCCGGCGGCGTCCCGGTTGAACAGACGGAGTCGGCCTTAAACGGAATCCTGATCGCTTTTTCAGCTGTGCCCGTCCTGTTGATGCTGGCTGGGCTGGTGATTCTGAAAGCCTATAATCTGGATGAAGAGAGTCTCCGTCTGTTGCGAGAAAACGCTACGAACGCGGACTCTTAGGACTCTTCTGGAATGCCGGACCACTTCTCCGGTTTGTCCTCGCGCGCTGGGTCCCACTCTATCAAGTTAACTAAAATGCCATCCGGATCTCTGAAAATCATTTCACGCTGTTTGACAAAGCCACGGATTCGGAGCGGCGCGGCGGGACTGACGATCGTATGGCCTCCGGCTTCTAGCTTGGCCGTAACCACATCAAGGTCATCACAATAGAACACGATGCACACCTCACCGCGATTCATACCGCCACTGGGACGGTTGATCGGTGGAGGCTGCGGGTTGGTTAGTTCGAACAAACCGACCATGCCGTATTCGGGCTGGCCCGACCGCTTGAGGATTGCGGCGCGTGTATGCGTGGAGACTGGCACGGCTAGGACTTCCGAAATATTGCCCTCGCTCATTTCACCCTCAACGAATACATCATCGAGTCCAAGCACATCTTCATAGAACGCGCGACTGATATCCAAATCAGAGACCATAAGAGCGGCACGGATCATGGGGCTAAAATTGGGCATCCTGTATTCCTGGTTGTTAGGCCGCGGTCGGTTGGTTCAAGCCAAAAGCTTCAGACACCAACGCGTAAGATCTTTTTCGGGCGTCAAAATCGTGGGTGATCGTCACCACCATCATCTCATCAATACCGCACTTAGCGGCTAAATCTTCTAGCTCTTGTTTGATCTTGGCCGGTGGACCAACCAGGCCGGTGCGATTGGCAGACTCAGCAACGCGCCTTTCGCGATCCGTATAGGGATACGCCTCAGCTTCTTCGGGCGTAGGGTAGGGACCGAGCTCGCCCTTGGTGAGCTGCAAGCGCCAAAGTTTACGGCTAAGCGCCAGATGATCTGCCTCTTCTTGGGTGTCTGCGCAGACCACACCGACACACATGTTGGCACGGGGCGCGGACAAAATATCTGACGGCTCAAAGCTATCCCGGTAGAGCTTGAGAATATCCTCAGCACCCTCGGGGTGAATAAAGTGTGCGAAGGAATAGGGCAGACCAAACTTCGCCGCCAGCTTTGCACTTTCGTCGGAGGATCCAAGCAGCCACATTTCCGGCGGCACGTCAGGTTTGGGCGTAATCTTGACCCGGGCCAATGCTTCATTTGCCAATTCGGTGCCGTTCAAGAATGCTTTGAGATCGACAATCTTCGTGGGGTAGTACTCAACCCCAATATTGGATCCATACGCCATACCCAATGTGGTTAGCTGATCGCCTCCCGGCGCGCGGCCAAGCCCAACATCGATCCGGTCCGGATACATCGTCGCCAACAATGAAAAATTCTCGGCTACCTTGAGCGGGCTATAATGACTAAGCATGACGCCACCAGATCCGACACGCATGCGCGAGGTCACCGCGGCTACACGGGCAATAAGAATTTCAGGTGAGCAGCCAGCCAAGCCTTCAGTGCCATGGTGCTCCGCCAGCCAGTAGCGATGGTATCCCAATTCTTCAGTCACCCGGGCCAGTTCGAGCGTCTCTTCGATGGCCTGTACCGCGGTACCGCCCGAGCGAATTGGTGTTTGATCAAGAACGCTAAGAGTAAGCATATCGCTACGCCGCTGAATCTTGTGAAAGTGCCGAGATCATCTCAGCCTTTGCCAGCAAACGCTTCGCTTCGGCCACATGCAGTACTTCAATGAGACGACCATCAAGCGTGGTGACACCGGCTCCTTTGGCTTCGGCATCTTGATGAGCACCGATAAGACGGTGAGCGTACTCAATGTCTTCCGCGCTAGGCGCGTATGCTTTGTTTGCTCCGTCAATTTGATTGGGATGAATCAGGGTTTTGCCATCAAAACCAAGGTCACGGCCCTGACGACAGGCCGCTTCAAACCCATCAGCATCTTTAAGTTCAACGTGCACGCCGTCCAGCACGACCAAACCATTTGCGCGGGCTGCGAGAATAACCAACTGAAGCGAGACCAACATTGGTGCACGGTCCGCTGGATGGGCGCATTGTAATTCCTTGGATAGGTCAGCAGTTCCGACGCACAAACCGGCAAGCCGTGGCGATGCCTGCGCTATCGCATCCACTGAGAGAATGCCCCGCGGCGTTTCCATCATCGCCCACACGGGGAAATCAGCCGGCGCCCCCGCGGCCGTCAGAATGGCATCAACTTTGGTAACATCAGAAATACTGGATACCTTTGGCACGACGACACCGTTGGCTTTTGATTTGGCAACGGCTTGGAGATCAAGTTCCGACCAAGAGGTGTCGAGGCCGTTCACTCGGATCAACAACTCTCTTTGCCCGTAGGCGCCAGAATTGACAGCAGAGACCGCCGCCTCACGCGCCGCATTCTTAGCGTCCGGCGCAACCGCATCTTCGAGATCGAAGATCAGCATGTCGGCGAAAAGCCCTTTTGCTTTTTCCAGCGCGCGTGCGTTAGACGCGGGCATATACAAAGCGCTGCGGCGGGGACGATCAACAGCAGGCATCTGGCGAGGCTCCTAGAACATCATCTCTTCATTAAGTGGCGTCGGTATAGCGCTGGGCTGCGACCCAGACAAGGCAAGGCTAGTGGCAATCGCCATCTCGCTATACAGTGGCTTTGATTTCAGTTTCTCAACAAAGAGTAACGAGTATGTCTGTCCCCGGGGGTGGCCCTGGCCTAGCAAACCTTCAATTTTTAGTGGTCGATGATCACGCCCAGATACGGTCGCTGGTGCGCACGATCTTGTTTGCTTTGGGCGGCCGGAATATTTTGGACGCGGCCGACGGCGAAGAAGGATTGAAGGTCGCGGCTGAATCTGCACCTGACATCGTCATCACTGACTGGGCGATGGAACCCATGAGTGGCGTCGAGATGGTCAAGATTATGCGGCAATCCAGTAACGACATACTGAAGTACATGCCGATCATCATGCTAACGGCATTCTCGGAACGAGGGCGTATCGTGTCTGCGCGAGATGCCGGTATAAATGAATACCTTCTAAAACCAGTATCGCCTCGGTCGTTATATAGCCGTGTCCGCGCGATCATCGAACAACCACGACGCTTTGTAAGAACGAAATCCTATTTCGGCCCTGATCGCCGACGCGGTGAAGAAACGTTCAATGGGCCCGATAAGCGAGGCACTGGGGAAGAGGGCACGCAAGTTGATATGTCGGTTCAAATGACCCAAGACGAAATCGAAGCACAGTACTTCATGCCAACCGAATCCGGGTCCACAGCGTCTGCTGAACAATATGTCTCACCCGGTATCCGACGGGCTCAAGAGCTGGCTAAGAAAAACCGCCGCTAGACACGGTCTGAATTCTGCTTGCGCTAGAGTTTCTTAAACAGCGTTTTGTCGCCTGGCCTTGTCGTCGACGATCGCCGTGAGTTCACTTGAAGATCAACCCGCAACGCTGAGATGGTCACGCACAAGAACTTCCGCAATTTGTACCGCGTTCAAGGCCGCGCCTTTGCGCAGGTTGTCCGACACACACCAAAAGGACAGTCCGTTATCGATGGTCGCGTCGGACCGGATGCGTGAGATGTATACCGCATCTTCGCCCGGCACTTCAGCGGGCGTGACATACCCTTCGTTCAAACGGTGATCAACCACCGTGATCCCGGCAGCCTTCTTAAGAAGGGCCCGCACCTCAGTGTCGTCCATCGGCTTTTCGGTCTCGATATTTATATACTCAGCATGACCGATGAACGTTGGCACCCTTGCACAATTGGCATGCACCTTGATCTTTGGATCGAGAATTTTCTTGGTCTCGACCATCATCTTCCACTCTTCTTTGGTGGCGCCATCATCCATGAACGTATCGATATGCGGAATCACGTTGAACGCAATCTGCTTCGGGAAAACCTCTTGGCTTTCCGACGAGGGCTGATTGACATAGATGCCCTTGGTCTGATTGAACAGCTCGTCCATGCCATCCTTACCGGCGCCAGACGTCGACTGATAGGTCGAAACGACAACACGCGTAATGCCGTACGCTTCATGCAACGGCTTTAGCGCTACGACCATTTGAATGGTTGAACAGTTCGGGTTGGCGATGATGCCCTTGTTCTTATACCCGGCAATTACTGCTGAGTTGACCTCAGGCACAACCAACGGCACATCGGGATCCATACGGAAATGGGACGTATTATCGATGACCACGGCTCCAGCTGCTGCAGCCTTCGGGCTATACTCAGCTGACACTTTCGCGCCCGGCGACGACAGCACGATATCAACGCCTGCAAAATCGAAATCTGCCAGGTTCTGGACCGTCAGAACTTGATCTTCACCGTAGGAGACTTCGGCGCCAGCAGACCTCGCCGATGCCAGAGCGACAACCTTGTCAGCGGGGAACTGGCGTTCCCACAGCGTGCTCAAAACCTCGCGCCCAACATTGCCAGTGGCCCCCACCACAGCAACTGTATAGCCCGCACCGGTCTCACGTCTGTTTGGATCGTCTAACATTGTCTTGCTCACTGTTGTCGCCCCGTGGTTTGATTTTCTCAGAACGGGGCTTGTATTCGGGGCGCTTCAATACCGCCAACGCCCCTGAAACACAAGAAACACGGACAATTGCAACCCGAGGGGTAGCAGGCAGGACTACTGATTATGGCGAAAAACCTAAGAACCTATCCCGCGTTTTGGTCTTACTACCTTAAAGAACACAAGAAGCCCGCGACACGGGCGCTGCACTATCTTGGCTCCACCGCTGCCATCGCCTGTCTGGTGCTGGGCGTGACTCTAGAACCTGGCGTTCTATTCTTTATTCCTTTAGCCGGATATAGCTTCGCCTGGATCGGCCATTTTTTCGTCGAGAAAAATCGCCCGGCAACGTTCAGCTACCCGTGGTGGTCGTTGGTCAGTGATTTTCGAATGTTCGGGCTATGGATCACGGGGCGTCTAGGCCCGCACCTGAAGAAAGCTGGCATCACTTAACCGGCGACTGCCGCCATTTCTGCCAAAACCGCATCACCCATCTGACTTGTTCCAATTGTGGCGACACCATCGGCAGCAATATCGCCGGTACGAATATTCTTACTTAGCACCGCCTCGACGGCGTTCTCCACAAGATCGGCCTCTTTCTTCATGTCGAAGGAGTAACGCAGCATCATTGACGTAGAGAGAATTTGTGCCAGCGGGTTACCAATGTTTTGACCTGCAATATCCGGCGCCGACCCATGAACAGGTTCATACAATGCAGGCTGACGACCATCTTCATCAGCGGCGCCAAAGCTCGCTGATGGCAACATACCAAGAGACCCGGTCAACATCGCCGCTAAGTCAGAGAGAATGTCTCCGAATAGGTTATCCGTCAGGATGACATCAAACTGCTTTGGCGTCCGCACCAACTGCATTGCACAGTTATCGACGAACATGTGACTGAGATCGACGTCGGTGTAAGATTCATCACGCAATGTCGTTGTGACATCACGCCAAACCACACCACTTTCCATCACGTTGGCCTTGTCGACGGAACAAACCCGGCGGTCCCGTTTGCGGGCTAGATCAAATGCGACATGAGCAATGCGCACAACTTCGTCAGTTGCGTAGGATTGCGTGTTGTATCCGCGTTGCTCACCGTTCGGAAGGTCTTCGATGCCACGGGGTTCGCCGAAATATATGCCGCCGATTAACTCGCGGACGATCATGATATCCAACCCACTAACGAGGTCAGTCTTTAGCGACGACGCGCCGGCGAGGGCATCAAAGACAATCGCTGGACGCAGATTGGCAAACAGGCCCATCGCCTTGCGCAGGCGCAGCAAGCCGTTTTCGGGGCGCAAGTCATAATCAACACCATCCCATTTCGGCCCACCAATGGAGCCGAACAAGACCGCATCAGCCGCCTTTGCCAGATTAACTGTCTCGTCTGTTAGCGGTGTGCCATGGGCATCAAAGGATGCCCCACCGACCAAACCTTCTTCGAACTCAAAGGAAGCTGAGCTGGTTTCGTTAAACCAGTCCAGCACACGACGCGCCTGCACCATCACTTCAGGGCCAATGCAATCACCAGCGAGAATGAGAATTTTCTTAGTGGTCATGAGTTTACCCGTGGCGCTTACTTGTAAAGCCAGGGCTGCTCCGCCTGTTGTTTGGCTTCGAAGGATTTGATTTTGTCGAGGTGCTCTAAGGTCAGAGCAATATCATCGAGACCGTTCAACATGTTGTGACGGCGTGTCGGATCTAACTCAAACGGCGTCGTCGATCCATCGGGAGCGGTGATCGCCATGTTCTCTAGATCAACGGTGAAGTCGCTACCATCGGCCTGGGCCGTGAGCGCTTCAACCTTCTCTTCAGACAGCGTGACGCAGAGAATGCCGTTCTTAAAACAGTTGTTATAGAAAATGTCAGCAAAGCTTGGCGCGATCATGCAGCGAAAACCGAAATCCAACAGACCCCATGGCGCGTGTTCACGCGAAGAACCACAACCAAAGTTTCGTCCGGCCAGTAGGATTTTTGACTGACGGTAAGGGGCTTGGTTGAGAATAAACTCAGGGCGCTCGGCTTCGGATTCATCATAACGCATATCGAAGAACGCTGCCGTGCCAAGACCCGTACGCTTGATGGTCTTAAGAAACTGCTTCGGCATGATCATATCAGTGTCGATATTGACCATCGGCAAAGGCGCGGCGACGCCGGTGAGAACCGTGAACTTATCCATGTCTTACCCCTTTTTCCCTTTGCCGCGTGCCATAGCAGACAACACAGCCAACTCACCCATATCATTTAGCGCGTCGGATGAGAGAGACCGCTTTACGCGAATACTAACATCGTGACCATCGGCTAAAGCTTTACGCCACAACGCGTCGATATCAACGTGGATCATATCGTCGGCGCTTGCCCATTCGAGAAAACGCTTCACCGGGATACCACCTTGCGCACGTCGGTCAAATGACCCGTTACCGCAGCTGCGGCGGCCATTTCTGGACTTAACAGGTGAGTGCGCCCGCCACGGCCTTGGCGGCCCTCGAAATTACGGTTTGATGTCGATGCACACCGTTCGCCTGGTTGCAGAATATCGGGATTCATACCGAGACACATGGAACAACTGGGCTCGCGCCATTCTGCACCAGCCGCCAGGAAAATCTCGTCCAAGCCCTCTTCCTCGGCCTGATGCTTGACCAAACCCGACCCGGGCACCACGAGCATTTGCACAGTATCAGCAACGTTGTGACCCTTGATCACACCCGCTGCAGCACGAAGGTCTTCAATACGACCGTTGGTACACGACCCGATAAACACTTTGTCGACGGGAATACCATCAAGCGGTGTATCCGCAGTCAGGCCCATGTACTCGAGCGAGCGTTGCGTGCCGGACTTCTTGTTCGGGTCCGTCATACCATCCGGGTTCGGCACTGAGGCTGTGATCGGCAACACGTCTTCCGGCGATGTTCCCCATGTAACGTGTGGGATAATCTCTTCAGCCTTGATGATGACTTCTTTATCAAACTTGGCGCCGTCATCCGTCTTGAGGGTTTTCCAGTATTCAACAGCCGCTTCCCAAGCATTGCTCTTGGGTGACCGGGGTTTACCCTTCAGGTATTCAAAGGTTTTTTCGTCAGGGGCAATCAGACCGGCGCGGGCACCACCTTCGATGGTCATGTTGCACACCGTCATCCGCCCTTCCATGGACAGGTCGGAAAACGCTTCGCCTTGGTATTCGATGACATGCCCGGTACCACCGGCAGTACCGATGCGACCGATGATGGCGAGGATCAAATCCTTGGACGTCGTTCCGATCGGCAACTTGCCATCAACGCGCACCAGCATGTTCTTCGACTTCTGCATGGAAAGAGTCTGGGTCGCCAACGTGTGCTCAACGTCGGACGTGCCGATACCAAAAGCCAGCGCCCCAAATGCGCCATGTGTCGCCGTATGACTATCGCCACAAACGATGGTCATGCCCGGCTGAGTCAGCCCCTGTTCCGGCCCGATGATGTGCACAATACCCTGGCGGATATCGTCCATGGGGATGTACTCGACACCAAAGTCTTCACTGTTCGTCTTAAGAGTCTCGAGCTGTAAGCGGCTTTCGGGGTCCTCGATTTTCTCCATTCGGTCGGGTGTGCTCGGCACGTTGTGATCAGGCACGGCGATAGTCTTATCCGTGCGATGCAATTGACGGTTCGCCAACCGCAAGCCTTCATAGGCCTGGGGCGTCGTGACCTCGTGAGTCAGATGCAGATCGATATAGATGAGGGTCCCGCCATCATCATCCTGATGGACGGCGTGGCTGTCCCACAACTTATCATACAACGTGCGCGGCTGAGCCATAACAAAGCACCCAGTAAAGAATCTCGACGAATGCGGCCCGCTTTAGGCCTTAGCTGCTTCAGCTTTTGCAGCCTTAGCAGCCTTGTTGGCTTCACGCTCTTTTTGCACCGCTGCAGCATCTTCTGCGATACGGGCAGATTTGCCGCGACGACTACGCAAATAGTAAAGCTTGGCGCGGCGCACTCGACCGTGGCGCACCAACTCGATGTGATCGATGATTGGCGCATAGAGCGGGAACACACGCTCGACACCTTCACCGAAAGAGATCTTCCGCACGGTGAATGCTGAATTGAGGCCAGAATTCTTGCGCGCGATGCAGACGCCTTCGTAGGCCTGGATACGTTCGCGTTGACCTTCCTTCACCTTAACGTGCACCCGAAGTGTGTCGCCGGGAGTGAAGTCGGGAATGTCTTTGCCTTCAGTCAGTTGAGCAATTTGTTCCTGCTCGAGTTGTTGAATCGTGTTCATTGTCCTCAACCTTTCTTGTTCGTTCCTGCCGCCACGTGCTGATCCCACAGATCAGGCCGCCGTGTGCGGGTTATCGATTCAGCCTGGTCCTGGCGCCAGGTTTCAATATTTTTGTGGTGACCGGATTTCAAAACCTCGGGCACCGCACGGCCGTTCCATTCTTCTGGCCGTGTGTAGTGGGGATACTCCAGCATCCCCGTTTCGAAACTTTCTTCTGTCAGCGAGTCAGAGCTCCCCATCACACCGGGGAGCAGCCGGACCACCGCATCGAGAACCGTAATCGCCGCTGCTTCACCACCGGATAGAACGAAATCACCAACGCTGACTTCATCCATATCCCAGGCTTCAATGACCCTCTGGTCGACACCTTCGTAGCGTCCGCAGAGGAGGGTCACCCCATCGGCCTTGGCCAGAGTCCGCGCCGCAGCCTGATCAAACAAGCGTCCGCGCGGGGTTAAATAAATCAACGGCCGGCCGTCGGAATGGGCCTGATGAAGCGCAGCATCGATAACATCGGGCCGCATCACCATGCCGGCGCCGCCCCCAAAAGGGGTGTCGTCGACGGAGCGGTGTTTATCGCGCGCAAAGCCCCGTATGTCTACTGTTTCCAAGCCCCACAGGCCGTCGTCTGTGGCCTTGCCAGCCAAAGAGGCACCAAGGGGGCCGGGGAACATTTCCGGGAAAAGGGTCAGCACTGACGCTTGGAAAGGTGTGGTCCGGGTCATGGCGTGTTGTCCTGAACTGGCTCGTCTTCCGCCGCGGCCAGAGCCGATGCCATCACGACCATTCTGCCGCCGGCGATGTCCACTGTCGGCACAGCCGCCGATGTGAACGGCACCAGCACAGTGCGCCCATTCGGCAGACGCAGGTCGACCATGTCGCCTGCTACGAAATCGTATATGGCACTCACCGTTCCGCATTCTTGACCTGTTTCGTCCTCAACCCTAATGCCAACCAGGTCGGCATGATAAAACTCTTCCTCATCTCCCGTCTCGGGAAGCGCCCCGCGCTCCACGTACAGGTTTTGTCCCTTCAGTGCCTCGACCTTGGTGCGGTCCTCAACACCTTTGATGCGACCAATCACAACACCTTTGGCCTCACCGGTAATCTTTAGCGTCATCGTCGACCCGTCGTCGATCATGAGCGGCCCATAGGCGGCGACATCTTGAGGGTCTGCGGTGAAACTCTTGATGCGAACATCGCCCTTAAGGCCGCGCGCACCAACAATGACACCAAGACAAACCCGTGTGTCGCCAGAGGACATCACTCACGACCCAATCATTACGCGTCCGCTTTTTCCTCGGCAGGCGCTGCCTCTTCTGCTGGTGCTTCTTCAGCTTTTGCATCCTCAGCCGGAGCTTCGGCAGGCGCTTCAGGTTCCGGAGCAGGGGCTGGTGCCGCAGCTTCAGCGGCGGCTGCCTCAGCGGCAGACTTAGCTGATTCTTCAGCTTCGCGCAGGCGCTCTTGAGCTTTAGCCTTTGGCTTGTCTTGCTTGGTCTGCTCGGGAATGGGCAACGCATCCAAAATGCCCGCCTTGGCAAGGAAGCGATGAACACGCGTGCTTGGCAAAGCACCAAGACCAAGCCAATGACGAATGCGCTCTTCCTTCAGAATAACGCGATCTTTGTGATCACTGGGCAGCACCGGATTGTACGCACCAAGCCGTTCAATAAAACGGCCGTCACGCGGCGAGCGGCTATCAGCCACTACGATCCGGTAGTACGGACGCTTCTTGGCCCCACCCCGGGATAAACGAATACGAAGACTCATACGTCTTGCTCCTTGTTGATCGAAATTTGATTAATTTGTTTCTGTTGCATGTTTTGTTAACGCCCCCGGAACGGAAGACCTTGCGGTAATCCACCAGGGAGACCTCCACCAAGACCGGCCCCTGGCATACCGCCGCCAGAGAACATTCCTGCGAGACCCTTCTTTTTCATTTGTTTCATCACCGTCGCCATTTGCTGATGCTGTTTGAGCAAACGGTTGACGTCTTGCACCGCCATTCCCGATCCAGATGCGATGCGTTTCTTTCGTGACGCCTTGATCAGCGCAGGTTGACGGCGCTCATTGGGCGTCATCGACAGCAGCATCGCCTCTTGGCGTTTAATCATTTTGGGGTCGACATCAGCTTGCTTGATCTGCTTGGCCATTTTGCCCATGCCCGGCAACATGCCGAGCAGGCCTTTCATGTCGCCCATCTTCTGGAGCTGACGCAATTGAGAGAGAAGGTCGTTGAGATCAAATTGACCCTCCATCATACGCTTGGCCAACCGCTCGGCTTCTTCTTCGTCAATGGTTTCGGAAGCCTTCTCAACCAGGCTTACAACATCGCCCATGCCAAGAATGCGTCCAGCAATCCGTTCGGCATGGAAGCCTTCCATGGCGTCGGTTTTTTCGCCGGTACCCATGACCTTGATCGGCACACCGGTCACAGCGCGCATAGACAAGGCCGCACCACCGCGGGCATCACCATCAACACGCGTTAGTGCAATACCCGTAATGCCAACTTTCTCTTGGAATGCAGTTGCTGTCGCGACCGCGTCCTGACCGGTCATCGCGTCGGCGACCAGCAAGGTTTCGACGGGAGAAACCGCATCGCGGACTTGTGTCACTTCATCCATCAGCGCTTGATCGATGGTTGTGCGACCGGCGGTATCAAGGACGACGACATCAAAGCCACCCTTGCGACCCTCGTCCATCGCACGCTTGGCGATATCGACCGGCTTTTGGCTCGCAACAATGGGCAATGTGATGACATTGGCCTGCTGGCCAAGTGCAGCCAGTTGCTCCATGGCGGCTGGGCGATACACGTCCAAAGACGCCATCAACACACGTTTCTTTTCTTTGGTCTGAAGATGGCGGGCGATTTTAGCGGTGGTTGTGGTTTTGCCAGAGCCTTGCAGCCCGACCATCAGGAACGGTACCGGCGGTGCGGCACGAAGGTTTAGTTCAGACGCCGCCTCATCATCCCCGACCAGCATGTCGACCATGCAGTCATGGACGATCTTAATGACCATCTGACCCGGCGTAACCGAGCGGATTACCTGTTCGCCAACAGCCTTTTCTGTCGCTTTTTCGACGAAGTCTTTAACCACCGGCAGGGCGACATCGGCTTCGAGCAAGGCAACACGGACTTCGCGCATGGCGGCGCGCACGTCGTCTTCCTTCAGCGCCCCCCGCTTGGTGAGGGTGTCGAAGACTGAGCCTAGCCGTTGTGACAGACCGTCAAACATGCCGTACGTAGCGTCCCTTTGGCGGGATCCCTTTGCCCCAACGAGAAACGCGCCAGTGCGCGAACCCTCGCGGACTGGCGGACCCCCTCAAGAGCAGGATGCCCGAAGAAAAGTGAATCCTGTGCCTGACCTATTTGGGCCAGACGGGCGGGATTTACGGGTTTGGGGCTGGTGAGTCAAGGAAATCCGCGAAAAAACCGGTTTTCCGAGGCTTTCCTCATGCTGGACTTTGGCCCCTCCGGCCCCATATAAACCGGCCATGACAACTGGTTCGACCATAGAGGGCTTGCCCTTCCGCAAAATGCACGGTCTCGGCAACGATTTTGTCGTGCTGGACGCCCGCGCCCGGCCCTTAGAACTGGGTGATAGTCAGGTGCGGGCCATCGCTGATCGTCGCACCGGGGTCGGATTTGACCAACTTCTGATTATTGAGCCACCGCAAGCCGAAGGCGACGCCTTTATGACCGTCCGCAATGCCGACGGCGGTGTCGTGTCGTCTTGTGGCAACGGCGCCCGCTGCATTGCTGCCCTGGTCATGGATGACATGGACAAGGATGAGGTGGTCCTAGAAACGCTGGCTGGGCCGGTTTCCGCATCACGCGCAGACGGTGACCTTGTGGCTGTCGATATGGGTCCGGCCAAGCTCGACTGGCAAGACATCCCCCTCACGATGGAAGAAAACACCGCTCACTTGGATTTGGTTGTGGGCAGTCTCTCCAACCCGGTCGCCGTGAACATGGGCAACCCGCATGTGGTGTTCTTTGTCGACGATGTCGACAACGTCGAGCTGTCCGAACTGGGGCCAACGATAGAAACCCATGCGCTGTTTCCCAAGCACACCAATGTTGAGATCGTCCAGGTGTTGAATCGCTCCCATGTCCGCATGCGGGTTTGGGAACGCGGCGTCGGCATCACCCAAGCCTGCGGGACTGGCGCCTGTGCTGTTGGCGTCGCCACGGCTCGACGAGAGCTGACAGATCGCGCCGTCACCGTGACACTCGATGGCGGCGACCTTCATATCCTATGGCGTGACGATGGACACGTGGTGATGACCGGACCCGTGGCCGAAACGTTTTCCGGTATTCTCGACCGCGAGTTGTTGACGTGACGATAGCGCAAAAAAACCGTGCGCAAACAGAAGCGGGGCCGCAGGTGGTCAGCTTCGGCTGCCGGTTGAACACCTATGAATCCGAGGTGATGCGGCGGCATGCGGAAAAGGCTGGCCGCGACAACGCGATTATCGTCAACACCTGCGCCGTCACTCAAGAAGCAGAGCGCCAAGGTCGACAATCCCTAAGGCGGTTGCGGCGCAAGAATCCAGACGCTGAAATTATCGCGACAGGATGTGCTGTTCAGTTGGACCCGAAGGCCTACGCCGCAATGCCGGAGGTCGACCGGGTGATCGGCAACGAGCACAAAATGAAGGCCGAAAGTTTTGCTGTCGACAATCATGCCCCTATCCTAGTCAGCGACATCATGACGGTAGAGGAAACGGCATCACATTTAGTGGAGGGGTTTGACGGCCGGACGCGGGCTTTCGTTCAAATTCAACAAGGCTGCGATCATCGCTGCACCTTCTGCATTATTCCTTTCGCCCGGGGCAACAACCGTAGTGTCCCGATGGGCCGTTTATTCGATGAAGTACGCGACCTTGTTGCCGCCGGTCATAAGGAAATTGTGCTGACCGGTGTCGATATTACGGGCTATGGCAGCGATTTACCGGGAACACCGACGCTGGGCCAAATGATCAAGCGTCTATTGGCCGCGGTGCCCGAACTCCCACGCCTTCGTCTTTCCTCTCTCGATCCTGCCGAAGCCGATGACGACCTATTCCACGTCATCGCCAACGAGTCACGCCTGCTGCCGCACTTCCACATTTCAGCGCAGGCCGGAGACGACGTCATTCTCAAACGCATGAAGCGCCGACACCTCCGCGGGGACATAATCGCATTCTGCAATCGTATCCGGTCAATCCGGCCAGACGCAGTGTTCGGCGCCGACATCATTGCCGGCTTTCCGACCGAAACCGATGAGCAGTTTGAGAACACACTCGCGCTCGTCCACGACGCAAGCCTAACGCATCTCCACATCTTTCCTTACTCGGTGCGCGAAGGCACGCCAGCAGCCCGCATGCCCCAGGTCGACAAAGCGGTCATCAAGGGCCGTGCTGCTAAACTCCGCGCTGCCGGAAAAGTTGCCATGGGTAGATTCCTTGAGAGCCGTGTTGGCAGCCAAGCCTCCGTCTTGATGGAAGACAACGGTGTAGGTAACAGCGAGCACTTCGTTCCCGTGCGTGTTTCCAAAACCTTTGAACCAGGCACATTGATTGACGTCACCATCGCGTCGACCACCAGTGGCCAATTGATCGCCGCCTAAAAAGTGACTGGCCTGCCCCCCTCGAATACTGAAAAGAAAGTCGGCTGGCTTGGCCGATTAACCGCGGGCTTGAGAAAATCTTCTGCAAAGCTGGTCGGCGGCATTGGCGACCTAGTTACTAAGCGCAAACTAGACGACGCAGCGCTAGAAGATCTGGAAGAGCTTTTGATCACAGCCGACCTTGGTGCCGCGACGGCCGCACGGCTCACTGCTAATCTGGCCAAGACCCGGTTTGGCAAAGATGTCACGGAAGACGAAGTGCGCACGGCCTTCGCAGACGACATTGCTCAATCTCTAGAGCCCGTTGCGCTACCCCTCGACATAGATGCAACTAAGAAGCCGTTTGTCATTCTGGTGGTTGGCGTCAACGGTGCCGGTAAGACCACCACCATCGGCAAACTCACTAAACAATTCAGGGATGATGGCCGACGCGTCACGCTAACCGCTGGCGATACATTTCGTGCAGCCGCTGTGGAACAGCTACAAGTCTGGGGCCAACGCACCGGCGCTCCCGTGATTGCCCGCGAAACCGGCTCTGATGCTGCGGGCCTTGCCTTCGATGCACTTAACGAGGCGTCAGCCAGGGCCGACGACGTGCTGCTCATCGACACGGCCGGTCGACTGCAAAACAAAGATAACCTGATGGCCGAGTTGGCTAAGATCGTCCGCGTCATCAAAAAGAAGGATGAGACCGCACCCCATGCTGTGCTGTTGGTGCTGGATGCCACCGTTGGACAAAATGCCCACTCACAAGTGGAAGCGTTTCAGGACGTCGCCGGCGTCACCGGTTTAGTGTTGACCAAAGTTGACGGTACCGCCAAAGGCGGTGTGGTCGTGGCCCTAGCAGAGAAATTCGGCCTCCCTGTGCATTATCTCGGCGTTGGCGAAGGCGTTGATGATTTGCGCCCGTTTACGGCGACGGACTTTGCCAGGGGCCTGCTGGGGTTCTCGTAAGATATGGACGGGTCTGGTTTTGCGGCGTGATGTAGCACGACGCCAAAAGCCACTGCAGATTTAGCCCTACACTTGTTTCTTCTGGTGCGCCCCACGTGTAAGTGACATTGCGGTCTTTTTGCCCGCTGGCCCGCTCGACAATGTACATAACAAAAACATCATTGGTGAACCCGGTGGCGGTGTTGTTCATTGCCCAATCTACGTTGCGCAGACGTATGCCGATCTGGCGGTCAGGTTTTTCCTTTGTCGGGCGTGACACAAAATGCAGGCCACCTTGGTCATGAATTGGAATGCGACCAAAATTTTCTTTCTTTCCCGTCTCACCGCTAAACGACATGTTGCAGGTAAAGTGGCGCGCCTTGAGTTGTTTGTGCAACACCTCGGGTTCGGAATTGATTTGACTGTCGTCTGACACCCGGCGAATGACATCGCCCTTCCACAGCGCCCGATCACTCAGCATCATTTGATAGTCGGCGTAGACGGTCTCGCCTTGTTCTTCATAGACACAGGCTTTGTCTTTCATCTTCGCGTGATAGCCGCCGACGGATTGGCGCCAGAACAGATCGCACTGCGCAAGGTTTGTCAGATCATCCGGCGATAAGCTATCCAGCGCCGAGAGGTCTTCGTGCGCCCTCAGGTACGGCGTGCGATCAAATCCAGCAAAAGAGTGAAGTCTCATCCGGATCGCGTTCTCTGCTTGGTCAACATGAAACGAATAGATGCGTGGGTGCCAACGATCTTGCTCGAACCAATAATCCAGAATGAAGAACGCATTCTCACCAAACCGGTCGTTGGGGATGCGGCGCACCTCCGACGACACGCGCTCGTGCCTGATGTCCTCCGATACCTCTAACCGGTTATCAAAATACACCTGTTCCATGTTGTCGTAGGTGCCTGGAAACAGCTCGCTGATGATCATCAGATCCCGCTGCAGCGGCGGTTGATCTTGCGCCGTCGCCGTGGCGGCGAAACACGGCAGAAACACCAAAGCTAAAAATAAGTGACGCATGCACACACCTCCAACTTGCGGACCTAGTCTCGCAGCGATACGTCAGTAACGCAGAATATTGGGGTGTGCGCCACTCCCTTTCCACACGGATTGGCTCGCGGCGAGAATCTTACGGCAGCGCCAGAAATGCAAAAAGGCGGTGCTGAAACACCGCCTTCCCATAAAGGAGCTCAAATTACCTCTAGATAGAGATATCAAGGCTCCCGCCCCGACCTTGCGGAGGAGAGGAGCGTCGCTCATCCTCGTCATCATCACGATGGCCACGAACCTGGTCTGCCACATTGTTGACGGCAGTTTGATTGTTCGCCGATTGGCTGCCCTGAGCAGAATTGCCGATCTTGTTGAGGAAGTTCGACCGCTGCGCCGTAAGGGCTGACTCGATCGTCGGTTCAATAGCCATGGTTTTCTCCCGCAAAACACCAGCTTACAAACATTACTGGCCGGATCGGTATCGTAGAAGGTTAGAGGACAGGCCGTTTCAAGTCAAAAACGCACTAGCTCGGCAAAAGGTTTCAAACATTCTCTGATGTGGGCTGAGACCCTACAACCCCATGGCAATGCTTGTATTTCTTGCCGGAACCGCAGGGGCACGGCTCGTTTCTGGCCACTTTGCCCCAACTTTCTGGATTGTTGGGATCACGCTGGTCTGGACTAACGCGTGGCCTGGCGCGTTGCTGTCCAATTTCATCAATTCGATTGCGCCGTGCTTCCTTCTGATCCGGTGTCAGGGGTTTCGTAAGTTGAGCCCCAGTGGGGCCGACCGGCTTAAGTTGATCCGCCGTCGGCTCAACTTTAATTTCCACGCGAGACAGAATTTCGGTGACTCGCTCCCGGAGACCTTCCAGCATCGTCTGAAACATAGAAAACGATTCTTTCTGGTACTCGAGCAATGGTTGCTTTTGGGCATAAGCCCGCAAATTTATAGATGCCCTCAAGAAATCGAGTTGCTGCAGGTGGTCCTTCCAGCCCGCATCGATCATCTGTAGGACCAGGCTTTTCTCTACGCGACGCATTACGTCGGTACCCACGTTGACGCTTTTCTCCGCCATCTTGCGATTGGAAGCGTCAATCACCCGCCCCTGAATTTCTTCGTTCGCGATCCCTTCCTCTTCCGCCCACTCGTTATAGGGCAAGTCAAGGCTCAACAGGCGCAAACTTTCTTCGTGCAGGAAGGCCACATCCCACTGTTCCGCCATAGCGCGCTCAGGCAATGCACGGTCAACCAAGTCTTCGATAACTTCATGACGCATGTCCGTGACGAATTCCGACACATCTTCGGATGACATCACCTCTTTACGTTGATCAAAAATGGCCTTGCGTTGATCATTCATCACATCATCGTACTGCAGCAGATTTTTGCGGATATCGAAGTTACGAGCTTCAACTTTTTGCTGCGCCTTCTCGATCGCCTTATTGATCCACGGATGAATAATCGCCTCGCCGCGTTCCAGCCCCAAACGCTGCAACATGCTGTCCATACGTTCCGATCCGAAGATGCGCATTAAGTCATCTTGCAAAGACAAGAAGAACCGCGACGATCCCGGATCGCCTTGACGTCCCGAGCGACCGCGCAGTTGGTTGTCGATACGACGGCTCTCATGGCGTTCCGTACCGAGAACACAGAGCCCACCAGCCTCGAGTGCAACTTTTCTTTTCGCTTCGATATCTGCGCGAATAGCCTGCCGTTCTTCTTCGTTGATAGGCTTACCCTGCGTCTTTTCTTTTTCCTCAATCACAAAGTCAGGATTGCCACCAAGCTGAATATCGGTGCCGCGCCCGGCCATGTTGGTTGCGATAGTCACAGCACCCGGAACACCCGCCTGGGCAATAATGTAGGCTTCTCGCTCGTGCTGTTTGGCGTTGAGCACTTCCGCCTTCACCTTCTGCTGCTTTTTCAAAAGACTTGCCAGCGCCTCGGATTTCTCGATCGATACCGTGCCAACCAAAACCGGTTGTTGGCGTGCATGGCACTCTTCGATGAGTTCTATAATCGCCTCGTTCTTTTCTTCTTCCGTGCGATAGACTTCGTCATCTGCATCTAGCCGTGCTTGCGGTAAATTCGGTGGAATTGCGACAACCGCCAGACCATAAATCGCGCCAAATTCTTCAGCCTCCGTCATAGCGGTACCTGTCATACCGGCTAGCTTGGGATACAGGCGGAAGTAGTTTTGGTAGGTAATTGAGGCAAGCGTCTGACTCTCATTTTGCACGGTGACGTGCTCTCTGGCTTCAATCGCCTGATGCAGGCCGTCGGATAGTCTACGCCCGTCCATAACACGGCCGGTAAATTCATCGATCAAGTGCACACGATCATCACGAACGAGATAGTGCACGTCTTTCTGAAAGAGTTGGTGGGCGCGTAAGCCCTGATTGACGTGATGAATTAGCGCGATGTTCTCAAGGTCATACAAATTACCTTGGGCGAGAATGCCTTTATCTCGTAGAAGATTTTCAGCATGCTCTGCCCCTTCATCGGTAAGCGCGATGGAACGGGCTTTTTCGTCCTTTTCGTAATCGTCTTCCGTCAGGTCCGGGATAATTTCATCAACTCTGCCATAAAGATCCGTCTTGTCTTCCGAAGGCCCCGAGATAATGAGTGGCGTCCGTGCTTCGTCAATAAGGATTGAGTCAACTTCATCAACAATGGCGTACCAGAATTCCCGTTGCACCATATCTGCGAGCGCAAACTTCATGTTGTCGCGCAAATAGTCAAAGCCAAATTCGTTATTGGTGCCATAGGTAACATCGCAGGCGTAAGCCGCACGACGGGCGTGATCGTCTAATCCCCCTTGGATACAACCGACTGTTAAGCCTAAGAACCGATAAATTTGGCCCATCCACTCGGCATCGCGGCCTGCCAAGTAGTCGTTAACAGTGACGACGTGAACGCCTTTTTCTTCCAAGGCATTCAAATAGACCGGCAATGTGGCAACGAGCGTCTTCCCTTCGCCAGTCCCCATTTCAGAAATCTTACCGTTATGGAGAACCACACCCCCCATAATCTGAACATCAAAATGGCGCTGTCCCAGAGTCCGCTTTGCGGCCTCTCGCACAGTAGCGAATGCATCGACCAATATATCGTCGAGGGATTCACCATCTTTAATACGGGACTTGAGCCAGCCAGTGCGCGCACGAAGGGCTTCATCGTCAAGGGCCTCAAGCTCTGGCTCAAGGGCGTTAACGGCATCAACGACCGGTTTCATCTCTTTAACGAAACGGTCGGCTGCGGTCCCAAACAGGCGTTTGGCGATTGCGCCGAACATGGACACCTCGGCTTGGGGTTAAAATAAAGCGCACCAGATGAAGATGCGCGCCGAAGACATAGGAACCTGACCGCCCGCTGTCAACGACAGGAAGGCGGAATCGGAGTGTTTTCTAGGGTTTCGACGCTTTGACAAGATTATGAGAAACTGGACCCACCCGGCCGGCTGTGCGAATAACCGGCCATTATTCAGGATTGAGAGCCATGGCCTACCCCCCTTCGCCCTTTGCACCCGCCGATTTCCCCGCCTTACCGCCAGTGCCAGGTGTACGACTGGCAGCGTGCGAAGCCGGGGTGAGATATAGCGGCCGTCTGGACCTGATGCTGGCCGAATTCGCACCGGACACGGTCGTCGGCGGTGTCATGACGAAATCGACGACCGCAGGCGCACCTGTCGACTGGAACCGGATCGCTTTGGGGAATGGGGCTGCACGCGCCCTGGTCGTGAATGCGGGCAACGCCAATGTTTTTACTGGCGAACGCGGACGGGACGCGGTTGAGAAAACGGCCGCTGCGGTATCAGGAGCGATCGACTGCGGTCTCAATGACGTTTTCGTCTGCTCCACAGGCACCATCGGTGAGTACCTATTGGAAGAGCGAATCACAGCTAAGATCGGCGATCTAACAGCCACGCTGTCAGATACCGCATGGGAGAATGCCGCCACTGCAATTATGACCACAGACACGTACCCAAAAGGTGCAGTCAGAACGACAGCGATTGACGGCACACCAGTAACGCTAGTGGGGATTGCCAAGGGCTCGGGTATGATCGCTCCCGATATGGCAACGATGTTGGCCTACGTGATGACTGATGCTGTTTTGTCACCGGGTGTCGCCCAAGCGGCTGTCGCCGACGGCGCTGACAAGAGCTTCAATGCGATTACGATCGATAGCGATACCTCAACATCCGACACCTTACTTTTGTTCGCCACCGGCCAAGCGGGGCACGCACCCGTTTCAGAGGTTGGTGATGAGCGTTTAACGGACTTCAAAGACGCTTTAAACGACCTGCTAATCGATATGGCACACCAGGTTGTTAAGGACGGCGAAGGCGCGCAGAAGTTCATCGAAATACGGGTGGCCGGCGCTGAGAGCGACGATGCGGCCCGGCGGATCGGCCTCGCCGTCGGTAATTCGCCTTTGGTAAAAACCGCCATTGCCGGAGAAGACGCAAACTGGGGTCGGATCGTTATGGCCGTCGGCAAAGCTGGCGAGAAAGCGGATCGGGACAAATTAGCCATCGCCATCGGTGGCGTTCAAATCACGCAAGACGGAGAACCCGTCCCCAACTACGACGAGACACCTGTGACGACGCATATGCAGGGGCACGATATCGAGATAGAAATTGATGTTGGTGTGGGCAAGGGACAGGCGACAACCTGGACTTGTGATTTGACACACGGCTACATCGACATTAACGCCGACTATCGCACGTGACCAAATCTAGTTCGGTCAACGTCGTTACCGTTGTAGCGGCAGCGCTAATTAGAGATAGCGGCGAAATTCTTCTGACCCAACGCCCGGTCGGCAAATCTATGGCCGGACTTTGGGAGTTTCCGGGCGGCAAGCTCGAAGCCGGAGAAACGCCAGAACAAGCACTGGTGAGAGAGTTGAGAGAAGAGCTCAGCGTGTCTATTGACCCCGGTGCGCTGGAGCCACTGACCTTTGCATCGCATAGCTACGAGTCGTTTCACTTGTTAATGCCGCTTTACATCTGCAGAGAATGGGCTGGCTCAATTTCGCCTCTGGAAAAGCAAGCGACAGCCTGGGTTACGCCTGCACAGCTGACGGACTACCCCATGCCGCCAGCAGATTTACCACTGATCCCTCTTTTACAACGAGGTCCTTAACGCCGTTGCCTAGAGACCGGACCCTCCGTAGAGTGCGGTCATGCCTTCGGAACCCACAGCAGCCTTGATTGTTATCGGTAACGAAATTCTTTCGGGACGGACCCAGGACGCTAACATCCAGTTCCTGGCAATCGGCCTCGGTAAGCTTGGCATTCCCCTGCGAGAAGTCCGCGTTGTTCCCGACATTGAGGACGAAATTGTTACTGCGGTAAACACGCTACGCGCAGCCTTTACCTACGTCTTCACGACCGGCGGAATTGGGCCGACCCACGACGACATTACCGCGGCTGCCGTTGCCAAAGCGTTCGGCGTGCCGCTAAAGCGGCATCAACCCTCCGTCGACAAGATGAAAAAATTCTACAGCGCCCGACTCAATGACGCGCGCCTCAAAATGGCCGATCTACCGGAAGGTGCGGAACCGATCGAAACACGTGCCACGTCGGCACCAGGCATTCGCATCGAGAACGTGTTCATCTTGGCCGGTGTTCCAAGCATTGCTCGCGCGATGTTTGACTCGGTGACCCCCTCGCTGACCCATGGCGCGCCTGTCTTGTCGCGGTTTGTCGAAGCGCACCTTGGCGAAGGCGACATCGCTGATGCACTGACTGTTATTCAAAACGATCACCCAGATGTGGATCTGGGAAGTTATCCATTCTTCCGAGGGAAACGGATTGGTCTCAGCGTCGTTGCCAAGGGCACAAACGAGAAAGACATAGACGTCGCGATCGAAAAAGTGGCCGAAGCCATACGAAGCCTAGACCACGAACCCAGCATTGACGAGCAAGTCGGTGATTGATTGCTGCTGGGCTCGCCCCGGCACTAAACGCCGTCTACCATGGCTTGCGGTAATTCCTGGGAAGAATTGAAGAATTGACGTTGCGATCTGAACGCTCAACCGCTACCTAGACTAACGCAATGCCCGCCTGGCGGAATTGGTAGACGCAACGGACTTAAAATCCGTTGTCCGAAAGGGCGTGCCGGTTCGAGTCCGGCGGCGGGCACCACCTCTCTCATACTAAGGTAATATGTGACGGCATGGGTTTGGCGCGGGGCATTCCGACAGTTGATGCTCAAAATTTGGATACTGACCTCGCAGCGTTTGGTAACGCCCTCGGCCAAGCTTGGACGGAAACAGGTTTCGTTGCCGTGACCAATCATGGCATCGACACATTAAAGATCGAGAACTGTATCGACGCGGCACGGGATGTTTTCGCCCTCCCAGACACGATCAAGATGAAATATCGGATAGACGGTGGTGGCGGCCAGCGCGGCTATACACCGTTCGGCGTTGAGACTGCGAAAAACGCACACGTCGCAGACCAGAAAGAGTTTTGGCACGTCGGGCGTGACCCGAGCGATGCCGCACGCCTATCTGAAGTGATGCCAGACAATATTTGGCCAGAGGAGTGCCAGACTTTTAAAACGGCCTGCCAAACCTTCTACGATGCGATGGATCATCTCGGTCGACGCCTGTTGGCAGCAGTAGCGGTCTATCTCGACCAATCACCCGATTACTTCGAGTCCCGCGTGGCCACCGGCAACAGCATCCTGCGGCTGCTTCACTATCCGCCGCCGGACATGGCGAATGCGGGAGAACGTGCAGCAGCCCATGAGGATATCAATGTCATCACATTGTTGGTGGGCGCGGATCAGGCCGGCTTGGAAATTCTTAATCACGACGGCAAGTGGATACCTGTCGACGTAGAGGCCGATATGATCGTCTGCAACGTGGGCGACATGCTACAGCGGCTATCCAATCACGTATTGCCGAGCACAACTCACCGTGTCGTTAGAACTGACGGGGACGGGAATGACAACTCACGCTACTCCGCACCGTTTTTCCTGCATTTTGCGCCAGATGTAGAAATCTCAACGCTGCCCAACTGCGTTACCCAACAAAATCCCAATCGCTATCCGAAAACGATTACCGCACAAACTTTTCTCGAACAGCGACTAGCAGAGATCGGGCTCACGTAGCAGCGCAGGTCCTTGGCAACACCTGCCCTATTCAAAAAACCGTGCCGACAGATTCGAAGACATAATCATTGGTTTTTTCAGGGTTCGGGTACGCCGTTTTTGAATGACTGAGGCCAAGGTCTAAAAACATCTCACAAAGTTTAAAGGCTACAACACCAGGGTTAATCACGGGTACGGGCATCCGTTCCTGCAAGAAAGCGTGGCTTTGATGCATTGTTGTTGACCCTAAAATAAGAACGTCAGCCCCGTCTTCTTCAATGGCTTCGCGGCCGGCAGCTTCCAGCTTCTCAAAAACAATCTCTTCTTTGCCAACGAGAAGCTCTTGCGTATCTGGCCTCACGCCGATCGCCCGAACGGAGGCGCAACGACGTTCTAACCCCTCTTCTCTCAGGGTCTTCTCATACATATGCGTCCATTCGTCCCACATAGTGATCACGCTAAAGGATCCACCCAACATACAAGCGGTGTGAAATGACGTGTGGCAAGGACCTAGAACAGGGATCGATAAGCGAGACCGAAGACCTTTGAGGCCGCTGTCAGACATAGAGTTGATACAAACCGCAGAGAACCCTTCATCCTCCGCCCGCGCACCAGCTGCCATGACGAAAGCATCTGACAGAACAGCGTCATAGTAACTATCCAGAATATTGGCGCCGTTCTTGGTCGCAACCCATTCATATTCAATATCTGGCCGGGACAACGCCGGTGGCATCTGCTGTTTAAAAAGATTAATCGCCTGAGGCGGCATTGGCACAGGAAGGATCATCTTGATACGTTTGGTCATAACATCTCTCTTATATAGCCCCGGCTCGTCGCCTGCTGCGCGTCATCGTTTCTTGAGTTTAATCTCTCGCATCTCTACGCGCTCGTGATCGCTCTAGCATCACGTCTAATTTTTCGTGATCCACATCTTGTTGAAAGAGTCTGTCCATATAGGCTAGAGCCGTCATGGGCGATTCCGCCCAGTGGATATAGCGCCAGCCAGCATCCGTCTTTCTAAAAACAGCGCTGACCCGCACGTCTTCCCCGATCGGTTCCTTGCCTCGCATTTTCATTTCGAAGTGCATGTGCCACGCAGCGATAGCCAGGTCTTCAGCAATCAGCTTGACGGAGATGTCACTCATTTCCTCTCTGATCGCCTCAACAACAGGGCTTGGATGAGGTGGATCTAGATACGCCCGCAACGGCTCCCACCCGATGAACCAGTCATCCTGTTCTTCAGCCAAATAGAAGGGCACTTCCTCGTTTAAATCCCAAAGGCCCAATACGGAGGAAAAATCTTGTGAGTTCCACCGCTCAGCCGTTTCATGAATCGTCGCTTTGACGGCGTCGATATCTTCGTTGGCGGCCGCCTGGGTGATCGGCTCCAAAAACGTAATGCCGACAACCAGCACGAAGAGTGATCGAAAAACTGAAAAAGGCGTTCTGAACATTGTTCTTTCCTTTGAAAGGCGCGTGACTGAGGACGATATGTCTGTGTCACGGTCGCCGTTACCGAATGATGATATTGTCCATTTCTGCAAGCTTGGCTTCAGCCCCGGAGCGCTTGTAGTAGGGGTCATCCACGGGATCACGGTCGGGAATATTTCCGTCGCGTGGCCTTCCCGGTTTTTCCCGCCCATTGCCATGCCCTTCGACCAGGGAAATGATTTCTTCAGCATGGGTCTGCGGCACAACGACGACTCCATCTTCATCGCCGAGTATGAGATCGCCTGGATTGACAATAACCCCCCCCCCACAAATCGCCGGCGTATTGATCCAGCCAGGGTGATTGGTCCCACGCGACAGCGAAACGGAGCCCCGGCAGAACACAGGTATGCCCTCGCGCTTGCGGATAACTTCAGCGGTTAAAACAAATCCATCGGCGACGATTCCAACGGCTCCCATTTCTTTTAGACCGTTCGCCATACTCGCTCCGAGGCATGCTGCGTCTGCTCGCCCACCGGCATCTACAACCACCACGTCGCCAGGCTTGACGTACTTGCCAACAAGTTGCGCCATATAGACGTCATCTGTCTGTTCCGGTCGGACGGTAACGGCCGGTCCGCAGATACGCCATTCCCGTTCAAGCGCCTTGATTCCAGCATCCATAACGTAACGAGGACCAACACGGCAGCCGACGATGCAGAAATAGAGATCCAACGCCCGTTCAATAAGGGCCGGATCTGGTCGCTCAAAATCGGTCACGATTTCATACAAAGACATATCGAAGCACCCCTTAATACAGCTCAGCTGTCGCTTGAATTTCAAGCATAGCACCCGGCAAGTAGAGCGCCGATACCTGAACCGCCGTGGCCACGGGCGGTGCTGCGCCTGCTGCTTTGTAAATCTCATCCCTAACGCCGGACGCCGCTGCCAGAGCGTCCATATCTGTAGTGAAGCTGATTTCGCTCACAACATTCACCAACGTGCAGTCTGCCTTAGCAAGCACCGCTGTCATGCGCTCATAAATGCGCCTGATTTGGGCCGCCATATCCCCTTCGCCATAAACATTGAAATTCTCGTCTGCTGACAATATTCCGGCCATATGCAGCGTTGGACCGCTTGATCGAATGAGATAGCTCATACCAAATTTTTGCTCGAGTTCATGGTTCACAGAGATGACGTTGTCTGGATGGGCCATGGCGCGCTCCTCTATTGCAATGCAGCTGAACCGACAGCGTCGCAAGACATTCGCACAAAGAAAAGCCCCCGCAGCGAACTGCGAGGGCTATGAAGTTTATCTGGAAGTTCGCGAGGGGACGCGCGAAGTCCGATTAGGCGGCTTTTTGCTCTACCGATCCTTCGATTTTCGGCGTTGAGGAGGCCTTCGAGATCGAAACCACACGCGGCTTCAAAGCCTCTGGCACCTCACGTTTGAGATCAACATGCAGTAAGCCATTTTCCATGGTCGCGTCGATCACCTGAATATGGTCTGCGAGCTGGAATCTGCGCTCAAAGGAACGGCCAGCTATTCCACGATGGAGATATGCAACGTCTTCACTCTCTTGCGCGACCTTTCCTTTGACCGAGAGCGTATTGTTCTCGATTACGACATCAATGTCGTCTTGGCTAAATCCCGCGACGGCAAAGGTAATGCGATACGCGTCGTCAGACGCTTTGGCGATGTTATAGGGGGGGTAAGCCTGCACGCTGTCCTGTCGAGCGGCGGCATCCAAAACACGGGTCAGGTTGTCGAATCCAACTGACGCACGAAACAAAGGGGCGAGATCTAAAGTACGCATAAGATATCCTCCTAAAGCGATATCAAGCGACGTGGTACTGCGGCCCCAAAACGCACCGCAATGGTCACGCCTGGTTAAGTCAATCACCGGACCCTAAAGCGGCATCCGACACCCCTGAGATAATACGCACTTAGGATTGTTCAAGAGGGGTACAGATAAATTCTACCGCCATAGAATGTATTGGGGTCAGGGGGTTGTCGCGCGTTTTCATTGGCAGGCCGGCGCTAGTCGTCGACCGCCGCCTCGCGCGCCAACATCGCCCAACGGCGCGGTGCGCCCCAGCGATAGCGCTTGAACAAACCGGTCGCGCGCAGAACGCGATGGCACGGCACGATGTATCCGATGTGGTTCGCGGCAACGGCGGTGCCAACCGCACGCGATGCTTTTCGTGTGCATACTGCGTCAGCGATTTGACCGTAACTCACGATAGAACCTTCCGGAATGCGAAGCAGCGCGGACCAAACCTGCAATTGCCACGATGTTCCCTTCATGAGAATAGAAATGGAATCTCGGGATCCAAATATTCGCTGAGCCGCTTCCGCAGCGGTCGCATGGGCTTCAACAAATTGACTCAAGGGCCAACGACTTTTGGCATCAGCCAATAGGGTGTCCAAACCAGAACTGAAAAACTCCAGTCCACACAACCCGCGATCAGAGACCAAGAAAAGGGCGTCGCCGTAGGGCGTAGGAGCCACCCCATAGCGAATCGTGATATCCGAACCTTGCGCCTTATACTCTCCTGGTGTCATGGCCTCAGCCGAAACCATAAGGTCGTGCAGACGAGACGATCCGGACAGCCCGGCATCGAACGCTGCATCGAAAACGCTGGCCGATTCCTCCAATCGTTGCTTGGCGTGTTCGACCGTCAAATAGGAGAGAAAACGCTTTGGGCTGACACCTGCCCAGCGGGTGAACAGCCGCTGGGTGTGAAACGCACTAAGGCCAACGTGATCAGCCACTGCATCTAGACTAGGCTGAGACTCCCGGTGGGAGACCAGATAATCGATGGCACGTTCGACCCGCACGTAGTCGCGTGCGGCGTCTGAATCCTTTTGTTTGGGCAATGGTGTGGCGTCCTTAAGCATGCTCTATCGTATGCCCCAGATCGCAAAAGGGGCGACCCGTTTCTTGCGGTCGCCCCTCTACACCGATATTTGAGCTCGGTTTAAACCCCGTCTTTAAACGGTTGAGGGTCCATTTCCCGTTCATAAACTTCGTAGCTCGATACGTTTGGCTCCTGCCATTCCGTCGGCGCGGTGAAGTAATCGGGGAAATTCGCCTCGGTATATTCTCGAACGTGACGGGGCAGCCCCTCAACCCCTTCTGGCATACGACGTGTGACCGTTTTGTAAAACAGATGACCCGGCTGCAAGCCCATCAACATCCACGGTAGCCACGGAGAAATACGTTGCCACGATCCGGAGGCTTGAACGGTGGTTTGCTTCGGATCCATCAAATCTGACAAGCTGGCGTGGACTTGAATCGCTTCCAAGACTTGCGTGGTTTCACCATGAGATTCGCGCGGCCATTCTTCAGGCTGCAGGACCGCCCTGTGCGTCGTATTGACGCCAAAGTCGACGACCGCGTTGTCACCCATAATCAGCCACGGAAATTTGAACGGATAGGTGACTTTTGTGGGGCCGACACCAAACGAATACGTCGGTGCCCAAGTCGAGTTCACGACATCATTATGGACTTGCACGACCTTGACCGTTTCATCAAGGAACGGGTTGTGCCACTCGTCCATGACTTCGCCAGTTTTGAGATCGGTGTAGTAAGACACCTCTTTGTGAAGTTTCTTCCACGAGTAGTCGCCGACTTGATAGGTTCGGGTCATGCCGAACCCTTCGTATCCAAACAAAGGCTCGAGCCGTTTGTTGGGGCCGACATAGGCCAAGACATCACCTTTAAAATAGCCACAGGATTCAACGTTATCCTTGGTGTCGGACATCAGCTTACAAAATGCGAGGGTGTTGTGCTCGGCCCGCTCGGGGTCAAAGGCACCGTCGAAATCCAGGGCCGTATCGAACCCATTGGATTTAGCCTGAGCCGTCGATGAGGAGAGGCCAGCCGCGGCGGCCGCCAGGCCAAGTCCAGCGCCCAGCGCCTGACGCCGGTCCATTAAAAAACGGTCGACAGAAGAAACGATCATGAAAATTGTCCTTTTATGGTGTTTGAATCCCGTAAACCTATTGTCACCGGATATGGCCGCACTGCTACGCGTTGCTTCCGCGACATCCGCGCGATGGACAGCTAAGCTGGGAACTATGCTGACCATTCGAGCCGCCGAGATTGAAGACGCCGCTCACATCGCCAATGTTCATGTCAAAACATGGCGGGCGACCTACGCCGGCATTATTCCAGAAACCGAACTGATCCAGGTGACCACAGAGAACCGTGCGATCACCTGGGCGCGGGTCATAGAGCGCGCACGTGACGATATGCCGATACTGGTCAGTGAGAATGAAGACGGCGAGATCGTCGGATTTATCAGTGGCGGCGGTATTCGATCCGTCATCCCAGGCCACGAGGCTGAAATCTCAAGCCTTTATATATTACCCGGCTTTCAGAAAAGCGGTCACGGGCGGCGGCTCTTCATGGCAGCCAGCAATCGATTATCCGCTGCGGGATTTGAAGGACTGGCTGTATGGGTTCTAAAAGACAATCCAGCGACAGCGTTCTACAAACATCTCGGTGGATCATTGGTGTCTAGCCGTACCATACGATATGGCAGCGTTGACCTGGACGAGCTGGCCTATGGATGGGCGGACATCCCATCTTACGGCTGATGCGTCCTAACGGGGCCTGTCGACATGTAAAGACGGTGCTTCAACCGGTGCCGGCCACAGCTTGGGAAAAACGTCGCACGGCATCGGCGCCCCTTGAGCGAGGCCGGGATCAACAATCGGCTGAGACCCCTTCTTACGAATCGCATAGTACGCATCATCCCCCGTGAATCGGTACGCAACAGCCCTGCGGCGCTGATCTGTTCCATTTCCCGGCGCGGCGTGAAGCGTCCTCAAATGATTGATGACGATGTCTCCGGGCTCAGTCTCATACGCAACAATATCGTGTTGATCACGGTTGGATTCGATATCCGGCAGAACATCATAGTCGTCTGTTTCGTATGTAATGTTGGGGTCAAACCCCGTCGCTTGATAAAGCTTGCCCGACCGATGTGACCCCTTAATCCATTCCACTGCACCCGATTCAATCGTAACGGGATCCGCTGCGACCCAGATCGATATCAGCTGCTCGCCATCGGCATACATGTAAGTTTGATCTTGGTGCCACGGACTGCGAGACGGCGTGTGTGGTTCTTTGACAAACATTTGGTCCAGCATATGAACCGCGGTGTCAGATCCCATAAACGACGCTGCAATTTCGGCCAACGGACTATCCAACAGAAACTGACGCATAGCGTCGTCGAACGTCCACATGAAGACGTCGCCGGCAAACCGTCCAGGCGATTCTACTGCGTTGAAATTGCGACCCTTTGGGCCTGGTCGCTCAAGGCATGAGTCTATGCCCTCGGCCAGCACGGCGATTAATTTAGGGTCAATAACGCCGCGAAGACAGAGAACACCATCCCGGTTGAATGCATCACGCTGTTCGCTAGTAGCTGAAATACGGGTCATACCCGTCCCTAGGTGGGCGGCTCGGCCGGCGGCATCGAATCACCGCGACGATCTTTGTCGCGATTCTCATCCGCAATACCTTGGAGCTCCGTAACGATCTCATTGAGTTGGCCGACTTTAACGGCAACGTCCACATCCAGATCGATGTCTTCACTATCGGTGAGGAACTTGGTGAGGGCGTCGCACTGTCGACTTAGAGCACTGACGGAATCGAGCAGACTGCGGGCTTTCGGTGTGTAGCTGTCATGAACGCTGCGCAAGTTGCCCAGCAACATGGTGATTAACGCTTTTATGAACGGGTCCGTCTTTTTCATTTTCTCGGACATGAGCTCAACCGAGATCATTGTCAGAGTGCTATCTTCAAGCGTGATAGCTGATGCCATCCTCGGGCTACCATCGATCACAGCCATCTCACCGAACAGCTCGCCCTTTCGCAGAGTGGCCAGAGGCACCCGTTTGTCCTCTACCTCGCGGTAGATTCCAATCGACCCACCGTTGACGATAAAAGCCGCATTTCCAGGCTCACCCTGGCGAAACAGGGTTGTTCCCTTGGGGTAATTAACCACCTCAATAGCGTGCTCTTCGAGCGATTGAACCATAACACCTGACCTTAGCCGCCGGACCCATGCCGACCGATGGGTACCTTAACCCAGCGGCATTGTAGACGGGAGACCGGGACTCGACAAAGATTTATCCTCAAAATCAAAGCCCTCGGATTCGCCACAGAATGCGCTGTTGTGGCGCCCCCCAACCAGTCCTGCTAGAAACGCTAAAGGGGGAATATACGTTGCTCAATGGACTTGCCACCCTTGTCGCCGTGGTTGATACGGCGAACGAATGGATTGGACGCGTCGTTGCCTGGCTCACGTTGGGCTGCGTGTTGACTTGCTTCCTGGTCGTCGTTCTGCGCTACGGATTTTCGATCGGCTTTCCTTGGATGCAGGAACTATACGTATGGCAGCTCGCCGTCGTGTTTATGGTTGGCGCCGGATTCACGCTTTTGCACGGCGGGCACGTCAACGTCGACATAGCCTACTCACGCTTCCCGGCACGGACAAAAGCTTGGGTCGACATCCTAGGAACCTTGGTATTCCTGCTACCCTGGATGGCTGTGCTGGCCTGGACGTCATCACAATTTGTGCTCGCGTCCTGGGCAATTCTTGAGCCCTCTTCCCAATCAAACGGGATGCCCGGTTTGTATCTCCTAAAAACCATGATCTGGGTGTTCTGTGCCGTGATATCCCTTCAAGGCATCGCTCTCATTGCACGACGCGTTCTATTTCTGAATGGGCGTGACGACTACTCTCCGAATGCTGCATCAGCATCCCTTCATTCATCAGACGCAGGCGCGTGATGGGAGAAGTGCTCTCAGCCCTGATGTTCCTTGTCACCATATTGGTGGTGTTAGCGGGATACCCGGTGGCCTTCACCCTGGCCGGAACCGCATTGATGTTTGGTGGCTTGGGCATTGGCCTTGGACTCTTTGAACCCAGCCTCCTGACAGCTCTAGCCTCGCGTTACTTCGGCACCATGACCAACGAAGTGCTCGTTGCCGTGCCCCTATTCGTATTCATGGGGGTCATGCTTGAGCGCTCAAAGATTGCTGAGCAACTGCTATTGATCATGGGGGAATTGTTTGGCGCTGTTCGCGGCGGCCTCGGGTTTTCCGTCATTATAGTCGGTGCGTTGTTGGCAGCATCGACCGGCATTGTCGGTGCCACCGTTGTCACCATGGGCCTGTTGAGCCTGCCAGTCATGACGCGGGCGGGCTACGACCCAAAGCTATCGACCGGTGCAATTTGCGCATCAGGGACGTTGGGACAGATCATTCCGCCCTCAACTGTCTTGATCTTCATGGGCGACATTCTCCAGGGCGCCAACCAGCAAGCTCAACTACAGATGGGAAATTTCTCACCTGACCCCCTGTCTGTCGGTCAACTGTTTGCCGGCGCAATCCTTCCGGGGTTGATTCTGGTCATCCTTTATATGGTGTGGATCGCATTTCGTGCGATCACCGACCCCGACTCCTGCCCCGCTCTCGAACTAGACCCTGCCCAGAGAGCAACCCTGCCAAGGCGGGTGCTCGGCGCTTTGGTGCCGCCGTTGGTACTCATATTTGCAGTTTTGGGATCCATTCTCGCAGGTATTGCTACACCGACGGAGTCGGCCTCTGTGGGCGCTGTGGGCGCGATGGTTTTGGCCGCGTTCAAAGGTCGCATGACCTTGCCGGTCCTAAGAGAGGTCATGCGATCGACAATGATGATCAGCTCAATGGTGTTTGTCATTTTGCTCGGGGCTTCCGTATTTAGCCTAGTGTTCCGAGGACTCGGCGGTGAAGACCTAGTGTTCGACATTCTCGCAGGGATGCCAGGCGGCACCGCGGGCGCGGTGTTTATTGTGATGCTCGTGATCTTCTTCCTCGGGTTTTTTCTCGACACCTTTGAGATCATTTTCATAACCGTACCCATTGCCGCGCCCGTGCTTATTCGTCTTGGGGTCGACCCCATCTGGCTTGGCGTGTTGATCGGGATGAATCTGC
>WLXB01000169.1 GCA_012103295.1 Alphaproteobacteria bacterium | reverse complement strand
GAGTCGAAAATGTGGTCGCTACGCCGTTGCCATCCGTAGTCCCTGTCGAGTCAGACGGGCCGACTCCATTGATCATTGCTGGGCCGTCCCGATCCGGGAAGTCTCTCCTTCAGACATGGCTGGCCGGTCACCCTGATATCGCAGCGGCTGATGAGGTGGGGCTGCTCCCAAGATTTGCCGAAATAGACTTCGCAGGTGAACCTGCGCGATTGGAAGAAGCTGCCGCGCAATACCGATCCACATTGCAACGGCTTGGAGGTCCGGCTCGGTTTGTGATCGATACCCATCCGACGAATGCGCTCTATCTGGATCTCTTGCTGCAGCTCTGTCCCGACGCCAAAATTATCCAGGTGCACCGCGACCCGGTCGACCTTGCTGTTAGCATTTTTGCACGGAATTTCGTGACTGGTGGGCACTGGGCTGATTCGTGGCCGGGCATTGCAGCGCGGCTGAAATGCTATGACCGCCTTCGGGCGTATTGGGCGAAGTGGACACCGGTGGTTGCCACGGTGTCCTACGAAGACCTTGTGGCAAAACCGGGGTCTATTCTATCAGGTTTAGTCGATGCTTTGTCGTTGCCTGCGGTCGACGGTCTTGTCCCTCCTCCCGCTGAGTCGGCGGATGATCTGGTGCCTATGCCGTGGGCCAGTTTTGCCCATCGTCCATCCGTGCGGTCCGATGCAGTTGGTTTGTCGAAACCCTTCGCAACCTGGCTTACCGGTTTTGCCGATGCGTATGGACGAGAGGCTTTAGAGGAGCATGCCAGCATTCCGGCGATCAAACGCGCGCCGCGGAGTGTGATTGTTGAGGCAGTGCGGATCCTGGGGGCAGGGGAAGCACTTGATGACGAGAATCGGACCGCGCTCAAGAATGTTCCGGCTTTTCATGCCGCCATTGCAGAAGATGCTGCGCGGGCCAATCACTGGCCCGATGCAGTCGAATCGCGGTGGCGAGCGGTGTCTTGCCGACCGTTCACACATCGTGTCCGTCATCATGTCGATGCCTTGCAGCGCACGCTCGCAGACTCGCCGGAGCACAAAAGCCTCACTCAACTCCACAAAGATGTCTCCGCGCGATGGACGGCGTACCGGGAAACTTCAGCAATGAAGTTCGGCGACTTTGGCTTGCCGTATCAGACGTGCGCACCTGCTTTGATCGCCGGTAGCCGAGATACAGACGTGCGATCGGCAGCCTATGGCTTGGAGGAGCTATGCAGGGGGCGGCGTGTTCTCGATCTCGGCTGCAATACCGGCTTTCTTACGCTCGCGGCGGCGCCCTACAGCCAAAGTGTATTCGGTCTCGAGCACGAACAGCCATTGGTCGACATCGGTACACGCGTTGTTGAGTTTCTTGGGGTGACCAATTGTGATCTCCAGTGTGGCGATGCCACGACTTTTACCTGCGAGACCCCTTTTGATGTTGTTATCGCGGCAGCTATTCACGGCTGGATGACGATGCCGCTGTCCGATCTCGGGCAACGTCTAGCAATGTTGACCGCACCCAGTGGGGCTGTTCTTTTTGAAAGTCAGGGTCAACGCTCGACCACTGTTGTTGAAGATAAATTCCAAGAGAAGGTCGCGGTTCTGGCGGACGCGGGTTTTAACGTCGAACGGCAGGGTGTCCTGTGTGACGATCAGGTTAACAAACGGGCATTCGTGATTTTGAGAAAGAACACCTAGTGGGCTCTCGTGAGTTTTGTAATTACGTTCTTGATCTGCTGTCCCACGTGGATGGTGTGACGGCGCGCGGCATGTTCGGTGGCTTCGGGTTGTACAAAGGTGGTGTCATGTTCGCGCTGTTGGCCGACGATGTTGTGTTTTACAAAGTTGGCCCGACCAATATTTCAGACTATGAGAACGCGGGGTCGGAGCCCTTTACCTACTCCGGCAAAAACAAGCCTATACAGATGTCCTACTGGCAGGTCCCTGAAGACGTGATGGAAGATCAGGACGATCTTAAGGAGTGGACCCTCAAAGCCTATGATGCCGCGTTAAAGGCGAAGAAACCCAAGAAGCCAAAAGCTAAGGCTCGCAAAAAATAGCTTAGAGGCAGTTATTCTTCGTGAGGAATGATCCGGTCGACCTGAGTCATTTCGATCACCCAGCCGTCTGGGTCCTGCAAGAACATAATCGATCCGAATTTCTTGCCGACGACTGAGTTCGATGTATATGGACGTGGCCCGTCAAGAATGCGGGCGCCCTGGGCAACCGCATTTTTGTGCGCGGTTTCAATGTCATCGGTGACAATCACCAGAACCGCGTCAGAGGTGCCGATGGTTTTGTCATCAGGGTCGCGTGTCCACGGCAGTGGCGGATCATCGAACTGCAGCAAACCGATCATCGCCCAATCCGGATGCTGACCCTCGAGAATGACAATGCGCGAGGTCGTTGATTTTTCATTGAGGGGCATGCCGACAGAGCCGTTGGGATCGCGCGGTCCGGCGCGGTCGAGCCAGGGTGAGAAGCCAATGCCTCTGTAAAACGCGATGGAGCGTTCGATGTCGGAGACCAGCAGTGTGGTCCGTTTAACGACGGATTCGACAGCCCCCGCCGATGATGAAACCAAGATCGTGAATAGGAAACACAGCCCAAGGCTTTCTCTCATCCAACGTCGCGTCATGGTTTCATCCTCCGTTAATCATCGGTTTGTTGTGCCGCGAAGGCGGCTTTGCCCTCTTGCACGAGATCCCAGATCATCTGCGCGTCGCCACCTATGCCATCAATGAGGCGGCGGGGTACGGGTGCAGTGGCTGCTTTCCATCGGTCCCGTTGTTCAGCATCGATGCGGTGGGTCGTAAAGCCCCACTTGTCCTGTTCATCCAAGAAAGTTTTCCACTCATCGCGGGTCCACTGCCGGCCATCATTGACGTCGACAAACGAGTTCAACAGGATATCGCGCTGGCTCTCGGGCAGTCGGTCGATCCAGCGTTTCCTCATTACGATGATAGAGGTGGCGAAAGAATGGTCGGTGAGAGTGAGATGCTGAGCCTCACCGGATATACCGGTCGGCACATACATGATGATGGCGCTTTCGCCTGAGTCTACAAGTCCGGTTTGCAAGCCCGTAACAATATCCATAAAGCCGAGCGGAATCGCATCGGCGCCAATAGATTCGGCGAACAACCGGGCGGACTCACTGGATGACGTGCGGAAGCGCATGCCTTCCGCCTGCGTTGGGGCCAGCACCGGCGTCTTACCGTAAATTTGGTTGAATCCGATTTCGTCCCACTGAATAAGGTGGATGTCTTGTTCAGCTAGCAATTTGGCGTAAGCCGCGAACAGATAATTATCCATAATGAAGTCGGCTTCGGCGTAGTCGTCGAAGAGAAACGGTGTGTAGAGCATCGCCATTTCTGGGACCACTGTAGTAGTCGCAAGACCAGACCAGTTGGCGACATGAACGCGTCCGCGGCGAATCCCATTTACAAGAATGTCTTCTGATCCCAGTTCGCCATAGATCAGCATGCGCATTTCTAAATCGCTGTCCCCGGCGGCTTCGACATTGGCTTGGTAGGTCAGCCACTTCTTGTCTCCGGCGGTGTCTTTCACACCAGTGCCGCCAACTGTCACGACAACGGCAAGGCTTTCCTGCGGTACTACTGAAACAAGTATGAAGCCGACAATTGCGGCGACGAAATGAATTTTCAACATGAGCGTCCTATTGGATTTTGCTGTTGAAAACGAGCATAGCCGTCGCAGCGTCCATTGGGAACGGCAGCGCCGGCGGGCCTTATTCAGCTGGCTGAGCCGCGGGGCGACCGAATCCCAAGCTCGCCCTAAGGCCCTCGGCCTGGATTGTTGCTAGCGCGGGAACAATAAGAAGTTGCACGGCGGTGCCAAACAGCACACCAAAGCCAATGCTGCAGGCGACCGGCACCAAGAATTGCGCTTGGATGCTGCGTTCGATGATCAATGGAAACACACCGAGGAAGGTTGTCATCGCGGTTAACATGATTGGTCGAAAGCGCGACTTCGTACCGTCGATGATGGCCAGGCGCGCCGGTTTGCCGTTGGCGCGTTCTTCATTGATGAAGTCGATCATCACCAGGGCGCCATTCACAATCACACCGGCGAGGCCGACGATGCCAAAGATTCCCGGAAGGGTGAGGTTGATGCCAAGCAACAGGTGACCAAGGATTGCGCCGATCGCCCCAAAGGGGTCGCCGCATAGATTCGTCCCCGTTATTCGCTGTCCCGGTGTGCCGCAAAGGCCGTCTTGCCCTCTTGTACTAAGTCCCAAATCAATTGTGCGTCGCCGCCTATTCCATCAATCAGTCGCCGGGAAACCGGAGCGACTGCCTTTTTCCAGGTGTCGCGCTGCTCCTGGGCGATGCGGTGGGTGGTGAAGCCCCACTTTTCTTGCTCGTCTAGGAAGGTTTTCCATTCATCACGGGTCCATTGGCGGCCGTCGTTCACGTCAATAAACGAATCCAGAAGAATGCGCTGTTGGTTAGCGGGCAATCTGTCGATCCAGCTTTTCTTCATCACGATGATGGAGGTGGCGAAGGAGTGATCTGTTAGCGTGAGATGCTTGGCCTCGCCGGATATGCCAGCCGGCACGTACGTGATGATGGCGCTTTCGCCAGAGTCCACCAGTCCTGTTTGCAATCCGGTGACAATATCCATAAAGCCAAGCGGGATCGCATCTGCACCAATGGCCTCAGCAAATAATCGGGCGGACTCGCTCGATGACGTACGGAAGCGCACGCCTTCAGCTTGGGTCGGAGCAAGGATCGGAGTCTTACCGTAAATCTGATTAAAGCCGGTTTCGTCCCACTGAATAAGATGAACGTCTTGTTCGGCCAACAGCTTGGAGTATGCCGCAAACAGATAG
>WLXB01000168.1 GCA_012103295.1 Alphaproteobacteria bacterium | reverse complement strand
CGTCTCGTATTCAATCAATTTCTGGCGCGGGCCATTGCGCGGCGGTACCGGTTGAGTGTGTTTGGGCTACTTTGGACCATCATGGTGCCCCTCTTTACGTTGGTTATTTACACCTTTGTCTTCGGCGTCATTTTACAAAGCCGTTGGTCAGGGGCGGATGGTGGCGGCGATACAACGTCGTTCGGGCTCTATTTATTCGTTGGGCTGTTGGTGTTTTGGCTGATGGCCGACGTTGTCGGTGGAACACCCAACGCAATCATCGATTATACGAACCTTGTAAAAAAAGCCGTATTTCCTTTGGAAATTTTACCACCAGTTATTGTTGGTAGCGCTGTTTTTCATGCCTTGATCAGTTCGGGGGTCCTGCTGGTCGCTCTCGTTGTGATTAAAGGTGGAGTTCCATTGACGGCCCTCTTAATCCCGATCATTTTAGCTCCGTTCATCCTCTTGTTAACAGGGTTTAGCTGGCTGCTTTCTGCCGTTGGTGTTTACTTCCGCGATATCCAACACATTGTTGGCTTGCTGATGACCGGCGTTCTTTTCCTGTCGCCAATTTTTTATTCCATCGACCGCCTGGGCCCGACCCTGCAAAGCCTTATCATGCTCAATCCCGTGACGTTCATCGTGATGCAGATGCGCTGCATATTGTTAGACGGACAACAGCCTGACTGGGTGGGTCTCGGTATTTACTTCGCTGTTGCTTGGCTGGTCGCATCTATCGGTCTGGCGTTCTTCCGCTATGCGCGCAAGGGCTTCGCTGATGTCCTTTGATGGAGAGTCTCAGGCTGACAGCGCGGCTTTATCGTCCGGCAATGTCATAACGGCACTAGCGGTTTCGAAGGCGTATACGCTTTACCGTCGTTCGGCCCAACGTCTATTGCACCTCCTTTTTCCGTGGCGGACGTACCCCAGTTTCCAGGCGCTGCGTGATGTTTCATTTGGGGTTAAGCGCGGTGAGACAGTCGGCATCGTTGGAGACAACGGGGCTGGTAAATCGACTCTGCTGCAAATTATTACCGGCACCGTCACGCCAACGGCCGGCGAAGTGTCGGTCAGGGGGCGCGTGGCTGCCTTGCTTGAGCTGGGCGCTGGCTTTGAGCCAGATTTTACTGGGCGTGAGAATATCTATCTCAATGGAACCATCCTTGGTCTCAGTCGCTCGCAACTCGATGAACGGCTTGAGGATATTGTCGCGTTCTCCGAGCTTGAGGAGTTCATTGATCGGCCAGTAAAGACATACTCTAGCGGCATGTTCATGCGCCTCGCTTTCTCTGTCGCGGCCCATGTGGATGCCGATGTTCTGATTATTGATGAAGCTCTCTCGGTGGGGGATGCTCGGTTTACTCAGAAGTGCATGCGGTTCTTGAAAGATTTTAAAAGCCGCGGTTCGATCCTTTTTGTCAGTCACGATCTCGGCGCCGTCGCAGGGTTGTGTGATCGCGCGCTTTGGCTCGATCATGGACGGGTGCGTGCTGAAGGTGACGCGGGGCGAATCTGCGAACAGTACGTCGAGTCTCTGTTTCGCGAGCCCGACCAAACACCTCCCGCGCCTGATCCCGAGCCGGTATTGGAGGAAAGAGCACCTCCGTCTCCGGCCAGCGCTAACTTCATTCCTAGTGGCGAGACGACTCTTCTCAGTGGCGATTCCGCGAAATCTTTTATGTCTGCAGGTTTTACCACGTGTTCCCCATTCAATCGTGATGCCAACCACTTTGGCAGTGGTGGGGCGAGTGTTGTGGATGCCGGCTTATGGGATACCAGAAACGGTCAGCGATTGACGAAAGTCGTCGATGGCCAGGACGTTGATCTGCGTATCGTGGTTCGCGCCGAAGGGGCGGTAGAGCGCCCAATATTTGGATTCTATATCAAAGACCGGCTGGGCCAGAATCTACTGGGTGAAAACACATCGATAGATGGTGGACCATCTGTTTCCATTGCGCCGAACGAATACGTATCCGCGCGTTTTCGATTCCGTTGGCCCGCTCTGGCGACGGGTTCTTATGCTCTAACGGTCGCGATCGCCGATGGCTCAATGGAAGATCACAAACAGCGCCACTGGATGCATGACGCCGTTATTTTTGATGTCATCTCGAGTGCAACCCGGCACGGCTTGGTTGGATTGAATATATCTGAGGTCGCGATTGATCGAGGATCCGTCTAACCGGGATAGACCTATAGACGTTTGACGTTACTCGTTCGGCTGCGAAAATCAAAAGGGTTCCAAGTTAACCACTTGTTTAGCGCCAATGCAGATATTTTTCTTTCCGCTTGAACCATGCGACGCAATCGCAACGCTGTTCCCGTCTGTGCCAGGCCTTCTCGCAAACCTTTCATGCGCGATGATGTCGGGTGTCGGATCAGCGCGTAGATTTGCATCAGGATGTAACCCGGCAAGATCGCGATCAGCAGAAGAACCGGCATGTTCTTGACCAACAGCCACCACTGATTTCGGGCGACCAAAAAATCAGCTAAATCCGACTTGCCTTCAAAACTCGCGCCACCCACATGATCGACAACCGCGGATCGAACGACAGCGCAGCGATGTCCTGCGAGGCGTAGCCGGATCGAAACATCCACGTCTTCATAGAAACAGAAAAAACGATCATCGAACCCGCCGAGCTGATTGAGTGACTTGGTGCGATAGAGAGCCGCAGCCGCGCAAACCCCAAAACTTTCGTACACGTCACTGCCCGCCCCGTCGTCCGGAAGCGATTGTCCCCGCCAAGCCTGCCCCCAGGCCATCAGGTTGTCACCGAATCCGTCAATCTTGGTGCTGTCTGTCGCGCTGATCTGAACCGACCCAAAGGCGGCAAAACAGCTGTTCTGGTCTGCAGCGGAAACCAATTCTGCCAGCCAATTTGGGTGTGGAAAGGCATCTGGATTCAACGCCACGAGGAACTCGCAACCCGCAGCCTCCAGCGCCACATTCATGGCTTTGGCAAAACCGAGATTGTCGTGCATTTCCATATAAGTGGTCGGAACTGATAGACGAGACAGCAATTCGCCAGGTTTTTCTGCCGATGCGTTATCAATCAAGACAACCGAAAAATCCCCATAAGTCTGGGCTGCTAGGCTATCAAGACAGCGGGGAAGCGTCGCTGACGAGTTGTAGCTAACGATGGCGACGCACACACGTGGCTTTTTCTCAGCACTCATTTGTGCATTCATCATTTTTTGTGTTGATAAGATAAAGCATTTAGAGACCAAGGAACGCCCAGGGAGTCCCATGTCGGACGTCGACGTTGTTATCGTAAACTATAAATCTGCGGCTCACACTGTCAAATGCGTGGAAGCCGTGCACGCGATTGCGCGTGAGGATGGAGTCGTGGTGCATGTCTTCGTCATCGACAACGGTGACGAAGCCCTGGATTTCGAGGTCGAGGTTGAAGGTGCGGGAGAAGCGAGGGTCGTCAAGAACCCGGTAAACCTTGGGTTCGGTACCGCTTCCAACATTGGGGCGCGGCTCGGCACCGCACCGTTTATCCTATTTCTTAATCCTGATGCTCTTGTCCACCCAGGGTCTCTAAGGGCCTTTACTTCTTTCTTGAACGATCCAAATAACGCAGGTGTTGGCATTGCGGGACCAGAGATTCGAAGCACCAATGGATCAATCGTGCCGTCCTGTTCTCAATTGCCGTCCCGGTCAGACCTCATTGCCCGGTCAATTGGACTGCACACTCTGCCTCGACGGGGGGTGGGTTACCCCTACACATCTCTCGACGATCATGCTCAAAGCCATGCGGTCGGGCAGGTCATGGGGGCAGCCCTGATGATTCGTCGACCTGCCTATGAACAACTCAACGGTTTCGATGAGCGGTTCTTCCTCTACTATGAAGATGTCGATATTTCTGCGCGGGCCGATGCGCTCGGTATAACGAGTTATTATCTGAAGGACGCCTGCGTGACTCATGCGGGACGTATATCCAGTTCCCAAGACGCGGGGTTTTCCTTGGCCCTCCACATCCGGAGTCGATTGACATATGCGGGCTTGCATTTTGGCCGACTTTACCAATTCGTTCTCTTCCTGGTTTGCGCACTGATCGAGTTTCCAGCTCGGTTGTTGCAAGCTATGCTTGGCCGAAGTGCCGTCGGGGCAGGGGGCGTGCTTCGTGCCTACAAGCTCTTGGTGCTTAATCTTTTCTCAGGGACAGCTCTTCCGAGACCAGGAGCCGAACCCGATAGCCAGCGTTGATCTCGAAACCATGACGGCCTCTGTTCTTGCTCTGACCCGATACGACCGCCTGGGCGCCAGCAGCCGCGTGAGGTTTTTGCAGTATGTGCCGCACCTCGAACGCATGGGGTTGCGGGTTTCCGTTCAGCCGTTGCTGCCACGGGAGTATCTGACTCGACTATATGCGACTGGATCACGCTCTCCGGCCACCGTTGCAGTTTCTCTCGTTAACCGTTTTTGGCGCGCGTTGCGGCAAGGCGATCCAGATTTGGCGTTCTGATTTCACCGCCAAAACATCCCAGATCCGAATAGCCCATATCGTCGGCCATGATCAGAACGATGTTTGGTTTCGACCCGTAGGCCTGGCTGGCTAGTAACATCAGGGGCAGGAGTACGTAAAAGACACGTGGTCTCATCGGATCGTCTTTCGCGCTTTGGGTAAAATCAACAACTGATGGATGCTAAGGATAACACGAAAAAGACCTGCTCGAAGTTGGATTGTGTTAGTCGTCAGCAAGTCGGGCAAAGTGGACGCCTGGAATCCGGCAGCGATCAAGTTCACGCAACGTCGAGAACTTTTTCATCACTAAGGTCATGGTGGACTCTCAGCATGTGAACCTTGCATGGTGCGAACAACGGCTTTGCCTCACTCAGGGCTGGGAAGACGGGTGAATTGGCTGCCAGTCCTGAATGGTAACCCACCCCGATTCTACAGCCTCGACGGTGATTCGAAGGTACCTTGCAGTAGCGGAGAACGAGAGC
>WLXB01000167.1 GCA_012103295.1 Alphaproteobacteria bacterium | reverse complement strand
AGGTTATGAACCTTGCTCGTATTGGTGAAAAGATAATGGGCGTAGATAAGTTAAGTAAAAGAGGTAGATTAGTAGGCGGTATTGTAGGCGGAGGAGTTGGTGAATTTCGCGAGGCTGTACTTCTGACAACAAATGCTTGGCAGATACTCCTTTCCAGCGATTGTCATACCGAGACCACGTCGTCACACAATGAATGTCGCTTACGATCTCTACCTGCGGCTGAGCCATCAAATCATCGTAGGACCACTTGATCGGCCGATCAATTTGCCCCGCGGTCGACAAGGCCCAATCCCTCGGAAGCATGTTGGGTTGAGGCCCCAGATCAAGAACGGGAAAATCTTTGACAAGACGTTGCCCTGGCGGCAATCGGCCGCGCGCTGGATTACTAGCTTGCCCCGTGAGCGCCCGACCGTCTCGTGCCCACTGTTCTTTGGCACCGATGAGCTTGTCATTTTGTCGTTCGTCGGTGCTCACAGTTAGCCTTTTTCCCTTAACAAGCGCGACTTCTGACGATTCCAATCACGTTCTTTTATGGTCTGACGCCGATCAATGTCGGTCTTACCCTTGGCCAACCCGATTTTAAGCTTAGCGAGACCACGATCATTGAAATAGATCGAAAGGGGCACAAGTGTCATGCCCTTTCGTCCAACCTCTACACTGAGCTTTTCAATTTCTCGCTTGTGCAACAGCAATTTGCGCTTACGGCGGGGCTCATGGCCAAAGTGTTTAGCGCCCTCGTACTCGGGAATATAGGCGTTAACAAGATAGAGGCCGCCATCTTCAGCCGCCGCATAAGACTCTTGAATATTGCCGCGGCCAAGACGCAAGGATTTAACCTCGGTTCCCAACAAAACAAGACCGGTCTCAAAGGTTTCCTCGATCTTGTAGTCGTGGCGTGCCTTACGGTTTTGGGCGACTGTACCCGTTGATATCCATCCAGACTTAGTCATGAACTTATTGCTCTAATCGAGCAGCCCGGCGTCACGCATGGCTTCCTCGACCTTCGCCATCGCCGGCGTTGACAAAGGCACCATTGGTGGACGGGTATCCGACAGGCATTTACCGATCAGACTACAGGCAAACTTAACCGGTGCCGGATTCGGTTCGCAAAAAAGGGCCTGATTCAAAGGCTGAAGAATGTCGCGCAACCGCCAAACATCATCGTATTGCTCGTTGCGCCAGGCATCGTGAAGTTCCGCGTTCAACCGTGGCGCAACGTTCGAAGATACAGAAATACAGCCAAAGCCACCTTGAGCCAAAAAAGCCACTGCGGTGTCATCGTCGCCAGACAAAAGGCAGAACTCCCTGCCAATTTCTATGCGAGAAGCAAGAGGCCGGGCCAAATCGCCTGTCGCATCTTTAACGCCGACAATATTTGGATGCTCTGCCAATTCCGTCATTGTCTCGACGCTCATATCTATAACGCTGCGCGGCGGAATATTATAAATAATGATCGGCAATTCGACCGCATCTGCGATCGCCGTAAAGTGAGCAATCATCCCAGCTTGGCTCGGCTTATTATAATATGGTGTAACGACCAAAGCCGCATCGGCTCCGGCGTCAGCCGCGTGTTGGGTTAACGCAATCGCCTCCTCAGTCGAATTTGACCCGGTGCCGGCAATTACGGGAATTTTTTCCTTCGCAACTTCAATGCATAATTCGATAACGCGATTGTGCTCGTCATGGCTTAGCACCGGTGACTCCCCTGTCGTGCCGCATGGGACAACAGCGTTAGTTCCTTCATCGATCTGCCATTGAACCAGATCTTGAAAGGCCTTTTCATCGACAGCACCACCTCGAAAGGGCGTAATCAGTGCAGTAATCGATCCGGTAAACATGGGAATTCACTCCAAAATCACATTTCCACTACGATGCCGACGCGCAAAGCATGAAATGTGCCTATATCTCAAGCGGCGAAACATAACTCCGAGAACGTGACGCAGCAAGCAATGCGGCGTAGTTCTATCGGTTGATATCGCTCCTCTAACCCTAGCTCCGGCCCTATAGTTCTTTAGTTAGCCCCCAAGACTTGGTAAAATATCTCTTTGAAGCCCCATATGATGTGGCAGGTTTGATGATCCTTCGTTCTGCGCGGATACTTGCTGGGGCAGTCCTATTGTCCGCGACACTAGTGCTGCCTGCCAATAACACCGCCCTGGCTGCTCCCGTGTTACCGGAAATAAAGCCACCAGTTCCTGCAGCAAAATCGAGAATACAGACCGCACGCGTCCTACCGGATCGAAAACCACCCTACTACGGACCATTCGGGAAGGATTACGAATATCTCCTCGCGGAAGCTGATCGTAATACGTTTACCCGGGCACTCGCATCGGCCAAGAACAGGCGTTGGAAGCAAGCTGCTGACCTAGCGGAAAAAATCGAAAATCCATTGGTTGGCGATATCATAGCGTGGCTCTATTTGCGCGAAACCGGCGCTAACTCGTCGTTTAAAGCTCGCACTCAATTCATTAGACAAAACCCCGATTGGCCGCAGATCGATACCATTATTCGGCGTGCCGAAGAGGCTGCATCTGACAATTCGCTGTCGACCAGCGAACTCATTGCCTGGTTTGAAGAATTCCCGCCCCGATCAGGACCGGGCCGAGCAACTTTGGCAAAAGCTTACAAAGAGACGGGCCACGAAACCGATGCAGTAGAAGTGGCTCGAAAAGCGTGGCTTGAAAGCACGTTTAACCGTTCTCAGGAAAGAGCATTTCTACGCAGCTTTGATTCACTATTCGATAAGACCGATCACAAAGCGCGCCTCGAACGCTTGTTATGGGATGGTCATGCTAACGGCGCGCGCCGTATGCTGCGCCGAGTTGACAGCGATTACAGGAAGCTAGCTGAGGCACGGATCGCCCTAATGACCTCTTCTTATGGGGTTGATGCAGCCATCGCCAAGGTACCGAGTGCGCTCAAAAGCGATCCGGGGCTTATCTACAACCGTCTCAAATGGCGCAACAAACGCCGCCGCAAAATCGTCTGATTTCGCGACCGAACGTCATCTTGCTGCAGAGATGGTCAGTAAGTTCAACCGAGGTGATTTGGGCGTATGGATCGCACGTCGGGCGGCGCAAGATCACATTACATTGGTTGAGTTTGGCTACCCCATTCCAACATACGCCTACCCAAACACGCCTGAGAAACCGTTGCTGCTGGCAATAACACGACAGGAAAGTAACTTTGATGTAGCGGCCCGAAGTCGCGTAGGCGCGAGAGGTCTCATGCAATTGATGCCGGCGACAGCCAAAGCCGTAGCACGGCAACTGCGTGAGCGTTATGACCGCAACGCCCTAACACTAGACCCGACATACAACATTACTCTCGGATCCAAATATCTGGGTGACCTGATCGACGATTTCGACGGCTCCTATATCATGGCGGTCGCGGGCTATAACGCTGGTCCCCATAGGGTGCGGCGGTGGATCAAAGAATTTGGTGACCCACGCAAAGCCGATGTCGATCCGATTGACTGGATTGAGCAAATACCATTCACAGAAACGCGCAACTACGTTCAGCGGGTTATGGAAAACCTTCAGGTCTATCGTGCCGTCATATCGAATAGCCAGCAGTTGGCACAAACGCTTCCCGCTGATCTATCTCGACCAGATAATTAGCCAACGCGCGGGCAATAAAAAAGGGCGGAATAAATCCGCCCTCTTTAGAACTTATCACTTTCAGATGAATATTATGACGCCGCCGCGCGTGGCATCGCCTCAACATCCTGTGTCTGAACGGTCGGCTTAACCGTAACCGGTTCCGGTTTAGCAACCTTAGGAGCCTCTGCCGGGGTCCGTTTACAGTGCCCTTCCATAAAGGCGCCCGGCTCTATGGCTAAGCTTTCGTGTTCAATGTCACCAGACATTTGAGCAGTAGAGGCTAGGAAGACAGACTTGGCTTTCACTTGGCCCTTGATAGCCCCATGAATGCGGACGGTCTGAGCAATCACTTCGCCGCTCACCGAGCCTTTAGTGCCAACGATAAGCGCTTTGCAATTAATGTCACCTTCGACATTGCCGTCGACCTGAATCTCTCCATTGCTGGAAAGATTGCCCTGTACTTTGAGGTCGACGCTAATGATCGACGGTACAGATTTTACTTGGGCTTCACTCATGCGTGTAACCTGTGCTGATTGTAAATTAGTCTTGCTCGAGAACATCGCTTCCCGCTCTCATAAATTTCAACGGGTTCAACTGCTTGCCTTTGTACAAGACCTCTAAGTGCAGGTGAGGCCCCGTGCTCCGACCACTGTTACCAAGAAGGCCGATTTCGGTCCCTCGACCGACATACTCACCCTCTTTTACCGAAACTTTTGCCATATGACCGTAACGGGACGTCAGTCCCATACCGTGGTCAATTTCAACGAGGCGACCATAACGCCCACGCCAGCCAGCGTAAACAACCTTTCCCTCACCTGGGCTAAGGACCGCTGATTTATAGGGGCCACCAAAATCAAGCCCTAAGTGCCGCGCATACTTGCCGTTCAGAGGGTCCTTTCGGACACCAAAGCCACTGGTTATCCAGTATTTCTTCAAGGGCTTTTCAAGCGGCATTACGGCCGCCAAGTTCTGTAGCTCCGTTAAACGCTCAACTTGAAGGTTCAGTGACACGAGAGACTCATGTAGCGGCCCCTCATCACCAGGAAAGGATTCCAATGGGATAAATGGCCCGCCGGTACCAGATTCTGATCTACGGGCATCAAGAAGGTCATCAACTTCAAGACCAGTGGTCGAAAGCGATGTCTCGATCTTTTGAATTTTCTCTTCAGCCACTTCAGAGAAACGATGGAACAGCAGAAGCTGCGTGCCCTCCATATCTCTTAACTGGTTTTCCAGTTCGCCAACACGAGAGACCAGACCATCGCGCTCGGCCGACGCAAGATCGCGCTCTATGACAAGTTGACGAAGCTCCAGTGTTTTTGGATCAATAAAGGCCGTTCCCTCATGAACGACCGTCACGTCAGTCATGTC
>WLXB01000028.1 GCA_012103295.1 Alphaproteobacteria bacterium | reverse complement strand
GCCGCAGCCCGTTAGGAAACAGAACACATGAACTAACAATCGCCCAGAATTTTGCAATTTTGACCCATCAACTGAGCCCAGACGCGTGGCGCGTTTTTCTATACGACAAAATGGCTGGAGGCATTCAACCGCTGCAGATGTACGATCTTAGCCCCCTCGCTGACGGCCCCGACGGAATTCTCGGCAAACTAACAGCGCAACGCTTCGATTACCGAGGCGAAACCGCCGTCACTGTTCCCGCTGGTACGTTCACTGTGGATCATTACCGACTAGAAGACGCAGTTGATATGTATGTGCACGGGCCCGATGCAATTCTTGTCAAATGGCGGTTTGAAGCCATTGACCGTGAGCATGTGTTGATGGAACTGGAGGTATCTGAATAAACACCACCATCGACACTAACGACCCGACAACAGCGCAAACGTCCCGGCGCGCTGGCATTCAACCTCAACACTTTCAAACTCAACTGCGATTTCGCAGTCTCCTTTGGTCTTCGCGGACAAGAAACAGCATGCCAGCCGACCAGTTGTTGTCGTAGAGCTATAATTGTTACTCCGCTTTTTTTTCGAAGACAGTGGACTCAACCCTATTGCGCCCACCCTTCTTCGCTTCATAGAGCTTCTCGTCAGCTCGGCGTACTAGGTCGAAGGGATCAATACCTTCATCAGGGGTACACGTGGCCACACCAATACTCATCGTCACATGATGCGTGACATCAGAATACTCGTGCTTGACCTTGAGGTCGCTGACCGCCTTCCGCATGGTATGACCGAACGCGCTGGCGCCGTCTAAGTCCGTATCTGGCATGACACAAACGAATTCTTCACCGCCATAGCGGGCGACAAGATCGGCGGCCCGCTTCACTTCACTGCTGAGCGCCCTCCCAACTTTGCGTAAACAATCATCTCCTGCGCCGTGGCCATAGTTATCGTTGAACGGTTTAAAATAATCGATGTCTAACATGGCGACAGAAAGGGAGCCTCTTGGCGTCGACACCTCCGCCACTCGGACTGCAATACGTCTTCGAACCGGCGGCGAGTCGCCAAGCCTGTAAGAACGTCTTCCGCCGCTATACGTTCGAGCTTGTCTTTGTATTGCTTGAGTTCCATGTGATTCCGCACACGGGCTTTAACGATCGGAGGGCTAACCGGCTTCGTAATGTAGTCGACCGCTCCCATCTCGAGCCCTTTCACCTCGTCTCTTACCGTGGTGGAAGAGGTGACGAACAGAATGGGAATGTCTCGGGTCCGGCGCTCACTCTTTAGAGCATGGCAAATCTCGAAGCCGCTCTTAGGCGCCATAACCACATCCAATAAAATTAGATCGGGCACCTCGCGGTTTGCTTTCTCCAGGGCTTCATCACTATTGAAAGCGAAAAGGAGTTCATTTTCGTCTTGTAGGGTTGCCTCCATCAGCTTCACGAAAAGCTGTTCGTCGTCAGCAATTAGTATCTTAGGCTTTTTCTCGTCCATGGACCCTCACGTCGTTAACACCCTAACAGACCTTGGCCGCGGTGGAATCACAAGAGAAAATCTCCTTCACATCACCCATAAAGTACGATTGCAAGTATGCCGGCCGCCGTAGCAGTAACGCCGAGCGCTTCTTGTACGGTCATGCGCTCATGAAAGAGGAAGCGAGACGCTAAATAGGCGAATACCAGCTCAACCTGACCAACAGCCATAACGTAGGCTGCGTTCTGTAACGTGAATGCGCAGTACCAAAAGGCCGAAGCAACAATACCCGTTAGCCCGACCATTGCGCCCATTGGCCATGCCCGCACCACGTTTACCAACACATCAGGCGTACGCCACTGCAACCATGCCGCCATGGCGATGGCCTGCGCAGTTGTGACCCATGCCAATGTCGTAAAGGCGCGCATCACAAAATCCCCGCCATCGAGGGACAGGGCGGCAGCGCGGTAAAACACCGCGGCGATAGCGTAAAGGGCACCGACACAGAGTCCATACAGAGCCGGTTTATGCTTCAGAGCAGCTGCTAGGCTTGCGAGCGATAAGCCCGCCCGACCGGTAGCCATAAGAACAACGCCGAGAAAGGCGACAAGAATACCGATAAAACCAAACGGCCCTACCTTCTCACCCAGAACTAGAAATGATACCGCGACCGTTTGTATGACTTCTGTCTTGGTATAGGTCATTCCCACAGTAAACGTGCTGAGACCCAGCACATGAAGAAGCAACGCGTTGCCAAGAAGCTGGACGAGCCCCCCAACCCAGGCGTAGCTCAGAAATACACCACTAGGATTAGGGATGCTTTGATTGGTGATGACGGCCACGACAGCCAACCCGACCAATATCATTGGAAGACCAAATAGAAACCTGGCGAACGTTGCACCGAACACTGTTAGCCGCGCAGTCAGATGTTTCTGCAATGCTGTTCGAGCTGCCTGTACACCGGCAGCTGCAATGGTCAGTAAAATCCATATTTCCATTACGAGTCTGTCGCGCGGCCTACAAGTAGACCCACGGCCGCTGGGCCTTGTCCTTCTCCCGAAAAGCGAGAATCGCGTCGTCCTGTTTGAGAGTGAGGCCAATCGGATCAAGCCCTTCCACAAGCATTTCTTTATCGGCCGCAGCGATATCAAAAGTATGCGTATCACCGTCGGGCCCGGTTACGTCCTGCTTCACAAGATCGACGATACAGATACCTGCCTCCGCCCCTTTTTCTGCAGCTGCTGCGAACGCTTTGACCGTATCCTCAGATAAGACCACTGGAAGAATCCCGTTGCGCACGCAGTTGCCATAGAAAATCGTTCCGAAGCTGGGCGCAATGACGCAGCGAATACCCCACTCTTTCAAAGCCCAAACCGCATGCTCTCGAGAGGAACCGCATCCAAAATTCTCGCCGGACAACAGTATTTGAGCGTCACGAAATGGCGCTCTATTTAAAATAAAGTCTGGGTTTTCAACCCTTGCATCAACATCTGTGTACCGCCAATTGGCAAACAGTCCGACGGATAGACCATCCTTCGTTACGCCCTTCATCTCCCTACTGGGAATGATCGCGTCCGTATCAATATTGACCCGCATAATTGGCGCGGCCACCGATGACAAAGTCGTGAATTTCTGCATGGCGAGTGTCATGGTGATCCCCTACGCTAACTTTCTAACGTCGGCAATCTTGCCGGCGATCGCTGAAGCCGCAACTGATGTTGGACTTGCCAGATGGGTGCGCGTTTTGGGTCCTTGACGATTCTCAAAATTGCGGTTGGTGGAACTAATAACGCGTTCCCGTTCGCCGAAGCTTTCTCCACCCGCATAGAAGCACATAGAGCATCCGCTCTCCCGCCACTCAAACCCCGCCTCGACCAACGCCTTGTCGATACCCTCGGCTTCCGCAGCCAGTTTGACCTGGCTGGACCCCGGTACGACGATTGCTTTTACGCCGTCGGCAACCCGGCGGCCCTTCACGACTTTGACGACTTCGCGAAGATCGGACAAACGTGAATTGGTACACGACCCGATAAATGCGGCATCAATGGGCACACCCTCAATCGGCTGACCCGGCTTAAGATCCATATACTCAAGCGCCTGTTCCCAGGATGTCTGGGTATTGGCATCCGGCGCCTCGGTAGGGCTGGGAACAACGCCGTCAATTTGACCCGTATGACCGGGGCTCGTACCCCATGTCACCTTCGGAACAATATCGGCGCAGTCGATCGATATCTCTTTGTCGTAAACCGCGTCTTCGTCGGCCCGCAATGTCCGCCAGTATTCGACCGCAGCATCCCATGTCTCGCCAGTCGGAGCGTAGGGTCGACCGTGCACGTAGTCGATTGTCGTGTCGTCTGGCGGGATCAAACCGGTAAAGGCTGCAAACTCAACAGCCATATTGCAAACAGTAAAGCGGTTTTCCTGCGGCAAGGCTCGAATTACTGATCCGGTGAATTCTATCGCGTGACCGACTCCGCCGGCGGCTGTGTACTCACCAATACGATGGAGGATCATATCCTTGGCCGTGACACCGAAACCGAGCGTGCCGTCGAAGGCAACACGCATAGACTTTGGTTTGTTGACAGCCAGGGTTTTAGTCGCCAAAGCGTGCTCACCCTCGGTCGACCCGATTCCCCAGGCCAACGCACCAAGCGCGCCTAGCGTGCAGGTGTGGCTATCGGGACAGACTTGGGTCAGACCAGGCAGTGTGATCCCCTGCTCTGCCGACACAACGTGCACAATACCTTGGCGGTCGTCACCAATATCAAACAACGTAATGCCTGCCGCATTGGCTGCACCTCGGGTGGTCGTGATGAAATCCTTACCCGACGGCATGATGGTGTCGTCACCACGACCAGGAAGCGTATCTACTATGTGATCCATAGTGCAGAACACCTGCTCGGGATTGCGGACCTTGCGTCCAGCGGCTTCCAGGCCCTTTAGCGACACCGATCCAGTGCGCTCATGCAGGAAGACACGATCCATATAGAGAAGCGTCGCGTCGTCACCTAGGTCAGCGACGGTGTGCGCATCCCATAGTTTCTGAATGAGTGTACGGCCCATACCCTATCGTCCCAGAACGTGAATATTTCTCAGCGGTATAGCGCCCTAATCGCCTTTCAGCCACCCCTTTGGCATCATTCGACGGAGCGTGTCATCGCGGTCAATCAGGTGATGCTTAAGAGCGCCAAAGACATGCAGAAGAAGGATAATAACGAGCCCAACCGCAATATAGAGATGAACGTCCGCCATGATGAATGACAGGGGACGAATATCCCAAAACAGATGCGGTAAATTTAGTCCGAAGGGATTCACTTCGATCTTAAGAGCGTTGAAGCCTGCCCACCCCGTAAGTGGCATAAGGATCATCGCCGCATACAAATAAACATGGACGCCATTTGCCGCCAAACGCTCCCACCAGCGCATATGTTCCGGTAAACCTGGATGCGGCTGGGAAAACCGCCAGGCCAGGCGAACGAACACTAGGGCCAAAACAACGATGCCGGCTGGCATGTGCCAATAGGTATAAAACTGCGCCCAGGTATCAGCAGAAACGACTTTGAAGTAGCGCAGAAAACCAGTGATAAACTGAACCAGGATGATTCCTGCCGCCAACCAATGCAGGGTCTTTGACACTACACCCCAACGATCCTGTGTATTTGATAAGGCCACGCCCTGGTCCCCGATAGACGACTAGATGCATACTTAGTCCAGATGGTGTCTGATTTTCACCCTACAGAAAAGGAAGAACTAGCATGGCTCTTGTCAGTCCAATGGTGCGCACTGCTCTATTCGTACGAGACCTAGATCAATCGACGGCGTTTTACCGAGACATATTCGAACTGGAAGAAGTCTACGCGGAAGGTGGCTTGACCCATGCGACAGCGGCAAAATTACTTGGCATGCCGCCCGAAACCAACGTCCGGTACAGAATTCTACGGGCCAACACCTTAAACAAAGGAATGGTGGGCTTATTCGAACTCACGGCCCCTGCCCCACCCCCGGTCGAGAAACGATCAGACATCAGTAACGCGGGTGAAGCGTGTCTGGTCTTCTACTGCGCAGACCTTGACGTAGTACATGACCGCCTTGTTTCCGGCGACCACCTGGTTTTGTGCCCACCATTACATCTCGAAATCGATGTAGAGGGCGGCGCGATCAAATCCGCAGACCGAGGCCAAAGGGAAATGACGTTCCGGGATCCAGACGGCGTCATGATTAACCTTATAGAACGCGACCCATCCAGTAACGACTAAGATCCAATAGTTGGGAGAAAATAGAGATGTCTAAGAAGCCAAGCGATCGGAACGCCGCGCCTATCAATCACACCGACGTACCATCACGCCCTGCCAAAAGCCCCTACCCACCACCATACGACGAGGGTTTTAGCCCCGATATGCTGTGGAAACCGATTGGGGCGATGTTTGGATTGACCAATTTTGGTGTCAACATCGTGACCTTGCCGCCCGGCGGGCGCTCGGCTGAGCGTCATTGGCATCAGGCACAAGATGAATTCGTGCACATGATCAGTGGCGCACTGACAATCGTCAGTGAAGACGGCGAAACACCATTTTCAGCCGGGCAGAGCATTGGCTTTAAAGCAGGTGTCCCCGACGGACACATGCTGGTTAACAACGGGACAGAGGCAGCGGTCTATCTATGCGTCGGGGATCGCTCAAACCCCGAGCACGTAAGCTACCCAGACATTGATATGCAACTGGTCTCGGATGAAAACGGACCGCGTTTCCTACACACCGACGGGACACCCTACCCAGACGAGCATCAACCTAAGTGGCGGTAGGAAACAGTCGATTTAGCTATTCGTGACGCAACGCGTCAATTGGGTCTAAGCGGGCTGCACTCCGGGCTGGCATATAGCCGAACACGACGCCGACCAGGGCAGAAAAAATGAACGCCATGACCATCATGTCTGGCTGAATGATAAACGGTACGTTGAGCAATGGAGCCAGAGCCATAGCCCCACCCAACCCAAGAGCAATGCCGACGAGCCCACCGAAACCGGCCAACATGGCCGCCTCGACCAAGAATTGAAGCAGCACTTCTTTTTCGCGCGCACCGATGGCCATGCGAATACCGATCTCTCGTGTTCGCTCGGTCACGGAGACAAGCATGATATTCATGATGCCTATCCCACCGACTAAAAGACTTATCGCGGCGATGGCTGACAGAAAACCCGTCATCACGGTTGTTGAACTCTGAAACGCGGTCGACATTTCCTGTACGCCACGAACTGAGAAGAGATCTTCAGCGCCTGGCTGGGAGGGGCGGCGCTCTCTCATAATCACTTCGACTTCGGCCTGCGCGGCTTCCACCAAAGAGTCATCAAGCGCCGAGACATAGATCTGATCGACATTGGTATTTCCGGCGATTCGGCGCTGAAAGTACTTGATCGGAACGACAACGACATCGTCCTGATCTCCGGAAAACATGACCTGCCCTTTTGGCTCGAGTAGGCCAATGACCTCACATGAGGCTTTGCCGATGCGCAACACGTTGCCCATGTAGGGCTCGTCCTTAAAGAGTTCTGTTTTGACTGTTTGGCCGATGATACAGACCGACTTTCCGGTTTGTTCTTCTGCTGCCGAAAATAATCGCCCGGCGGCCAAGTCCCAATTCCGCACGTTCACAAACTCACGGTCCGTACCCACCACCTGCGACCGTCGGTTTCCGTTACCAAAGACTACCATTTGGCGCTGAATGGACATCGGGGCGACGCTCGAAAGCATCACAGTCTCACGGCGAAGTGCATGGACATCTTCGATCTCAAACGGTGGCGCTGATTGCGCCGCGCCACGCATTCGGCGCTGGCCAGGAAACACAGTTAGCATCGTGCTGCCGAGCTTGGATATCTCGGTTTGAACTTGTGCTTTGGTGCCTGCACCCAGGGTGACAACAACAATCACCGCAGCAACGCCGATGACGATCCCCAATGTCGTGAGAATAGAGCGCAGCACGTTGCGCCGTATTTCCCTCATAGACAGCAGTAAAATGTTGCCGATCATGAGCTCCCCCTAAGCTGCTTGGGATTTTGATTCGTGAACAATGTTACCGTCACGGAACTCAAGTCGACGACCAGCGAATGCCGCCATCTCTTCCTCATGGGTTACCAGTACAATGGTTAGCCCGTCCTCAGAGTTTAACCGGGCGAGAAGCTCCATTATTTCCTGACTCCGGGCCGTATCTAAGTTTCCAGTCGGCTCATCAGCTAGCAAGAGTGAGGGGCTAGTCACCATGGCTCTTGCAATGGCCACCCGCTGCTGCTGCCCGCCAGACAATTCAGCAGCTGTGTGGTGCTCACGATTTTCGAGGCCCACGGCGTGAAGCGCCTCCATCGCCATATCTCGGCGATCAGCTTTTGAGATACGGCGGTAAATAAGTGGAAGCTCAAGGTTCTCGAGCGCCGTCGTTCGCGATAGCAGGTTAAAACCCTGGAATACGAAACCGAGATAGTGCCGCCTCAATAGAGCCCGCTGATCTCGCGTCAGTGTCTTAACATCGACACCCTTGAACAAATATCGACCATGAGTTGGCGTATCCAGACAGCCGAGGATATTCATTGTGGTCGACTTACCGGATCCACTGGATCCCATGACGGCGACGAACTCTCCTGGATAAATATCGAAAGTCACGTCGTCCAGGGCACGAACGGCCATTTCACCATCGCCATAGACCTTGGCAACATGCTCAAAGGCGACGACCGGGCCATCGTGAGCTTTGGTCGCAAGGTCGCTCTCGGCCATTAACCTGCCGCCTGTATGCCGATAATAACCTGAGTGCCTTCAGCGATACCGTCGGCGATGACCTCGGCACGCTCACCGTCTAAGAGTCCGACCTCCACAGGAATGGCGCGTGGGCTGCCGTCGTCCATAACCCAGACACGGCCTGGCGCCCCCACTTGCAATGGAGTTTGACGGCCACCGCGATTGCGATTGAACCGCGGCATCATCATCCCCATTAAGCCTGGAGGGCCACCTCTGCGAGCAGCTGGTTCGTCATCATCGGCGGGCATCGGTGGTGTAAAACGTAATGCTGCATAAGGCACCATGACCGCACCGTTTCTGTTCGCCGTTGTTATGGTTGACGTTGCTGTCATACCTGGTCGCAGCGCCAGATCACTATTATTGACAGATAACAGCGCCTCATACGTAACCACGCCCCCCTCATTCTTGGGTGCAAATCGAACCGACGTTATTGTCGCTGGAAAGACACGACCAGCATAGGCATCAACTGAGAACGTCGCGATCTGCCCTTCTCGGACTTGCCCAATATCTGCTTCGTCAATATCGACGACCAACTTCATCGCCGACAAGTCTTCCGCCAACGTAAACAACACCGGCGTTTGAAGTGACGCTGCGACGGTCTGCCCGGGTTCGACCTGCCGGGTAAGAACAATGCCATCAATCGGTGCAGTAATATCCGTCTTAGCAAGATTGGTTTGATCGGCAGCCAAATTCGCTTCCGCGACGGTAACCTGAGCTTTGACGCTTGCCAGCACCGCGATAGCTCGCGCGTGACCAGCGCTTGCATTGTCTAAGGACTGTTCGGAAACATTGCCTTTTTTGTGGAGGCTTTCCGCGCGCTCTAGGTTATTGCGCGCCTCGAATTCGCTTGCCTTCGCCTCCTCCACTTTCGCCAGCGCTGAAATGAGTTGAGCCTCGGTCTGGCGAACTCTGGCAGACAATTGATCCTTATCCATGACCGCTAAAGTCTGGCCAAGAGAAACACGGTCATTGAAATCAACGTTCACAGCTTCGATAAGGCCGGAAATTTCAGCGCCGACGTCTACTTGATTGAGCGGCTGAATCGTTCCGGTTGCTGTAACAGTGACTGTCAAATCACCGCGCGTGACAGGGGCTGTTCGAAAACTGACATCTGGCGCACCAGAACCGGTACTTAACCCAACCATTCCGAATACAATCAGAGCAATACCACCACCAAGATACCATTTATAGCGATGCAAGAAGCTGCGGTGAGCCTTATTCAGTCCGAGAGTCTCGGCCATTTCAGCGCTCGGATTTACGACACCCGATGGGACTTCATCATCATTCATTATTTGTTCCACATCCGATTTCTAGGCGATCGCGCCACCTAAGGAGGCACGTCTCCATCATTTAACAGTCCACAATTTTAACCGGCGCTAGTATCGCCAATATGTCAAAAACACGCTTATCTGTAAGGAAGTGTAACATGAGAATTCCTGGCACTTTGCGGTTTCAAGGCCCCATAACGACGAAAGGCCCGGTCAAACCGGGCCTTCCTAATCGTTTTAGTCAGCTAGAAGAGAAGGTTTAAGCAGCCTTCTTTGTCGCCTTGGTGGCTTTCTTTGCCGTATCGTTCGCGACGTCTACAGACGCTTGGACGCGATCAGAAATCGGCGCAGCGGCTTCCTTGAAAATTCCGGTCGAAAGATCGGACATCTTCTGGCCTTCTGCGACAGCCTTTTCCCAAACGTTCTGAGCAATCTTGGTCTGCATGTCGACAGCTTCGTTAACAGTCTTGGCGGTGACGATTTTCTTGCCAGCTTCAACGGCGTCTTCAAAGCTTTCGCTTGCGAAAGCAACATATTGCTTGGTCAACTGCTCGAAGCCTTTAGCAAAAATTGTGCTGCTGGTCACAATGGCATCGAAGTTGGTTTGGTTGAAAGCAACCACATCATCGTAAGATTTCATATCGAGTGTCCTTTTCGGTCTTTTATTGTTTTGCCGGTTCAGGCCAACGCGACCAATCTCAACAAGCGCGGCTCCGTCAAATTTATGTGCAGCGACTATCTATGCTGCAGTGCGATATAAAATAGCGAAATTCAGCACGAAGTCAAGAAAATTATTGCGATGCAACAATAAAATTGTCGCGGTGCAATAATCCCATAATATGCTGTAAAATATAGTGTTTTAAGTACTAGCTTGGGCTGAGAGCTCTGCTTCTATGGCTTCCAGTGCGGCTGAGGCGTCATCACCGTTAGGACCGCCAGCCTGCGCCATATCCGGTCGACCACCCCCACCCTTGCCCCCGACAGCGGCTGATCCCGCCCGTACCAAGGTGACGGCATCAAGGCGGTCTGTGAGGTCCTCGCTAACGCTGACGACGAGCGACGCCTTGCCGTCGTCCACAGAAAGTAGAGCAACAACGCCACTGCCAAGCGACTGTTTGATTTCGTCGGCTAACCCCTTGAGGTCTTTCGCCGGTACGCCTTCTAAAATACGGCCAGAGAATGCTATTCCACCGACAGACCTAGATTCAGATTTTGCGGCCCCACCACCACCAGACGTCACCAATTTTTTACGCAAATCCGTAACTTCGCGTTCGAGTTTCCTTCGTTCCTCAAGCAAAGCCGAGACACGATCTGGAATATCACGTGGGGCGACTTTAAGGGCTTCAGCCGTTTGCCCGACCAATGTCTGCTGCTCACCGACCCATTTTTCCGCCCCTGGCCCAGTTACCGCCTCGATGCGGCGAACGCCCGAAGCTACCGCTGATTCATCGACGACTTTGAACAAACCGATATCACCAGTGCGGCCAACATGGGTGCCACCGCACAGTTCGACAGAATACTGATGTTGATCTGCCTCACTCTGCGTACCCATTGAAACAACGCGGACTTCATCGCCATATTTTTCACCGAACAAGGCCATGGCCCCGGCCTGAATGGCACCTTCGGGGTCCATAAGCTGCGTTGAAACGGACGCATTTGCACGAATTTGATCATTGACGATAGCTTCCACCGCTAAAACGTCTTCGTGTGAAATTGGCTTTGGGTGGCTGATATCAAACCGAAGACGATCAGCGGCGACAAGAGAACCTTTTTGCGTGACATGGTCCCCTAACGTCTGCCGTAGGGCAGCATGCAGGAGGTGCGTGGCGGAGTGGTTCCCGCGGATTGCACTGCGTCGGCTGCTATCAACTGTAAATGTCGCCTCATCTCCAACGGAGATGTTTCCTGTCGTGACCGTGCCCAAATGAACATGCAATGCATCGAGCTTCTTTTGCGTATCCGAAATCGTAATTGTCGCCCCATTTGCCGTGACAATCGTTCCCGTATCACCAACCTGTCCGCCCGACTCACCATAGAATGGAGTCTGATTCGCAAGAAGAGCAATCTCCTGCCCAGTTTTGACTGTTTGCTGGGGAAGCCCCTCAGCGACGATAGCAACTATTTTACCTTGGGCCGTTTCGGTCGCGTATCCAAGGAAGTCTGACGCTCCAGCGCTGTCACGTAAATCAAACCAGACCTTATCCGTGGCCGCATCGCCGGAGCCAGCCCAGGATTTGCGTGCTTCTTCTTTTTGCCGCTCCATAGCCGATGCGAAGGCGTTAGTATCTACGTCTATGCCGCGGGGTCTAAGCGCATCTTGAGTTAAATCCAACGGAAAACCATACGTATCGTAGAGCTTAAATGCCACGTCACCGGATAACTGGCCGCCAGACGATAGGTCTTTGGCTTCTTCGTCCAGTAGTTTGAGGCCACGATCAAGCATCGACTTAAAGCGGGTTTCCTCAAGGAGGAGCGTTTCAGTGACCAATGACTGTGCGCGATCCAACTCTGGATACTGCTGGCCCATCTGCTCAACCAAAGCCGGAACCAATCTGCATAACAACGGATCGCTACAGCCCATTAAGTGAGCGTGACGCATAGCGCGGCGCATTATGCGACGAAGGACATAGCCGCGCCCCTCATTGGAAGGCAAAACACCATCAGCAATAAGAAATCCGGTTGCCCTCAGGTGGTCTGCGATAACACGGTGAGAAACAGCATCATCGCCATCCGGGTCAGTGCCCGCTACTTGCGCCGTCGCTTCAATGAGCGAGCGCATGAGATCGATGGCGTAGTTGTCATTCGTGCCTTGAAGAATGGCGGCGGTGCGCTCTAGCCCCATCCCTGTATCAACACTCGGTTTTGGTAGATCTATCCGTTCCTCCGCAGAGATTTGCTCATACTGCATAAAGACGAGATTCCAAATCTCAACGAAACGATCACCATCCTCATTGGGCGAACCAGGGGGGCCACCAGGAATATGGTCACCATGGTCGTAGAAAATCTCAGTACATGGACCGCAGGGGCCTGTCTCACCCATCGCCCAGAAGTTATCTGACGTGGCAATGCGGATAATCTTCTCATCCGGCAAACCAGCAATCTTGGTCCACAGAACGGCTGCCTCCTCGTCGCTAGAATGAACCGTAACGAGAAGCCGCTCAGTTTTGAGACCGTATTCACGCGTGACCAGATCCCAGGCGAGTTTGATCGCCTCTTCTTTGAAATAGTCGCCGAACGAAAAATTGCCCAACATTTCAAAAAAGGTGTGGTGCCGAACAGTATAGCCGACATTGTCTAAATCATTGTGTTTGCCGCCAGCGCGAACACATTTCTGCGAAGACGTTGCCCGTGAATAGGGACGCGATTCATTACCGGTAAAGACGTCCTTAAATTGGACCATACCAGCGTTGGTAAACATCAATGTCGGATCATTGCGCGGCACAAGGGGGCTAGACGCAACGCGCTCATGGCCGTTGCTCGCAAAGTAATCCAAAAAAGTTGCGCGAATATCGCTCGTAGAACCCATGGCGCCCGTCGTTAAGGAGAAGGTTGTTAATCAGCCCACACTCATTCAGCCAATGATTAATGAGCCTTATGAATGCTGGAAAGCGAGGTTTTTAGCGGTTCCCGTAGGGACTGTCCAGAAATCGCAATTGCTCAGGCCGATTTGGGAAAGCCGGTTGGACTCGCCGTCTGAGTCCCTAGCTTTGCCCCCAATGTCGGATTCGCATAGTAAATGACCATGTAAAAGATTTTGCCATCCCTGCAGCGAAAGAAATTGGAATTGTTCAGGGTTAAAGGTCCCGTATCCTCGTAATCTGAGCCGGGTTTCGGTGTTAGGGTGACCAGGAAATTAGCAGCACACCTTTGCTCTTCTAAATCGATGGTGTGTTCAAAATGTTCAAACAGAGCATCATAGTTGCCAAGCAGATGGTCATAGAACGCCTCTAAGGGAAGTTGATCACCTTGGGGGCTTCCGTAAAACCGACGGACTTCATTGTCACCGTGGTAAATCACGACTTGCGCATCGTCTGTAAAACAAGCGCAGGCAGCAGCAATATCCTCTTTGACAACGTTACCGAAGTAGCCTTTCTCCACCAAATTGACGTAATACGCGCGATCATAAGACGACATAATAGACCTTTCCCTAATCAGCTTTGGCGCACCCAGCTACGCCCAAAGATAAGATGTTAACTGAGTCTTCGTAGCTGGCAAGGAGCAGAACAGAAAACAAAGGGAAATGGGAAGCTATTGCTAGAAATAGAAGCAGCGGCGGGCTGAGGGGAAGCACCGCCGCTGCAAAGGCCCGAGGGGATCGGGGAATTTATTCTGCGGCAGGAACCTCCGCTTCATCTTCTTTATCAGCAGGCTTTTCCTCACCAATCATGGTGTCTGCGATCAGACCTGCATTGACGCGAATTTGCCGCTCAATCTCATTCGCCATATCGGGGTGCTCTCTCAGAAAGGTCTTAGCGTTCTCCCGGCCCTGGCCGATACGTTCTGAGTTACACGAGAACCAAGACCCTGACTTCTCGACAATCCCAGCTTTAACGCCCAGATCAAGAAGCTCGCCCATCTTCGAGACGCCTTCGCCGTACATGATATCAAATTCAACCTGCTTGAACGGAGGTGCGACCTTATTCTTTACGACTTTAATGCGAGTTTGGTTGCCCACCACTTCATCACGATCCTTAATTTGACCGATGCGGCGGATATCTAAGCGGACAGATGAATAAAACTTAAGCGCATTACCGCCTGTGGTAGTTTCGGGATTACCGAACATCACGCCAATTTTCATACGAATCTGATTAATGAAAATAATCATGGTGTTTGACTTGGCGACAGACGCGGTCAACTTGCGCAAGGCTTGGCTCATCAAACGAGCCTGCAACCCAACATGGTGATCCCCCATCTCACCTTCTAGTTCGGCTCGTGGAGTTAACGCGGCAACTGAGTCAACAACCAGTACGTCAATGGCACCTGAGCGAACCAGAGTGTCAGAAATCTCCAAGGCCTGCTCACCGGCGTCGGGTTGGGAAATCAACAGATCATCGAGATCAACACCAAGCTTACGGGCATAACCAGGGTCAAGGGCGTGCTCAGCATCAACGAATGCGCATGCGCCACCCAGCTTCTGCGCTTCAGCAATGACGTGCAATGCGAGGGTCGTTTTCCCAGAACTCTCCGGGCCATAGATTTCAATAACCCGGCCTCGAGGAAGGCCGCCAATACCCAGGGCCAAATCTAAACTAAGGCAACCGGTTGGGATGGATTCAATATCTACGGCAGTATCACGCTGGCCAAGCCGCATGATCGACCCTTTGCCGTGCGCCCGCTCAATCTGCGAAAGGGCAGCATCGAGAGCCTTGGTTTTATCCATCGCGCCTTTGTTCTCCACCACTCTAAGATTTGCTTCAGCCATGTTTGCGTCCCTCCGTGTTTAGTGCGCTCGTTGAGCCTGTGCAATGGAGAGTAATGTACGTGTTTTGTTCTCATTGTCCAGTAAAAAGAACAATAATGGAACAAAATGGAAAAATCTAATAAAAACAATGATATAGATAAGCGGGATTCGGCTTGACGCCTAAGCAACGAGATTAAGAGAACTCACTAGACCCACGCATCGATGGATTTAGGAATCCACAGGAAGTGCCAAGACGTCTTTCACTTTACTTGCCAGCTGGCCGAGACTGAACGGCTTGGGCAGGAAATGAATATCGGGGCTGTCTAAAACATCACCCCTCGCTACTTCCTCGGAATATCCAGAAATGAGGATAACTCGAACTTCAGGACGTTCAACTTTTACAAATCGCGCGAGCGTTCCTCCATCCATTCCCGGCATCATCATATCGGTGATAAGGAGATCCAGGTCATCCGCATCATGAAGCATATCCATCGCTTGCTCCCCAGTGCGGGCTTCAAGAACACTGTAACCTTTGTTCTTTAGGGCACGGGCCGCGAATACGCGAACCGCATCTTCGTCTTCGACTAACAGAATTGAACCAGTTCCGGAAAGGTCACCCTTACTCGGGCTCTTAGCGAGCGCAGCGCCAATTTTGCCGGCCAACGCGACAGGGTCTTCGTCCGCATCAGTCTGCACAGCACCGTCTTGTCCGTCCGAACCCTTAGGAGCGCTAATCTCATCCGTCTCGGGTTCAAGCCGCGGCAAGTAAATCGTAAACTTGGCGCCTTCCCCGGGCGCTGAAGTAACGAGAATGAAGCCTCCGGTTTGGCGTACGATCCCGTAGACCGTCGCTAAACCCAAACCTGTCCCAGCCCCCGGTGTTTCCTGCTTCGTAGAGAAAAATGGCTCAAAGATTCTGCCGAGATCCTCTCGTGCGATCCCCTTTCCAGTGTCCGTAACGGAAATCGTTACGTATCGGCCGGCGGGCACTTGCTCCGCTCCCAATTGCGTAGGGTGTTCGAATATTTTGGTGTCGGTTGCGATTGTCAATGTTCCGCCGCCGGCCATCGCGTCGCGCGCATTAACAGCTAAGTTAATAATGATCTGGTCGAATTGTCCTGGATCAACCCGAACCGCCCCTAAATCCCTGCCGTGCACCAACTTAAACTCAATGGATTCACCGATAAGCCGAGTTAACAAGTGAGACAATTCTGTTAGGTGGTCAGTACAATTAAGTTCTTTTGGTTGAAGCGGTTGCTTTCTAGAGAACGCAAGAAGCTGCCGAACAAGATTGGCGGCGCGGTTCGCGTTCTGTTTAATTTGCATGATATCCGCGAATGATGGATCCCCAGCGGCATGGCGCTGCAAGAGCAAATCACAAAACCCGATCATTGCAGTGAGAAGATTATTGAAATCGTGAGCAACGCCCCCCGCAAGCTGCCCCATGGCTTGCATCTTTTGTGCCTGCGCAAATTGAACCTCGAGGCTCTTCTGCTCCGTAGTATCAATGACGTGCACGACAGCCCCTTCGACTTCTCCTGCGGCTGCCGCTACTGGTCCTGACAAGGGGCCGAGGAAAACAGAGGCCTGCACGGCACTTTCACCAAGTTTGCCTCCTGCAAGACGCACATCAACCTGAGAACTTTCAGACGAGCCTGTGATGACGCGTTCGAACTCACCCCGAAGCGCGCGGCGGTCATCTTCAATTAGGAATTCAGATAACGCGTCTCCAATCAGTGCATCACGATTCCGATTTACCAATGTTGCAAAGGCTTGATTGCAATCCGTCACTGATCCGTCTGGTTCTGTGATGGCGATGGCCACTGGAGCGGAGTCGAATAAAACACGAAACCCAGTCCGACCTGGGCCGTCTGATTGTTCAACTTCGGATTTGACATCACGCATGACGAGAGAGAGCGTGCGCGTTACGCCCGCATCATCGTAAGTGCTCTGAAAAACCAAGGTGTCAATTGAGTCACCCGCAGCCGTCTGGAATCTGACCCTACCCTGCCATTCTCCGTCAGGCTCGGGACGCGAAGCTCCAGCAAGAACATCATCCAAAGTCATATCAATGAGTGCTTCTGGCGTACGCCCGAGCCACTCTGCAAAACGCTGGTTTACATAGTGGAATGCCCCCTCGACATCGACTGAATACACACCGGTGGGCATGAAATCGAGAAAGTCAGCAAGATCTTGGCGTTCTTGACTCAATATATCGTTGATCGCCTTACGCGCTGTTATGTCTTCAAGTGACCAAACAAGAAAATTGGGGAGTGACTCTAGAGGGCGGATCGACACCTGGAACCAGTCAGGTTCTGGCATCTCGCCGCCCAACGGTATTTCAACTTGGTCTGATAGGCCTGCGCTAGCGGCAAGACCCAGTCGTGCGACAAACTCGTCTCCGTCGTACTCACGCGCGGCAAGAGCCGCGAGCCGGTCAAGCGGCATCTCCCCATTGAGCCAATCAGCCCCAGCCAGATTTGCGTAAACGACAGCCCCGTCAGCTTGCGTTACGAACCGAGGTCCTGGCGCAGCGTCAAATATAGCTGTCATGGCGTCCAGACTTTGGCGCTCGGTCGGAGGCTGTGACAGCACAGACCAAATCAAAGCGACGGCCACAAGCCAAAGAATTCCGCCACCTACAATGGCCCACAACCAAGGCACAGCCTCAAAAGCGATATTTGATCCCAGTCCAGCAAGCACCAACGCACTCAGGATCAGTGCTATTAAAGACCGAAGCTTAGTTTGCAACCTGACCCTGCCCGTTGACCTGCATGACGTATCCGATAATTTCGGCGACCGCCTTATAGTGCTCTGGGGGGATTTCCTGATCAACCTCAACCGAGGCATATAGCGCCCGCGCTAACGGTGGGTTCTCCACTAATGGAACATCGTTGTCTTCTGCAATCTGACGAATGCGACGGGCTAGGTAATCGACCCCCTTCGCGACGAGAACAGGTGCGTGCATATCATCCATATCGTAAGACAGTGCGATGGCGTAGTGCGTCGGGTTAGTAATGACGACACTGGCACTCGGCACCGCCGCCATCATACGCTGACGATGACGCTCCATTCGTAGTGCTCTGATGCGACTCTTTATCTTCGGGTCGCCCTCTTGTTCCTTGTGTTCGTCTTTGACCTCTTGCTTGGTCATCTTAAGTTTTTCGTTGTGGTGCCAGCGCTGATAAGTCAGGTCCGCCAGCGCAATGATCGACATCACCAACACGACCAGAGTCAAAACCAAAACGATTAGCCAGTGAATTTCACCTAGTGTAAGCATCAGATCGCGGTCAACCAATTGATCTGGATGGCGAAACATTGGAATGACGAGAAAGGCGACCATCACGGCGACGACGATCATTTTAAGAATGCCCTTGAGGGCTTCAACAAGGGTCTGTGATGAAAAGAAGCGTTTCGCCCCTTGAATCGGGCTTAGAGACGAAAGCTTTGGTCTCAATTTCTTGGGCGTCCAAAGAAAACCGTTCACTGCGAGACCCGATATAATCGCGGCGAACATAAAGATTGCCATCGGGAACGCCAGGATGGTTGCGACGCTAAGTGCAACCTCCACGACGAGGACTCTTAGCCCCTCATTACCGAGTATGATCGTGTGTGGCTGAGCCAAAAACACCTTGAGAAAGTCGGCCAAGTCTCGAGCGATGGACGGCGCGAGCGTGGACATGACGATGAGCCCAGCCAACAGCATCGCAAAGCTCTTGATTTCCTGCGACTGAGGAACGTCCCCATCAGTACGCGCTTTCCCCTTTTTCTTTGCAGTGGGGTCCTCTGTTTTGGAGTCTTTATCGTCAGACACCGTTCACTCCCGGCATGAGAAGGGCATGAAGGTTGCTATCAAAGTAGTTCAAAAAGACCAGCATCATGGCAGGCAAAGCGACGGTAAGAAGAACGAAACCGAGCATCAATTGCACGGGTAAGGCGACAAAGAAGATATTCATTTGCGGCGACAAGCGGGCCATGATTCCCATGGTTACCTGGAATACCAACGCATAGACGAGAAATGGAGAGGCGATACGTACACCGACATAGAAAGAATCGTTTAAGACCGACGCAACCATATTCAGCATATCGCCCATCAAGATCGGTTCGTTGGGCGCGATCATCGAATAACTATCAACAATCGCCATGATCATGAAGCCGTGCAGACCTGTGGAGAATATGAGGACCACAACCATAATGTTGAGAAACCCAATAACAACTGCACTTTGAGCGTTGCTAACTGGGTCTTGTACGAAAGCGTTCATCAATCCATTGGACCGACTGATGATAAGGCCCGCCAGGTTCAGCGCGGCCATAACACTCTGGATAATAGCCCCTATGAATGCACCAACAAAAACTTCGAAGAATAAGAGCTTTACAAGCTCCGCAGCCGTTTCGGGCTGCTCTGGCAGATAGCCCTGTACTAGAGGAAGGCTCAACAACGTCACCAGCATCGCGAGCATGAGCCTCAATCTCGTTGGCACATAGGCCGCCGAAACTCCCGGCATCAATAGAAAGACAACAGATAGCCGGGCGAATATCAGTAGAAAATGAAAAACATTGAGGGCGAGTAAGTCGCTAAGCATTGTTGCGTCTCATCTCGCGGCCACGTGGATGTCAACGCCTATTGCGTCAAGCACGACTAGGGGAGACTTATAATCTTGTCCATGACACGCATCATGAACTCGTTAAGTTGGGTCAGCATCCATGGCATAAAGAGAATTAGCGATGTAAACACAGCAACAATCTTCGGAATGAACGTGAGTGTCATTTCCTGAATATGTGTCAGTGTCTGGAACACAGAGATCGAGAGACCAACGGCAAGGCCGACAAGCAAAATAGGACCCGAAACCTTGAGCATGGTCCAGACCGCGTCTCTACCAAGATCGATGACCTGTAATTCATCCATTCTGCTCGTAACCCTATAAGACTTAATTCGGAATATCCGTTAAATCGGCATCCGTAGAATTTCTTGATACGCTTGCAAAACCTTATCGCGCACGGCGACAACAGTTTCCAAGCTGTGCTGCGCATTCGCGACCGCAGTCACCACATCCATGGTGCTCGCTTGACCCGCGATTTTAGCCATCGAAACCTGTTCAGCCTGCTTGCCAGTTTCAACTGCATTTTGCAGAGAATCAGTCACCATATTCACGAACGACGGACCATCCGGATTACCCAGCGCCGCAGCATTCCCAGTAGTTCCAGCCTCTCGAATAGCGCCAGCGGCTTCCCGATACGCACTAATTGCTGTGTTAAAATCCATTGCCATGATCCCCTCCGGGGTTACCTGTTGTTATTTGTATTGCCAGTTGGATGCTCCGCTCTTTCAATGGCGGATACATCCCAGTCTCGGCCTAGCGCAGAAGTTCTAATGTCTTGGCAAGCATTTGCCGCGACGTGGAAATCACATTCATATTGGCTTCGTAGGAACGTTGGGCTTCGCGCATATCCATCATCTCTATGAGCGGATTGACATTCGGCGTCAGCACATATCCGTTGGCATCTGCAGCCGGGTGCGCAGGGTCGTAGCGCACGCCAAGCTCAGATTTGTCGTCATAGATTCGCTTGACCTTAACCGTATTCGCTTCAAGTTGCCGGTCTAGGGCGTTGCGAAACGTGAGGAGTTTGCGGCGATACGGCTCACCACCAGGCACTTCCGATGTCGAGTTTACGTTCGCGAGGTTTTCTGAAATGACCCGCAGGCGAGTGGCCTGAGCTTTCATGCCATGGGCAGCAATCTTTGAACTAGCGCTGAGATTATCCATAACGCGTCACCTAGTTCCCTTTGCCAAGCGCGATTTTCAGCATCTTCATGTGCGATTGCATCAGTGTAATCGCCATGTTGTAGTCGCCGCGCGTATCGCCAACCTTTTGCATTTGTTCTTCAAGGATCACCTTGTTGCCGTCTGGCGATGCTTCGAAGTTTCTACGCACTTCTCGATTACGAAACGGATCCCGCTCAGGGAGAGTGCCGCGAGCGTGATTCGGATCTGTGCGAACAACGTTCACAGGTGCCGCTTTACGCATCACCTGTTTGAAATTGATTTCTTTAAGGTCCTGAGGCTTGTAATCAGGCGTGTTGGCGTTGACGACGTTCTGCGACAAGAGCTTCTGGCGTTGAGAAGCCCAGTCCATTTTCGTAACAGCCATTTGGAACAGCTTAAGGTTCCCGACGTCCATAATCCCGATCCCCAGGTTTTCCGGCATATGTCCCTGCCTGAAACCTGTTTTGTCTTCTCCGGACCTCGGAAACTCGTTGGTTTCCAATCATTCCGGTGCCCTGCGGCGTTTGCTCCTGCTGGGCGGAGCGGCCCTTACCGCTGAGCAGATTGGCGGTTGAATCTTAAGAATCAATGAATCGCAGTTTTCTGCCAATTTCATACGGAAATAGCGCGGAATTGAGACCGCATATTTAAACGTTTCTTAAAGGCTATCAGGCAAATTTTGCCTACCCAAAGGCCCAAAACGCTTGGCCTACGCGAAGGACAGTATCTGTGACCTCTCAACCGCCAAAAGACGACGACTCGGTAAATTCGGGTACACCTGACCAAGAACCCCCGAGCACCATTGCAATTGCCTTAGAAGAACAGATCGACACGGCGCCTAAGGTTGTCGCCACCGGTCGCGGATTAATGGCTGAGAAAATACTGGAACTCGCCTTCGCCAACGACGTCCGGGTCAGAGAAGACTCGGATCTGGTGCAAATCCTAGCCGCAGTAGACATCGACAGCCCGATTCCCACTGATGCCTTTACAGCCGTTGCCGAAGTACTGACCTATTTATACAAAGCCAACGGCTCAGCCGCACCCGAGGGTCTGGGAGCCTGGCATGAGTAATCCCAGGGCATGGACCGCGTCGGATATAAGATCCGAACTTACTAAGATCGAGTCTCTTATCGTTGCAGCTGGCCGCTTGATAGGCGAAGGACGCCTGATTGACCTTAGCGCCCTAGAAGGCCGAACCCACGAAGCCTGTGATGCTGCAGTGGCCCTTGAGGGCCAGACCAGCCGCGACTTACTGCCCGATCTCGAACGTGTCATCTCAAACCTCGATACCCTAGCCGAGCAGCTAGCAACTCGATTTGGTGACCTCCCGAACCTGCAAAATGAAACGGCACCGAGCGCAGCTGCGTCCGCCTACGGCCGTAGCTCAGGGGCGGCGTAATAGCTATGGGCACGATGATGTACCTTCAGGCAGGACTGGCTCTTATCCTCGTTCTAGGCCTAATTATGGCGCTGACCTGGCTGCTCCGCCGGTACGGCCTGGGTGACGGTGCACGAAGCACCCTGGGCCGGAAAAAAAGACTGACGACAATTGAGTCCGCGACAGTTGATTCCCGTCATCGCCTCGTCTTGGTGAAACGCGACGACGTTGAACATCTCCTGCTCATTGGACCTGGCGATAGCTTTATCGTTGAACACGGCATCGCGGCTAGGCCTGACCAAGCCCATAGCGTTACAGCGACACAACAGAGTTAACTTTAGGAAGTGTGGATATGGCCCGCGTCATCCCTTCTCTATTAAACGGCAAGAAACACGGCAAACAGGTCGCCCTATACGCCCTTCTTCTCGGTGCATTGATATCTCTCGCCCCGACTGAGGCCGCCGCACAAATCGTCAATTTTGATTTTGACACAGAATCTGGGTCGGCCACGGGCCAGATTGTTCAGTTGCTACTGGCCCTTACAGTACTTTCGGTTGCCCCCGCTATTTTGCTGATGGTGACCGGATTCACCCGTGTGGTCGTCGTATTGTCCATCCTACGCCGCGCCCTCGGAACCAATACGTCACCACCCAATATTGTCATTATGTCACTCGCCATGTTCATGACGGCCTTCATAATGGCACCCACATTTAAGGCTGCCTGGGAGACTGGTGTAGGCCCCTTCATCGATGGACAGATCGACGAAGTTGCGGCATTTGAGCAGACAGTTACCCCATTTCATACGTTCATGATGCGCCACGTTCGGGACAAGGACTTATCTCTTTTTCTCGATATGTCGAATTCCGGGCCTGTAGCCACGCCAGAAGACACACCCCTCGAAGCGCTTGTTCCAGCGTTTATGATTTCGGAGCTGCGCCGTGCTTTTGAAATCGGGTTCCTGATTTATGTGCCTTTCATTATTATTGATATGGTGATCGCTTCCGTGTTGATGTCGATGGGCATGATGATGCTGCCGCCGATGATGATCGCCCTGCCCTTTAAGCTAATCTTTTTCGTGCTTGTAGATGGCTGGTACGTCCTAGTCGGGAGCCTGGTTCAGAGCTTTGGTGGCCCCATCTAACCAAGCAACTCACGTCAACAGGATGGCTTGACAGCAGCAGCGGGCCCCTGCCCCAATACCGTTCTCAATTCCCAATATTGGAAGCGGCATCGTGGCACCTCAATATCAGTCTCTTTTTTCTCTTGATGGTCGTGTAGCTATCGTAACCGGCGCGTCACGCGGAATCGGTGCCGCAATAGCCGATACATTCGCAGAGGCCGGCGCACACGTTGTTGGCATCGGTCGCTCGAGCAATCCTGATGCACAACCTGCATCTGGCGTTACCTACACGTCCTGCGACATCAACGATTCTGATTCCTTCAGGGCGGTCTGTCGGGCCGCCTTGGCAGATCACGGCCGAGTGGATTGCCTGGTGAACAACGCGGGCATGTTCGTCCCGATACAAAAGGATGACGACCGTTTACCGGCCTTCGACGAACAAATCGAGACCAACCTGCGCGCGGCATACGCCTGCAGTATCGCTGCGGGTGATCAAATGGTTGAAGCTGGAAACGGAGGCTCGATAATCAACATTACGTCGATCGGCGGCGTGCGCGGTTTCTCTGGCCTCGCCGGATATGCTGCTTCCAAGGGCGGATTAGAACAACTCACTCGCGCCATGGCGATGGATTACGGGCCGCACAGCATTCGCGTCAACAATATTGCTCCCGGCTACATCCTTACCGATATGAACAAACACACTTTGACGTCCGACCCCCAAGGCCGTGAACGCCGGCTAAAACGGCTAATTTTGAAACGCCATGGGGAAACTTATGAAGTCGCAGCGGCAGCGCTCTTTTTGGCGACTGACGCCAGCACTTACATCACCGGGGAAACCATGCATGTTGATGGTGGCTGGCATACGCAAGGCATGGACACCTAGCGCTACAGGTCGTCGATCACTTAATTAATTGCACTCGACAGCGTTTCTTCACCGATCATTTCTTCATACTCGACGAGGAAGGACTGGAAGTCTTCAGCCTGTTCGATCTGAGAGCGCACCGTACGATAGTCGACTAAGCCACGCTCTCGGGGTGTCGTTATGAGATCAAACGCATCGGCGAAAGGTGTGCGCTCCATTGCAGCCAGGTACCGTTGCCGCACCCGTGTGGCTGTTCGGTCATCGCCGGCCAGGGTCAATGCCGTGGCCCAATCAAGAACCAAACGGGCCTGAGCGTCATCAAGAGCTAGATTCCGATCGGCAGCCGGCACCATTTCAGCAATCGCATTCGCGGCCGCTGGCCAATTCTGGCTTCGCCAGTAAATTTCGGCTCGGAGTTGTTTCGATTCAGGGCTCATGTCTGCCCCGAGCAGCACAATCGCTTCATCAGATCGATTGAGTTCCGTAAGTGCACGGGCCTGCAAACGACGTCTGCTGGCCTGAAGTTCTCGCGTCAGCTGGCCTGAAGCCGTGTCCTGGAGCACCTGCAGCGCCTTGTCAGGCTGCCGATTTAGCAGATGAACAAGCGCCAAGCGGCCGCCAACACGAGCCTGATCTGGGCCTGCAAGTCGGAACTCCACCTGCCGTTCTAGGAGAAGAGCCGCCTGCTCGAGTAAGTCGACAGATACCAATCGATCAGCCAACTTGCGAATCATCTCATCGCCACGACGGCCGGGCGGCAATAGGTCGCTAAACTCGTCAAAAAGTGCGATCGCTGTGATCGGAGAGAGGTCGTCCGCCGCGCCATTGATGAACAGCTCCTCAAATACGACATTCATCCGGAGCGCCACCTGCTCAACTCCCGGGTCGTCGCGGAAATAAGATGCAGCGAGTTTCAGTGTGCGAAGCGCATCACCATAGTTGTCTTGGTCTATATAGAGATCGGCCAGACGATGAAGGATGCTTAATTCAATCTCATCGCCTCTCCACCGGTACCGCAAGCTCTCCAGATTCTCGATGAGCTCGGCCGTAGTAATGTTGCCAAGTTGACGCTCTAACTCATTGCGTTCACGGGCAGCCAGGGTCTGATAGTAACGGCTCTGACTTTCTTCAGCTATTTTGTATTGCTCTAAAGCCAACTGAAGTTCGCCAATTTTAGTATTCAACTTGCCATCTAGATAGGCGATCGCAGCGAGCTCGTTGGGCCGGGGGGTCTCCCGCCGAATCATATCGAGAAAGCCTTGCGCTCCGAAGTCATCACCGGCGTCTATGGTTGCCTCGGCGGCCATAATCGCTAGTGGAATTTTGATCCTCCGGGGATAGGTCTCAATCACTGAGCCAGTCTTGATAATGGTCTCCGCCTCAAGGCTCGGATCGGCGATTTGGGCCTTAGCGATCGCCATCCAGAACCGCGCATCATCTTCGTTCGATAACGAATAGTGGTTAAAGTCCTCAATCGCATCTTCATAACGTCGCATCATCAAGTTGGTCGCGCCACGTAGCGCACGGAACGAGCCCGCATCTTCGATGTCGGCAGCGTTGTCCTGCATGATCCGCAAGATCGCCAGGGTTTCAGGGAAGAAGCCGTTGACGAATTGGTATCGTGCGAGCCGATAGCGGGCTTCCTCGCGGACTTCTTCACGCTCGTCGCCAAGTGCAAACTGCAACGCCTGCTTGTTGCGGTTAAAGTCAGCTTCATTGCCGATTTGCCAATCACCCAAATTAAGGATGCGTTGCAACTGCTCAGCTGACTCGAACGGGATAATGACGTCGCCGCCAACCAAGGCTTGGCTTGAAACAGCCATACCGCCGTCGACATCTACATCGATGCCAATACGCGAGGCCTGAGCACGGACACCGTCTGATTTGGGCACAACAACGACGCCCTGTGCGGTCGACGGCATGTCAAAGTCAGGGTAACTACGATCTGGAAAAATTCCGTATCCTAACGGAATGACAGGAACCGCCAAAAACATGTCCCCGACTTCAGGATCTTCTACAGCCACCGTTCGCCCGGCTTCTGTAATCGGTAAGAATAAGTTTGGGTCGGTCCGATCGAACTGAGGCCGCGTCTCAATCGCACGCGTCGGACGCATCGGCATGGCCCGAAAATCTATGATCCAGGCGAGACCTTCTCGCCTTACAAAGGGGTTGAGCCCTGGCTGGGTTACCATCCGCAATATGGTGTTGTTACGGTAAGGCAATTGTTCCACATAGGTCACATATGGCGCGCCTACACGAGCCAATGCATCAACATCAACCTGTTGATACCGATCAAAGATCGCCCAGAGGAACCCGGCCCGACGGAAGATTGCCGCAGCAGCGGGCTCCGTCCAAGGAATAACAAGACTTACGTCCCGGGCCCCGGCACCAGCGGGGGCCATATCTTCAGCCAAACCCGCAGACTGCATCGTCGGGGCGCTACTAACGCTGGCGACAACTGGCGGCGCAACTGCACGCGCTCCAGGACCTGACGCAACGTCTGGAACTTGTGGCTTGCCCGGCGGCGGTATCGGGATACTTAGTTCTCCAAGCAGCGCCACAGGAATGGCACCGGATGGTCGAATAGCTTGGGTCAGCGTCGCTGGCGCTGCCTGTTCGGTTGCCGTCTGCGCCACTTGAGCGGGCGGTTCAGTAGAGGGTACATCAGTATTGTTCGGCTGCGCCGCAATCACAGCACCTGAGGACAACAAGTCGACGACTATGCTGTTGCCGTTGACAAAATGACGCAACTCTTGATCCGCGGGCGCCGGTAAGCTGACGATTGTTTCGTTGCCCGTTGTTGACAACGTAGCGGAACGTAACTCGACAGGAAGGCCTCGACGTAAAGCATCAACAGAAAGGGTCGAGGGGCGCTCGAAAACAATAGTGACTCGGTCTCCCTGGCGCTGCACACGATACGGAACAGCGGTAGGCCAATCAAACACCACACGCGCATAATCAGGGTGACGCCCATTTCGTACGGTCACCGCCGAAGGCGCTAGTGTCGGCGCCTGAGTAGGCAAAGATATCACCGATGGTGTTGGGGGCACCGTTGCCGGCTGCGCGGCTGCCTGTCGCAAGGGCTGTGCCCCAAATAGATCTACAACAACCGCCGTGCCAACAGTGATCGCTCGCATCTGGAATGTGTTGGTAAGGGGGAACGTAACAGTTAGCCGGTCAGGACTAATTCTTCCGTCCCGCAAATACCCCGGCAAGCTTGAGGCAGCGAGGCCGATGTTGCCAGTCACCGGGCGATCAAACTGCAAAACCAACTGCCCGCCGATTACGTTTGCTGCGTAGCGCACAGGTGCCGGCCAATCGAATACGATACGACCGTAACCGTCACGATCGACCACGCGCACAGGCGCAGCAAATGCGGCCTGGCCGAGAGCAACCGTGACCATCACCGCGAGGGCGGTGCGGGCTAACAATTGCGCTATGGTTCCAATCAGGTTCATGATTCTAGTCTACACCCCCTGACTTATGGGGAAATATGACAATATCAACCCGATCAGCAGCAGCGGCTAGAGCACCACGCGCCAGTTCGGGCAGATTAGTGGACCTGGTTTGGTAATCCGTATCGGCTCGACCAAACACCGTCATTGGCCCAACATACCCAGATTGGCGCAATGCCTGCGATACTCCCACGGCTCTAGCGAGAGACAACTCCCAGGCCGAAAGAAACGGGACATCTCCGATCTCGGATGGACCGACGTGGCCAGTCACTGCGATTTCGTTCTCCAGAACACTCAACAGTCCTGCCAAATCAAACACTGCCGCATTTGCCTCTTCGCCGATCAATGCCGACCCTGGCGCAAATAAGAGTGACCCTGGCAAAGAGAGAACTAGGTACTCATCCGTGAGACGCGTTGCAACTGTGCCGAATCTGGCCTCACGCAAAAGCGCCTGGGTAACGACCGCGCGTAGAAAGCCGAGATCTTCGGCTGGGCGAAGTTCGCGCTGAGGAATCGTAAAGTCTGAGGTCGGCGTTTGCGTTTCGGCGAGCATCGGTTCAGAAAGCGCCATACCCGTCGACCGCGACAGCGCGCCATAGCGTCCAAGATCTATGTCCGACATCGCAAAAAGCAAAATAAAGAATGTAAGAAGTAACAAGACCAAGTCGGTGAATGTGAGCAACCAAACCTGCGATGCCCTGCTTGATGACGCCAAACGATCAGAGGAATCCGTGGAAGTGTCCTCGATGCCCAACTGACCGCCAGAGTTCGGCGCAGTAAAACGCAATTCCATCGGGTTCATTGCGCTACCCCGCTTGGGAAAGGCGTCGTCGATGAAACGCGAGAGCCATCGTCAATCGCATAAAAGATTAACCTGAAGAACCTCGGATCGCCGCGGTCCATACCAATCGATATCGTGCCGGGCGGCATACCCTTTACACCCAGCGCGCGCGCAATATTGCCGACCCGGGCAAGATCTGATGTCATATCTGTCGGCAAGGGCTGAGCTGCTTCACCAGTCACCTGAGCAACTATGGCAAGCTCATACCTAATACCGTCCGGCGGAGAACTGACAGTCGCAACAATGCGATCAAGCATAGGCAACGGTTCACGCACCACGACACTGCCATCTGAAAAGAAAACGGGTGCGGGAACATCGACCTCCATCCGCGTGCCCGGTGTTACAACCTTAAGGGCAGCAAGCGGAATAGCCGCTTCAAAAATGTCTGTTACTGCGTCCTGAAATCGGCGCGCTTGGAACTGGTTGCCGGTCGTACCACCTAAGTCCTCTTCCAAACCTGGGCCAACGACTTGCGCAAAGGCGTCTAGAACACTGTTTATGACGGCGTCACGTCGTCCAGTATCGAACGTTGAAAAACTGTTCAAAACGATAAAAAACGCAAACAGAAGAAGATAAAGAGACAGAAACAGCCATAGCGACTGGTCACCGCGCCGACTCTCTGCGGCGGGCGTTAACATCATCGGCAACGGAGGTCCTAGTATGCCTCGCAACGCCATCGCATCTCTGCCTTTCTCCCCGCGGATTCACAAGCGAACCCGCTCACTCCATACCGAAGAACTTTTCAATCTCAGAAACCAAGGTCTCAGCCCCAAAGGGTTTGACCAGAAATCCCGAGACCCCAGCAGCTTCGGCCGCTGCTCGTTTCTCGTCCGTTGGCTCCGCCGTCATCAATACGAAAATTGTGTTTTCGTAAGTCACGTCGGAACGGACCGATATCAGAAGGTCCAAACCGGTCCTCGGATCCATATTCCAATCCGATAAAACCAAATCGTACCCACCGACTTCCGCTGTCTTTTCCAGAGCTTCAGAAACCGAGGACGCTTCATCCACGGGACTGAATCCCTGCTTGCGGAGAAGGTTGGCAACAGAACGACGCATAACTTCAAGATCATCGACCACAAGAGCCGTTTTATGGTGTGCGTCGTTCGTCACGGCCTTCCCTCGTCTAATCCAGACAGACGGACCGCATCGTTCATGTTAGGGGCCATTGGTTAGCGACCGGTTAATATGATGGGCAGGGTCAGATTGGAATTTGTGTTTATATTCCGCGCCTTAAGCCAATTTGCGACGAGACAAGCTCACGCCACACCTGGGGTTATCCCTGGGGATCGCCTTCTAATCCAGGGATGATCTTCCGCACGGAAAGCGCTTCTGTCACGGCGGTCGCTTTATTGGAATCCATATTCGAGAGAATTGGCGCGACTTTGCTTTCTTTCATGCTCTCAACAACGGTCAACAAGATTGGCATATCAAGATCATTGAATATACGGGCCGCATCTTTTGGCTTCATTGCACCGTAAATACGGACCAGTTGGCCGATTTTGGCTTTCTGTTGTTCATCCGCTTCGGCCACCAAAGCTGTCAGTGTCTGTTCAAGCTGCTGCAGCTCGGAAATCTTACCGTCGATCCGGGCTTCCGCAGCTTGCAACATCGCTTCGCGCGTTTCGAGCTCTTGCGCTTGGGCCTCAATGACATTCCGTCGCTCAGACAAACGCTGCAATAGCTCTAACTCGGAGGGCGTAAAGGACTGCGGATCGACATTGAACGAAAGAGCTTCTTCGTCGACAGGTCCGATAATACTGTCGTCTTCGGACATTTCTTCATCGTCTGTCATCGCCTCGTCGACCATTCCATCTTCCATGGACTCGCCGGCCTCTTCCTCAACACGACCGCCTGCACCCTCTTGGGCGAAAGCCACAGATCGACCAACGTCTACCGACGCCATCATGGTTTGAACATCCTGGACTACAACTGTGACCCGGAAGCCCGACACGAACAGCGCGACCAAAATCATCATCGGTAAAACACGCAATATCGGCCCGCGACGACGCGGCTTTTTGCTCACCACTTTACGCGCCCTTGGGCTGGCAGTGCGTTGGCCCCCAACTGGTTTGGGCCTGGGATGACGTTTGTTTTGGGTCATGGCTGTTTCAGAATACCATAGTAAATGTTGCTATTAACGGGCGGATTGAAGAGCCTTTAGAAGTTCGCGCTCAGCTTCAGAGCGTTCGTCTTCAAGAGAAACAGCTTCCGCGGCGATGGGCCGAGAATGGCCGAAAACCGGGCCTGCTTCCCGCTGACCAGCGACTTTAGCTTCGGCGCGCGCGGCGCCTATGGCGGCCCGAAGATCCAAATCATCTTCCTCATCAGATGCCGCTATTGCTGCGCCAGCAAGTGTTCGTGATGGTGCTGACGCGTCAGGCATTGGAGGAGCAGGGCGATGTTGCGCTGGGCGAACCGGCGCAGACGCCACAGGTGCTGCCGCTTGTTGGGCAACATCCATAGCCCGACCAGACTTCACGGCCCCATCCAGCTTGTCTGCCATTTCCTCGGCACGCTCGATCATGAACGCGAGATCGTCACGCAGGGAATGGGCTTTCTCAACCCGCTCCTGCAGCGCATTGTTAGCCTCAAGCGTCGCCTTTTTTAGCTTCGGAATGCCCGCCTCGGCGCGCATGGTTGCTTCATTAAAGCTGCCAACTACCTTGGCTAGCTCATCCCTAGAATTGCGCAACG
>WLXB01000166.1 GCA_012103295.1 Alphaproteobacteria bacterium | reverse complement strand
CCCCTGTTCGCAATGTCTAGATATCCAGCGGTGATGTTTGATTTGCCGATGGTTGCCCGCAACCAGGCGTTGGAGATTACAATTTCAGCAGCTATGGCCGAATTTACGCTGGGCGAAAATCCCATTGCTAAAGAGAAAATCAGGAAGAGGAATATCTGTCGCTTCATGTAGATGACATAGCGGCGACCACGCATCCGCACAAGTATCATCACGCAATCCTGTTGTTTTCGGATTGGTAGGTATTTCCCAAATCACAGTGTATCCTAGCTTGGTACCATGGGTGACGTGAGGACAGTTGCTCCCAATTCTTTACGGCAGTTTGATATGCAAAAAGCCTATCTCCTTTCCCTTGTCTTCGCGGCCACATTAATTGCGGCAACGATGCCCAGGGCACAGAACCTGGACAACCCGGCTTTTACCGCCTTCACCCAAGGCGACTACGCCAATGCCCTTCGCCTCACCGAGGCGGGCATTGCTCAAGGAGACGCCGACGCATTTTGGCTACTCGGACTCATGTATGCCTCTGGCACCGGAGTCCAGCGCGACAACAGACTTGCGATCAAATATCTGACCGACGGTGTTGATGCCGGGGCGACTTACGGCCTGACCCTGATGGGAAATATTTATCAGGAAGGCGGACACGGTGTTGATCAAGATGTCTTTATGGCGGCGCAACTATATAAGCGCGGCGCTGACGAAGGTTACGCTGACGCCCAATGGCTCCTCGGCGAATTATACCTAAACAGCGAAGTGGTCGGCATATCACCTGTTAAAGCTGCGGCATCTTTTAGCAAGGCCGCGCTTCAGGAACACCCCGAAGCGCTTTACTCACTTGCCACACTCTACCAAACCGGACATGGGGTTGAGAAAAATCCAGCCGGTGCCGCTGACCTTTTTACGTTGGCCGCTATCGCTGGAAACTCAGCCGCTGCCCTTCGCTTAGCCGAGATGCTGGAAAAGGCGGATGGCGTTCCAGCGAATGCAGAAGAGGCTGCGTTCTATTTCGTGGTCGCTGCTGAACTGGGAAATGCCGAGGCTCGTGCTTCAGCCGCCGCCGCAAAAAAAGCGATGAATTTCAGACCGGTGCGCCAGATCGCTTTTGAAAATAGGATTGAGGCTTGGTTTAGCGAACACGGGCACAATCGAACGCCATGGGATAATCCGTAGATTTAACCCTCGACCAAAAGACCGTTATCTAGTCGCACAACACGATCCATTCGCTTGGCGAGCTCTGGATTATGGGTGGCCACCAGTGCTGCTAACCCGTGATCACGGGAGAGCGTCAACAAAGCATCGAAAACACCCTCAGCGGTATGGGGGTCTAAATTCCCCGTCGGCTCATCTGCCAGCAATAAGGCCGGTGTGTTGGCCAGAGCTCGGGCAATAGCAACGCGCTGCTGTTCTCCACCGGACAAAATACCAGGGCGATGGTCGTAGCGATCCGATAGACCGAGACGATCCAAAAGCGTCTTGGCCCGAGTAGCCGCTTGACCGCGGGGCATTCCGGCAATCATCTGCGGAATAACCACGTTTTCGACTGCCGAAAATTCAGGCAGTAGGTGGTGATACTGATAGACGAAACCCAAATGCTTTAAGCGCAATCCCGTTTGCTGCTCTTCGTTCAAATCGCCGCAGCGCTCACCGGCCAAAAATACATCCCCAGTGTCCGGTTTCTCCAGTAGGCCAGCCAAATGCAATAGGGTCGACTTGCCTGACCCTGACGGGCCCACCAAAGCAACGATTTCACCAGACTCAACGGTTAGATTTGCACCCCGCAACACCTCGAGCTTTTTCCCGCCTTGCTCAAATGTCCGATGGACATTTTCAAGATTCAAAGCAGCTGCGCTACTCATAACGTAGGGCCTCAACCGGGTCTGTATTGGCAGCCCGCCATGACGGATAGAGTGTTGCGGCAAAGGACAAGCCCAAGGCCATCAGTACAACCGATGTGACCTCGCCCCAATCCATCTCTGCCGGAATCGTCGACAGAAAATAGATCTCCGCAGAGAACAAATTTGTCCCGGTGATGCTCTCAAGTACTCGGCGAACGGATTCAATATTTTCACAAAACAAGATTCCGAGAATAAGGCCGAGGATCGTGCCGGTCACGCCAACGCTGGCCCCTGCCAGAAAGAACACTCGCATAACCATGCCGCGGGTTGCCCCCATGGTGCGCAAAATCGCAATATCGCGGCCCTTGTCTTTCACCAACATGATCAGTCCAGCGATAATGTTAAACGCGGCGACCACGATGATCAGCGTCAGAATGAGAAACATCACATTGCGTTCGACTTGCAACGCATTGAAGAAGGTCGAGTTCGTCTGCTCCCAAGACAAAACTCGAACCCCTGGCCCGGCGATGTCAGCAACCTCACCAGCAATGAAACGTGCTTGATCTGGGTCCGCGACCTGAATCTCGATGCCGGTCACACTGTCAGGGTACTTGAAATAGGTTTGCGCTAAGTCCAGCGGCATAAAGATGATCGAAGAATCAAAATCACTCATACCAACATCGAACAATGCGACGATGGGATAGTCTTTGAGCCGTGGTGCCGTTCCAAAGGCTGTCACGTTTCCCTTGGGCGAAATCAGGGTCAGGCTGTCACCAAGATTAACGCGAAAACGCTCGGCCATGCGGACGCCGATCATCAACCCCTCTCCCCGCGCGAACGCTGGAAGTGACCCCTGAACAATGTTCTCGGATATGACAGCCCGCGCCGCCAAGTCTTCACCACGCACACCACGCACCAAGGCCCCGGAACTCACACCTTGGGTGGTCGCCATAACCTGCCCGCTGATCTGGGGCATCACCGCAACGACGCCCGGCAAATCTTTGATCGCATCAACCCGGAGATCATAGTCAGCAATTGAGAATTCAACGCCCCGCACATCGATGTGGCCATTGACGCCGAGAATGCGGTCCATGATGTCTTGGCGATAACCATTCATCACCGCCATAACGATGATGAGAGTTGCGACGCCTAGACCAATTCCCAACAGGGAAAACCCGGCAATAACAGAAACGAACCCTTCCTTGCGCCGGGCGCGCAAATAACGCCCCGCCATCATGCGCTCGAAGGGGCCAAACATCAGCCGAGCCCTGTTTCAGATTGGGTACCGGTCAACGTCGAAAGCACGCTATCCAGCGGTAAACTCTGTCGTTCACCGGTAGCGCGCCGCTTTAGCTCTACCGTGCCGTCTTTGAGACCCTTCGGCCCGACGATCAATTGCCAAGGTAAACCAATCAGATCCATATTGGAGAATTTGACCCCAGCCCGCTCCTCCCGATCGTCGTACAACGTGCTCATCCCGATCTCATGGAATTTGGCGTAAAGATCGGAACACACTTTATCGGTATCTGGATCACCGACTTTCAAGTTGATCAAGCCGATGCGATAGGGCGCGACTGTATCTGGCCAAATGATGCCATCATCATCGTGGCAGGCTTCAATAATCGCACCAACCAGACGTGACACGCCAATGCCATAACTGCCCATGAATGGGGTCACCATCTCACCCTTGGGTGAAGCAACCTGCGCGCCCATTGGCTCAGAATACTTTTTGCCAAAATGGAAAATGTGCCCGACTTCAATGCCCCGCGCAGAGATTAAATCTTCGCCCAACTCTTTACCTTTGGCCTCGTCGTGTTCCTCATCGGTGGCGGCGTACTCGCTGGTCCAATCGTCGACAATTGGCTGCAAATTCGATGCATAGTCCACGACCAACGGAATCGGCTTACGCAATAACGCCTTGTGGCAATACACGGCGCTTTCGCCAGTTTCAGCTAGAACGATAAACTCGTGACTGAGGTCACCACCGATGGGTCCCGGATCAGCTTTCATCGGAATAGCTTGCAAGCCCATTCGCGCAAAAGTCCTCAGGTAAGCGACGAACATTTGATTGTAGGAGTGGCGCGCCGCTTCGTAGGTCAAATCGAAAGAATAAGCATCCTTCATTAGGAACTCGCGGCCACGCATAACGCCAAACCGCGGTCGCACTTCATCCCGGAACTTCCAGTGAATTTGATACAAATTCAAAGGCAAATCTTTGTAGCTGCGAACGTTGTTGCGGAAAATGTCCGTAACCACCTCTTCGTGGGTCGGGCCGTACAACATGTCGCGGTCGTGACGGTCCTTAATCCGGAGCATCTCAGGCCCATAATCATCGTAGCGGCCACTTTCCTTCCACAACTCTCCAAACTGGATAGTCGGCATAATGACTTCCTGCGCCCCAGCGTCATTCTGCTCTTCGCGAACGATCTGTTCGATGTTCCGTAGAACCCGCGTCCCCATCGGTAGCCAATTGTAAATTCCAGCGGCGTGCTGGCGAACCAGGCCGGCGCGGAGCATCAGGCGATGTGAGACGATCTGCGCCTCGGACGGTGTTTCTTTGAGTGTGGGAATGAAAGTGCGGGACAACCGCATGAAAAACCTCGGCAAATTGAGTTGTGATCAAGACTGCCGCGCAATTTAGGCAATGCTTGGGCGGGTGTCTATCAAACGCTCACTTCGGAAGACCGTGATTGGCTCTATACGCCGTCTTCGCCTCGGCTATTCGATTGTAGATCATTCGAGCTTGCCCGCCGATTTCATCAAGTACTGCGGCGTGGCTGGCTTGGCCTGCTGCGATCCATAAGGCCCGCTCTTCAGGTGTCAGGTCATAAACTGGGTCGCCTTCCTCAATCAGACGGGCGATTTCAGCGTCTTGATCCGCCCGTACTTCGCTACGTTGCCTTTCGAAGCTCTCAAACGCCGTAGTCATCAGAGCCCTGTGCTCATCCGTGAAGCCATCCCACCACTGTTTGTTCACGAGAAACAGTCCTGTTTCATAAACGTGGTTCGTGAGGGTGAAGTGTGGCGCATCTTCTCTGGTCGCACCCATGTGCCAAGTGATCGCACCAAAACCGCCATTGACCATCCCAGTCTGCAAAGCAGGCACGACGTCGGACATTGTTAGGAAAACCGTGTCCGCTTCCAGTTCTTGGAGGAAGCCGACAACTGCCGGTGACTGTGCTGCGCGTATGCTCAACCCTTTTACGTCCGAAGGCACCCGAATAGGCCGGTCAGAATAAAAGTGAGACCACCCCGCTTCAGCGAACATCAGC
>WLXB01000165.1 GCA_012103295.1 Alphaproteobacteria bacterium | reverse complement strand
TTAAGGCCAGGATTCCGCGGTGCTGTCAAGCAACTGGGGCGAGCGCTAGCCCCTCAAAGGCAGAAACCCTAGCAATTCCAAGTGTCTTCCCTTGCTGGGCTTGTGGATATGTGTATATTCCGCGCCTTCATAGCTCCTTGCCGGTCTAACCGGCTATGCCCGCAGATCATGGGATCTGGGGGAAGAGAGAAGCCATAAGGAGAGCATTCTCATGCCACTCTACGAGAGCGTGGTCATTGCGCGTCAGGATATTTCGGCAACCCAAGTCGATACCCTGGCCGACGAGTTGACCAAAATTATAGAAGAAAACGGTGGATCGGTTGCCAAGCGTGAGCATTGGGGCCTGCGGAGCTTGACGTTCCGTATCAAGAAAAACCGCAAAGGCCACTACGTGCTGTTCAACGTCGACGCACCGGCCGCAGCATTGTCCGAATTCGAGCGCCGCATGCGCCTCAACGAAGACGTCCTGCGCTACCTATCAATTCGCGTTGATGAACACGAAGAGGGTCAATCCTCCATTCTCACCAACAAAGGTCGCCCGACCGGACGCCGTGAAGGTGGCCCGGGTGGTGGCGGTGGCGGCGGACGATTTGAGTCCGGACGCGGCAGACCTCCACGCGACGACAATGCGGGCGGCAACCGTGCAGCCCCGGCAGCAAAAGAAGGAGAAAGCTAATGGCCATGGGTCGCAAACCTTTCTTCCGTCGCCGCAAGAGCTGCCCGTTCACCGGGTCGAGCGCGCCGAAGATCGATTACAAAGACGTCAAGCTGTTGCAGCGGTACATTTCTGAGCGCGGCAAGATCGTGCCGAGCCGGATCACCGCCGTCTCCGCAAAGAAGCAACGTGAATTGGCTCGCGCCATCAAGCGCGCCCGCTTCCTTGCTCTTCTGCCCTACGTGTTAAGCGAATAGGGGGGAGAACATCATGGACGTGATTTTATTAGAACGGATCGACAAGCTCGGACAAATGGGCGACGTCGTGAAGGTCAAAACCGGCTACGCACGGAATTTCCTGCTGCCGCAGAAGAAGGCTCTCCGAGCCACAGACGCCAATCGGACCTACTTTGAAAGCCGTCGCAGCGAGCTTGAGGCCGTCAACCTTGAACGTAAGGGTGAAGCCGAAGCTGTTGCCAAAAAGATGGCGGGTCTACACCTCGTTCTGGTCCGCCAGGCTGGTGAAGGCGGCCAGCTTTATGGATCCGTCACTGCGCGCGATGTTGCTGATGGCCTTAAAGAAGACGGCGTAAAAATGGATCGCGGACAGGTCGAACTGCACGCCGCCATTAAGCAACTCGGTAAATACGTGGTTGCCGTCAAGCTGCACCCGGAAGTCAGTGTCGATATTTCACTGACCGTATCCCGCTCCATGGATCAGGCTGACATTGATGCCGCCGGTTCATTGCTGGAACGCGAAGAAGATGCAGCGGAGGCTGTTGTTCAGGAGCAAGAAGCTGAGCAAGCCCGCGACGAGGAACTTGATACGCAGGCGGCTGACGAAGCCAAAGCCGCAGCCGCTGAAGCAGCCAAGGCCGCAGCTCCGGCAGCGATCGAGGCCACGAACGCTGACGAGAAAGCCGAAGACAACACCTAACGTAACGGTTGTCTTAAGAACTCTTTGAAAACGCCGGTCCCCAAGGACCGGCGTTTTTTGTATGCGAACCAATAGTTATCCACGGGTTCCACTCTCTTCACACAGATTGGTCCGTGAAGCTCACTACTATTGTTGATATGGTCCGGCCATGAACCCACCCGCCCAGCCACTCCTGGCGACGGACGCGTCAGATCACGACGTGTTCCGCTCACCGCCGCACAACCTCGAAGCTGAGCGTGCGTTGATCGGCGCGATCATGCTCAACAACCGGGCCTTCGAAGCGGTTTCGGATTATCTTCGCGCTGAGCATTTTTCCGACGGTGTGCACGCGAAAGTTTTTGAGGCAGCAGCGCGCTTGATGGAACAGGGCCACCAGGCCAACCCCATCACCCTCAAGACCTACCTTGAACAGGACCCGTTAATTCAAGAGGCCGGGGGCATGGCCTTCTTGACCGGCCTCGCCAATTCAGTTGTCACGATCATCAACTCCGCTGACTACGGTCGTCTTATTTATGACCTCCATCTCCGCCGCGAGTTGATCAACGTCGGCCAAGACATGGTTAACGAGGCGTTTGATTCCGATTTGGATCAAACCGCCCTCAACCAGATCGAAACATCGGAACAAAAACTATTTGACCTCTCCTCAAAAGGTGAGACAGAGGGCGGCTTTCAGCAGTTCGAGAACGCACTTACCGACGCCATCGATATGGCGGAGGCCGCCCACCGTCGGGATGGCGCTCTGTCCGGCACGACGACAGGCCTGAAAGACCTCGATTCAAAACTTGGCGGTCTGCATCCGTCCGATCTACTCATTCTCGCCGGTCGCCCCGCCATGGGGAAAACCGCCCTGGCAACCACCATCGCATTTAACGCAGCGGCACACTTCCAGAGTACAGATCGAGAAGAAGAGCGCGGCAAACTCGTCGCCTTCTTCTCTTTGGAAATGAGTTCCGAACAACTGGCCACGCGTATTTTGGCTGAACGTGCGCGCTTAAGTTCCCACGACATTCGCACCGGGCGGCTTGCCCACGATGACTTTGGTCGGCTCGTCTCCGCCAGCCAGGAACTCTATGCCCTACCGTTGTTCATAGATGACACCGCAGCCATCACGATTTCCGCCATGCGCACCCGGTGCCGGCGGTTGGCTCGTCAGGCCCGGACCGACAAGCACAACGGTCTTGGCCTCATCGTGGTCGACTATTTGCAGCTGCTTGATGGCTCGACCGGCAGCCGCAGTGAAAACCGTGTGCAAGAAATATCGGCCATCAGCCGTGGCTTGAAAGCCCTGGCCAAAGAACTTGATGTTCCAGTCCTCGCCTTATCGCAGCTTTCGCGTGCGGTCGAGCAGCGCGAAGACAAGCGCCCACAGCTTTCGGATTTGCGTGAATCAGGGTCGATCGAACAAGACGCTGACGCGGTGATGTTCGTTTATCGCGAAGAATACTACCTTGAGCGCAAACAGCCGCAACGCGAGGCCTACGATCGGGAAGATCTCTACCAAGAGAAAATGCTCAAGTGGCAAAGCGACATGGAGACCGTGCACAACCTGGCGGAAGTCATTATTGGTAAACAGCGTCATGGCCCAACAGGCACCGTAAAACTGCTGTTCGAGCCAAGCTTCACCCACTTCGACAACCTTGCCGATATGAGTCATCTGCCGGAAGAAATGGGCTGACGCTTAAATGTCGGGTCAAAATGCTCCGGTCTCGGCAGATCAGGCAGGTGCGGTTCTCACCATCGACCTCGCTGCTATTACCGAAAATTGGCACCTGCTCAAGCGCAAGCTGAAACAGGGGTGCGATTGCGGTGCGGTGGTTAAGGCCGACGCCTATGGCTTGGGCGCAGCCAACGTCGCCGCCGCGTTAGCCGGGGCTGGTTGCAAGACTTTCTATGTTGCCCACCTTGGCGAGGGCATCGAGTTGCGCAAGGCGTTGGGTCGTGGAGCCCGCATCATTGTCATGCATGGTGCCAACCCGGGGCTCGAAGGCGAGGTTTTTAAACATGGGCTCATCCCGGTTCTCAGCACGCCGGAGCAAATTTTAGCTTGGCGGACGTTCGCGACCGATGCCGACGTGCTGCAAGAAACCCTTATTCAAGTCGACACCGGGATGAACCGCCTTGGTCTTAGCGAAGCGGAGTTCACCGCACACCTTAATGATCCTGACTGCTTTCAGGGACTCACACCCCTCGCCCTGATGAGTCATCTGGCCTGCGCTGGCACACCCGATCATCCGCTTAACGCCGCCCAACTCGAACGGTTTGCCAGCGCCCTCAGCGCCTTTCGCACCAAGTTTCCCGACGCCAAAGGCACACTGAGCAACAGTGCAGGCATCTTTCTTGGTGACGCCTGGCACTTTGATTATGCCCGACCAGGCGCCGCACTCTACGGTCTCAACCCGCAGCCGGATGGCAAAAATCCGATGCTGCCAGTAGCTCGATTACAGGCGAAAATCCTCCAGATTCGGCGCGTTGACAGCACCCAGACCGTTGGATACGGTGCCACCTTCCAAGCCGCCGATGGGATGAAATTGGCAACAGTTTCAGTAGGTTATGCAGATGGTTTCCTGCGCGCTCTGAGCAACGCGGGCGCCGCTCAACTAGACGGAATTCCCATTCGTGTCGCCGGCATTGTCTCGATGGATTTACTGACCTTTGATATTTCTAATGTCCCAGATTCCAGCATTAGGCCCGGCGCGATGATCGACATTCTCGCACAACAGCCCACGGCAGATGATCTGGCAAACGACGCTGGGACAATTGGCTACGAGATTCTCACAAGCCTCGGCCATCGCTACGCCCGCCGTTACCTTCCGGCTTCTGTGCCTGGGCTTAGATCATGAATTTTCTGGCAGTCATTGGCCGTGTTGTCCTTCGGTTTCTCGAACAGCTCGGGCGCTTCACGCTGTTCACGTTGACCGCCGTTTCCCATTGCGTGCGCCCGCCAATCTTTCCGCGCCTCATCGGCCGGCAAATGATCGACATTGGGTACTACTCCCTCCCCGTCGTTGGGTTGACCGCGATATTCTCGGGCATGGTCTTGGCGTTGCAAAGCTACACCGGCTTTGCTCGCTTCAACGCCGAGAGCGCTATCGCCAATGTGGTCGTCCTTTCCCTAACGCGAGAGCTTGGTCCGGTTCTCGCGGGCTTGATGGTCGCCGGACGCATCGGCGCCTCCATGGCTGCAGAAATTGGCACCATGCGAGTGACGGAACAGATCGATGCGCTAACCACGCTATCAACCAACCCCTACAAATACCTCATCGCACCGCGCCTGATTGCTGGCCTTTTGATGCTGCCACTGCTGGTTTTAGTTGCCGACATTATTGGCGTGTTCGGTGGATATATTGTCGGCGTCTACAAGCTCGGCTTTAACCCAAACGTGTACCTCGCTAACACCATCGACTTCCTTGAGCCGCTGGATGTGATCTCGGGCCTCGTTAAAGCGGCAGTGTTCGGATTCATCATCGCTCTAATGGGCTGCTACAATGGCTTCAATTCGAAAGGTGGTGCACAGGGCGTTGGCAGCGCCACCACCAACGCGGTGGTATCATCATCAATCCTGATCCTTGTCTTCAACTACATGATCACTGAACTGTTCTTTTCGGTAT
>WLXB01000164.1 GCA_012103295.1 Alphaproteobacteria bacterium | reverse complement strand
CCACATATGCGTCCGCGCTGGAGGGGCTACTGCGAGAGCCTTCGACACCAAACTCTATTGATCACGCCATAGCAGCTTGGCGCTTTGCCTACTGCTGGTTCTTTCGGCAATCGATCGATTTTCCCCTGGTTAAGCAGCCGGATTGGGCAAGCGGCGAACCTGCATACGACGCCATTGACGACCTTCAACCAGACCAGGATTCAGCCCTCGACAAAGTCTGCTCAATTATTATGGATGGCGCGCCCATTCATCCCCCTGTGGAAAACCGACCACCGTCTGCGATGAAATTAGAACGCGATACGATTGCGGCATTTATCGCTCGCTATACACGATCATGACATCTAGCGCCCTTGATCGCTCAATTGCCGACCTCGAAATACGCCTGAAAGACCAGCCGGACGACCCCGCGATATTGCATGACCTTGCAGTGTTGTATGGCCAGTCGGGTAGAACAACGGAAGCGTTGGACTTTGCGCGCCGAGCCGTCGCACGCGACCCTAAAGAAATGGAAGCGTGGCTCAACCTCGGCAACTTGGAATCGAGGACACAAAATCTTGAACAAGCTGTCACAGCTCATACCCGTGCCACAGAGATTGCGCCGGAAGATCCGCGGGGCTGGTTTAGCCTCGGAAACGTGCTCGCCATTAAAGGAAAACGTCAAGAAGCTATTCACGCGTTAGAGACTGCGCGAAACATTGCACCAAACAGTGTGGACGTTCTGGCAAGTTTAGCTTTGGCCTATCGCAAGCATTCGCGACTTAAGGACGCAATAGAAACCTACCAGGCGGCGCTAACGTTAGACCCGGCCAACGCACGTCTACATTCAAACCTTCTCGTCACTATGCAGTACCAGCCAGGACCAACGCCTCAGTCTCTATTTCAGAGCCATCAACAGTGGGATAGACAGCACGGCGCGACCGCTGCGCCGTCGATTCAGGTGAACGAACTCAGCGCGCCCCTAAGAATTGGCTATGTTTCGGGAGACTTTCGCGCGCACCCCATTGGATATTTTCTCTCCGGTGTCTTAGCCAATCATGATCGCGCCGCCGTCACAGCCCTCTGCTTCTCAGATACGCGAACTGAGGACGCCATGACAGAGGCTTTGAGAGCCAAGTCAGATCATTGGCGAGAAACACGCCACATGTCAGATAACGCTTTCTGCGACGCAGTACGCAAAGAAGAGATTGATATTTTAGTCGATCTGTCAGGCCACTTTAGTCACAGCCGATTGACCGCATTCGCACTTAAGCCAGCGATGATTCAGGCAACTTGGGCCGGCTATGTAGGCACGACTGGTCTGACAGCGATGGATTGGCTCATAGCCGATAAACATCACGCGCCCGACGGATATGAAGCGCACGCATCAGAACGCATTGTAAGGTTGCCGCACAACTACCTATGTTACGCGCCACCAGAGACGGCTCCCCCGGTGGAAGCCCCGCCGAGCCATAAGAACGGTTACGTTACGTTTGGCTGCTTTAACAACTTTGCGAAAATCAACAACACCGTCTTGTCAGTCTGGGCCGAGATATTGATGGCTGTTGGCGATAGCAGATTAATTCTCAAAACCGCCGATCTCGATCAGCCAGACTTGTGTGATCACGTCATCAAGTCGATGGCGAAGCTCGGTATCGACAAGAGCAGGCTCGAACTACGCCCAGCCTCTCCACAGGCGGAGCTTCTAGCCACCTACAACGAAGTTGATATTGCGCTCGACCCCTTCCCTTATTCCGGTGGACTAACAACGCTAGAAGCGTTGTGGATGGGCGTGCCGGTCATAACGAAGACAGGACAAACCTTTGCAGGGCGGCACAGCACTGCGCACTTGAACACTGTTGGTCTTATGGATTGGGTTGCTGAGTCCGACTCTTGCTATGTCAACGTAGCAATTGAAAAAGCTGCACATCCCGAAGCGTTGCAAGCAATACGTAACACTCTGCGGAACCGGATGGCCGCCTCCCCAGTCTGCGACCACCTCAACTTCACGCGATCGCTGGAGCGCGCATTTCATATGATGTGGAAAAACGTAGTCACGCCAGAACTAGGGCGCGACGCCACGCGCGTCGTCGACGTCCCCGCCTGACTCCCCAGTCGCAAGAGAAAGCACTTGCGCAAGGCGTGGCGCTAGATACTCCGCAAACAATTGATTGGCATAGCTGTTCGGATGGGGATCCGGCGCAGTCACCCACAACGCGTTAGGCGGCTCGTTCTCTACGGCTGGCAACAGCGATATGTAAGCCGCTTTTTGCTTATATGCAGAGATCGCGATCTTCTCAGATACATCGGAGAACGGATACGGTGAGAGCTCTCTGAGTTCAGGGTAATCAACGATAACCAAAGGAATGCCTCTGTCTTGGCACTGCGCAGCCAAGCGCGCAATCGAGTCCCGCATGGTTTGCCACCCGGGCTGCGCCGGCGTGTAGAGATCCTTGTAATAGGTTTTCCATTCTGGTCCGCCGAGCATCAGGCGACGCACCGTATCAAGGGCGCCGAATAAGACGACGCGACTGTACATGGTTCTGTCCCACCAATGTATGTCCGTATAAGCCGGTGTTGTTTCTGCATCGTTGATAAAAACGTTCAGCACCACGGCGTCGGGCTCTAGGTCGAGGCCGTAGCGTTCGAACCAAGCCACTTCCATCGCGGTATTGTAGTTGCCAACACCACTGTTAATGACGGCAAACGATTGATCTGTCTGTTGTGAGAGAAGTGGTTCCAGCCTTGCTGATACCGTCTCAGACTGAGGCACACCCCAACCGAACGTGATGGAATCTCCCAACATTAGAACTTTGATTGTTTCTTCTGAAAGGTCTGAGCGCTCAGGGTCGCGAAGCCCTAGCCGATTGACCTTAACATCCACACCCATGAGGTGGGCTTCACTCGCCACTTTGTGCTGGTGCCCAATCGCGGGGTCGTCGGCCACCTCCTTTAAAGACACGGCGTACTTCCACATCTCAAGGTGATAGTGCATGCCCGTATCGACGATTGTCCGGCATGCGATTTCAAACAACCCAACGGTGACCACGAGAGAAATCAGAGTCAAAAACGATGATGAAAGAAAAGACCGCATGGGAGCTACGAGCCGCCTTCACTAGATCGAGACTCAAAATAGCCGTTCATCCATGACCCTATGCAGTCCGCAAAATGAATATGAAGCTTGGCATTTGGATGACCATCACCACCTAACAAATACTCGTCAGGATTCGACCTTTCATATCCTGAACAATTCAAGACCGGAAAAGACGCACCGTCGAATACGCGCTCTGACACTTCAGTCCGGTCTTCTAGAATCACGACAAGCAGATCAGACCCGTTGGCCTTTGAGAAATCTGCAAACTGAGCCAACACGCGTTGGGTCACCAGCACGCTTTCATCAACACTGTCGAAAACAACTGACTGCATCCAAACATTGTGCAACGTCGTTACCAGTGCCGACCATGTCTCAAACGGCCAGGTGCCAATCGTTTGAAAGGGACGAAAACTGAGTTGGTCACCGTCTAGCCGAAAATGTGGCGGAGACACATAGCGGCCTTGAGAATCAGAAATTTTATAGACCCAAGACTGGTCGGAGACGTTGCGAACGACATGAGAGTCGGCGAACGTAAGAATAATTAATTGCGGCGCATCGGCCTTATAAAATTCGCCGACGGCACGCTCTGTCATCAAAAGAGCCTGCGCGGTGCTGTACCCTCCGTTGCCGAAATTCTCTATCCAAAGATCTGGGTTGCGCTGGCCAAGAAGGAACGGGAAAGACTCTTGATCAATGACTCCGTAGGATTGGGCGTTACTCCCGCCCACAAACATAACAGCCGGGCCTTGACCCCGCTGTGCCGCATCTTCTCGGGTCGCTCGACGCCCTTGATCCCAAAACGTCATGGGCGCCTCACCGTGTTCAATAGATATAGAAACACCCGCCTTATTGATCCACCCAAGCTCTCGATCGGCCACAGACCAAGTTGACGCTTTGCCGTCCGCAAAAAAACGCTCTACCACCAGCTCACGGGCGGTAAAGCCAACGAACCGAAGAGCTGCCTCCGCCATCAGCGCTGAAATAAATAGAGAAATCAGAAAAAGAACGAGATTTTTCAATTGAAGCCTTAGTGGTCGGGCGATTGATATGGTCGAGCCGCAATCCTACAGGAACCGGCCTCAAGTTATGACCTAAAGCACCCTCGACCGTCAAAAACGGTGTATTTATAGGGTCTTACTTATTTGTCATGGTGAATTTTGGCCGCCTTGGCAGGATTGGCACAATAGGCGGTTCAACGTAGATTGACCTTCACGTGCAAATGCGATGGCTGGCAGAACCGCTAGCGCAATAGATCAGGATCGATGAAGCAGACATGCTTGAGTTTCCAGTTGATGTGACAAAAACAGAAGACGGTGCATATTCAGCCCGCCTCACCGACTTGCCCGACGGACCGACGGGCTTTGGTGTCGACCCGTATGCCGCGCTCAATGATCTTTCCGATGCCGCGCACACAGAACTGTCAAAGCTCGACAAGAACGGGGCCCTACCGGAGCCATCCCCAACTGACGACCGACCGACCGTCAGTTTTGATAGGGGCAAAACTGCCGACGGATCAAGTTCAACGATGAACACACAGCTCATAGGTGGAACCGGCCGACAATACAAAATGCTAGGCTACAGCTGGACGAACGATGTCGTATTTCATGACGAATAGTAGCGGCCGACCCAATGAGTGATGCAGCATCAGATCTTTTATTGCCAGCCCCTCCATTGGGGGAAATGTTGGAGACGGCAGGTCACATCTCTGCCGCTGACCTAACCAAAGCCTTATCTTTTCAGGAGCAATTTGGGGGCCGGTTGGGTGCCATTCTCATACGCATTGGCGCTGTGGCCGAACATGATGTCCTTGTCGCCCTATCGGAACAACTTGGCTTCGCAATTATCGATCGATCCACGTTGCCACAGGATGCGACCGTATACGTCGAGTGCCTGGGCGCGACATCGATTACACCGATGTGGTGGGTGGATGCCGACGTATTGCTTTGGCGCAGCCCTGACGGATCTCCCAACTGCGTCAGCCGCGATCCGTTAGAACCGAGTCTCCAGGAAACGGTGTGCGGTGCCTTCGTTGGTGAAACGGTGAACTGGTGGTTGATTTCAAGTCGTGACCTAGACTTCATGATTGATCTCGTTCGCCAAAACATTATCGGTGACACCATCGATGTTGGTGACGACGTTGCCCTTCTGAGGGAGCTTGCCGAAGAAGCACCCGTCGTAGAACTTGTTTCAAATACTCTCGCACAAGCCGTCAATGAGGGT
>WLXB01000163.1 GCA_012103295.1 Alphaproteobacteria bacterium | reverse complement strand
CTGAAGTTTCAGAGGGCATAATTCCTATTCATCGTCCAGGCGTCGCGCCTCATCGGGCAGCATGATCGGAATACCGTCGCGAACAGGAAAAGCCAAACCCGCTTTTTTGCTGATCAGTTCCTGAGCGTCCTGATCGTATTCCAACGGCCCTTTGGTCACTGGGCACACCAGGATATCTAGCAACTTGGGATCGACTTCTGACGTGGCCATAGGGATCTCTCTTTAAAACGATGACTACTGACTAGGGCCTTCGGGTGCACCGGCTTCAAACACACCCATCTGCAACAAGGCCAGAAGCATATCGGCGCGGTCCTCTGGCGTCTCGGATTCGAGCAACGCCTGCTTTTCTCGCGGATCAAACGGACAAATCATGCAAAGGGATGAAACCAGAGTATGGTCCGAAAGGCCTTTGATGATATCGACCTTCAGACGCATGCCTTGAGCATCAATATACGGCTGCAACGTGTCGAGCAATGTATCGCGATCAAGATCAAAGTCTTTGCGCGGCTCCATATCGCGTCGGAACGGTGTGTAGTCCGCCTTGACCCGGCGATAGCCTTTGAGACCGTCGAGCTCTTCAACCATACGAAAGCGATTGAGACCGCGCAGGGCGATCAACAAACGGCCATCATCTGTTTCTTCAAAATAGACGATGCGGCCGACGCATCCTGTTTTGTAGAGAGGGACATCTTCATCGTCCTGTAGGTCTAACGTTGACTCGGACTCTTCCTCATCTTCGGGCTCATCATCATCGAGCGGGTTGCCGCCGCCAAGCGCATCATAGTTGGGTTGAATCATTCCGATCATCCGGCCTGCCGCCAAAGAATCCAGCGACATGTTTAAGTAACGGGGCTCGAACAAATTGAGTGGCAACCGACCTCCCGGAAGAAGAAGGGCACCGGTCAAAGGAAACACGGGAAGGTGTTGCGGCAAATCTTCGAACTTGGTGGAGATAGGGCTGAACACGGACTAGCGCCCCTACACTATGTGAACAACAAGGATGATAACTGACGACGACCATCAACAGTCAGCGGATCCGTTGGCCCAAAGGCCTCGAAAAATTTGACTAGCTGCTTGCGCGCGCCATCATCATCCCACTTGCGATCAAGTTTAACGATCTCCATCAAACCAGCGACAGCGGCCTCGCGATTTTCCGCACCGTAATGCGCCATAGCCAAATCGAACCGCGCCTGCATATCTTTTGGATTGTCCGCGACTTTTTGCTCGAGCGCATCGATCTCTTCATTGGATCCGCCTGACGCGGTCGCCATTTTCAGTTCTAAGGCTGTCGCGACTGCAACAATTTCAGGCTTCGTTTTTAAGTCATCCGGAAGTTGATCCAAGACCTGCTGGGCAATGTCATCCTGGTCCAAACCCATGTAGCAGCGCAGCGCCCCACTCAGCGCGACCGGGTTTTCCGGATCTTGGCCGAGCACCTGCTGATAGATTGACAGGGCCTCTTCATACTGCCCCGCTTCAGCTGACGCTTCAGCCTGAGCGATGGCCGCATCTATGGGCGAGCCCTGGCCATCGGTGAGTTTTTCAATAAATGCCTTGAGTTGGCTATCCGGCAGGGCCCCCATGAACCCGTCAACCGGACGGCCGCCCTTAAAAGCGAACACAGCAGGAATTGATTGCACCTGCATTTGGGCGGCTAGCGGCTGATTCTCATCAACGTTAATTTTGACCATCTTCACCTTGCCGCCGTAGCTGGTGACGAGCTTCTCAAGCGCAGGGCCAAGCTGCTTACAAGGGCCACACCACGGGGCCCAGAAATCAACGATAACCGGCACAGACTGGGACGCTTCAAGCACATCCTGCTGGAAGGTTTCGGTGCTGCTCTCCTTGATCAGGTCGCCGGGTGGCGGCGCGGACGGGGCCGCAGCAGAGGGGTCAGATGAGTCGCCGATTAACATGTAAGCCTCGTGAAACGCATGGAGTGTGGTCGCTAGACCCTTAGATGCGTCCAAAAGGGTCGAAACGCAAGGGAAAGGCCCAAAATTGCGTGACCGTGTCCGTGAGCAAGCCCTTGCAAACCCTTACTGAATGGGTATAGTCCGCGCCTTCCCCGGCAGGCCCTCGGCCTGTCGTCTATCGAGCGGGCGTAGCTCAGGGGTAGAGCACAACCTTGCCAAGGTTGGGGTCGGGCGTTCGAATCGCCTCGCCCGCTCCATTTTCTCTCATAAGATTAATCAGGTAGAGCGCATGTGATCCGGCATGCGCAGTTTGATGCGTGTTGGGGGAGCGACCGGGGGAGCGGATTAGATCATTTGAGAACTCATCTGTTTAAGAAATACTGGCGAGAACGGACCCATTTTGGCGGGAAATGTCCGGCATTTGGCGAGAAATGTCCTATAAATTTGCGCCGCAAGCTTTCATTCTAACCTCATGCATTACGCGCTAGAGGGTTGAAGTGAAACGTATTTTTCAAATTTACGTCAGATGCCAACAGTCCCATGTCGGCCTAGAACACTTTTTACTGCGTCGTACTTTGCCCCAGACAGAATACGCCGGGGGCCAATCATGACAACAGTAAACAATGGAACCGTGATGTCTGTTGTCGCATCCGCACTCTCGCGTGGATTGACGATATCTGAAGTCCAAGATGCCGCTGGCATCTCGTGCACGGTTCTATTGAATCCGGAGACCCGTCCTCCAGAAGACGTGATGCCGAGAATTGTGGCGATGATTGGCGAGCGGTTTCCCCATGAGCCAGTAACACTGGACATCGCCCGCGCGGCTCCCTTCTCATTCTTTGGCGGCCTTGCCGATGGTGCTCGATACGCCGACGACCTTCGGACGGCAACAAAGCTTCTGGCAAAAAACTGCGCCGTTATCTCGGATCAATTGGAACTGACGTTTCACGAAGGCCCGTCAGACGCGAAATTGATTTCCAGTCATCCCATGAACCACATGGATGGTGGCCGCTCAGCTGAAATCGGCTCCGCTTTGGTGGCGCGGCTCTTCACCGAGTTTCTTGGTATTCCTGATTGCTTTGAGCGCATCACATTCTCACATGAGCCGCATTGTGATGAAGCCCAGTATGTCGACTACTTTGGTGTACCGGTCGAATTTAACGCCCGTGAGATCAGCCTAGTGATCAAGCTCGAGAAGCTTGATGAGCGGATCAAGCAGGCGAATGTGGATCTCTTCAACTACATTCAGACACACTTATCGGGCGTCAAGAAGCAAATTGAAGCCGCCAAAGAGCCAAGGGAATTGAAAGCACTCAGAAAGGCGGCGGCTGAGAGCGCTGAGACAGGTGTGTTCAACGCAGCCAGCGTCGCAGCTGTCGCGAACATGAGTGTTCGAACAGCCCAAAGAATAACCGCACAGCATGGGACAACCGTTCAAGGACTAATCGACAAAGTTCGTGAGCACAGGGCAACAGAGCTGCTTCGCGACAATCGCAATAACATCGGCTCAATCGCATTCCTACTTGGATATTCTGACGAACGAGCATTTCGACGGGCGTTCCAAAGATGGACCGGCCGAACACCTTCGGACTACCGAAAGCAACTCAATAGACAGATCGAGTAGAACTGAAGCCGTGACGATCATCCCCTTGGGGTAATCAGCAACCGCCAATCCGACAACCAAGCGAAGTCTAACCGATGCTAAGCACCGGCTGAGCCTCTGCGTCCTGAAATCAACCCAAAGCAAAACTCAAGGAGCTGCAAAATGAAGATACTCTCTCAAATCGCAACCACCCTGTTTGGACTGTTAGCGGGGGGTATGGTTCTCATCGCCACTGGGCTTGTGCCGTATTGGCGCGCCCTCAACCCCACAGAGTTCACAGAAGTGTTCGCAACAAGTCTACCCACGGTGGGTGGCACTATGGCCGTCCTGTCGATCTTGGGAACGGGTTCCATGGTGCTGGTGGCAGGGATTGCGCTCAGGAAGAAATTGTCGAACCGGCTCTGGCTATCAGCAGGCGCCGCCGCCGCACTCATCATGCTTGTTTGTGTTCCGATTTATTTCGGCTCTGCCAACGCGCTTCTTGCAGGTGGAACCCTCCCCCCCCGAAGACATCACCACTGAGCTCGCGACCTGGCAACAGATGCACTGGTTCCGAACCATTGTCGGCCTTCTCGGACTCTTCTGTGCGGTGCACGCCGGATACGCCAGCGCATCTGACAGCAAATAGGGAGGATAAATCATGCTACGCCTCCAGGGTATCAATGCCATCATCGCTGTCATCGTTGCATTCATTGTGTTGCATATTGCGTTCGTACCGGAGCAGCACTCCATCAGAACAACCTTTTCAACCTCACTGGGCGGCATCAGCTTCCTACTGATGACCTGGTCGGTTGTGTTGGCTACAAGGCTGGAAATCTTTGAAGAAATGTTCGGTGGATTAGACCGGATGTATCAGGTTCACCGCGTTGCGGGCAGTTTCACGGCGGTTTTTGCTTTGGTGCATTTCTTCAGCATTCCAAAGGAACTTCCTGCAGGTGTCGATCCAGTTCTCAATTCGACTTTCCCCTCGGCACAGATTGGCATGGCCGTCATGGTGCTGCTGGTGATCGGCCTCTTCGTCGCGCTCAATCGGAAGATCAGCTATTCGCGCTGGCGCAACCCGCACAAGGTCATGGCCCTGGTATATATTCTTGTGATCGGTCATTTCATTAACGCGCCAGGCATCTTCTTCGAACGGTTCAGCGCCTCGGGTATCCTGCTCATCGTAGCGGCGCTATGCGGTGCAGCCGCTCTCATCTACACGATGTTTGGTATGAACAAGCGCACCGCCATGCGGTTCACCATCGAAGCGGTAAACTCACTGGAGCGCGCTACAGAAGTGGTGTTGAAACCGGTCGACGAGATGCTGAACTTTAAACCGGGTCAGTTTGCCTTCGTTGAAATCCAGGACAAAAACTGGTCGGAGTCGCATCCATTCACAATCTCCAGTGCGCCGGGGGAAGATCGTCTGCGCTTCACTATGAAGGTCCTTGGTGATTGGACCCGGAAGGTGCGCGAAGAGCTGCAGCCAGGCGGTGAGGTCTTGATACGCGGACCGTATGGACGCTTCGATGCCTCACAAACCCGCTCCAAAAAGCAGGTCTAGATTGCGGGCGGCATCGGTCTGACACCATTTCTCTCAAAACTTCGGGCGATGGAGGAAAGCGACGACCGGGAAATCCACTTTGCCTACGCAGCCCGCAACAAGGAGGAAGCCATATTCCTCGACGAACTCGAGGCTATTGTCGCGGATCGGAACAATATCACGCTCTATTCGTTTTTCTCTCCCCCGCCCCATCTCCCCCGCCCCCACCCGCCCCCACACAGCCTCCCCCCCCCTCTCA
>WLXB01000027.1 GCA_012103295.1 Alphaproteobacteria bacterium | reverse complement strand
TGCTGGGAAATTTTGCGTCGCCATGGGCACGAATAATCGAATTACCAATTAACGGCACAATCATGAAAATGATTCCGAGATACCAAATTTCCATGTAGTCGCGGATCAATGGCATGATGTCAGGCTCGGCGCCGAGCAGTGCGAACACCGGTTCAATGGTTACCAACCCAATCGCCGAAAAGATCGCCGTGACCAAAGTCGCTAGGAATAGGCTATCAGTGGAAATAGCTTTTGATTCAGTCCCTCCGCCACCAACGAATCGGGAGACCACGGCCGTCACGCCTGTACCAAGACCAACAGCAATAGCATGTAGAATCATAATCACGGGGAACGTGAACGCCATTGCCGCCAGTTCTTGGGTGCCAAGCTGCGCAACAAAATAGGTATCAACAACCTGAAACGTCATCGATGCCACCGCGCCAACAGCCATAAAGGCCGTTAGCTTGGCGATGTGTCGCCGCACTGACCCAGAGGTTAAGTCCTTACCTCCACCTCCTTGACCAGATTTGTCGGGCTTCTGTTCCAAATCGCTCACGCGCCATCCAATACACTGCGTTCCGTTAACCTATATTGATACGCATCAATGGAAGGTGAAGATTTGCAATGCTCCTATGCAGAAATATCATCCTTATCTTTCAACATGTTAGAGCTATAGTCCTCTACGTTTGAGTGGTATAACACGCCGCTTTATCCTATTGCGAGGAACGCCCGCATCATGCCGGACGGAGTGCAAGACGGAACCCGCCTGACCGAAACCTTCCGTGCTGAAGGGATCACTAAGGTTTATGAAACAGGTGGCCTACGCGTTGAGGCCCTGCGCGGTGTCGACCTCACGCTTTACGAAGGCGAACTTGTCGTTCTCCTTGGGCCGTCCGGAAGCGGTAAATCTACCCTACTCAATATTCTCGGTGGTTTAGATCTCCCGACCGCCGGACAGCTATTTTTCAAAGACTTAGAACTCACAGCGTGCTCCGCCCACGATCTAACGGTTTACCGTCGGGACCACGTTGGCTTTGTGTTTCAATTTTACAATCTTATTCCCAGCTTAACGGCTAGAGAGAATGTCGCCTTGGTGACTGAGATCGCTGCAGATCCGATGAGTGCAGCGGAAGCGCTCGAGATGGTTGGCCTCGAGCACCGCCTGGACCACTTCCCCTCTCAGTTATCCGGTGGAGAACAACAACGGGTGGCGATCGCCCGGGCGATTGCCAAGAGACCCGACGTCCTGTTGTGTGATGAACCGACAGGCGCGTTGGATAGCAAAACCGGCGTCGTTGTTTTGGAAGCGTTGGACCGGGCCAATCGGGAACTCGGCACTACGACGGCTTTGATCACCCATAACGCTGGCATCAAGGATATGTCGGAACGAGTGATCCGCTTCGCCGACGGACAGATCATTAGCGTTGACGAGAATCCGGTAAAGAAAGCGCCGGAGGAACTGACGTGGTGATACGCATCGACGCTTTGAATCGGAAACTGTTGCGCGACCTGTGGCGCATCAAAGGGCAAGCGCTCGCTATTTCAATGGTTATGGCTTGCGGTATTGCGATGATGATTTCTTCCTTCGGCACCGTCACGGTGCTCGAAGAAAGCATGAATGCGTTCTATGACCGCACCCGCTTCGCCGATGTTTTCGCCACGCTCAAACGCGCACCCGATAGCTTAAAAGAAGATATAGAGCGCATCCCCGGCGTCTCAGTTGCAGAGACGCGCATCATCGCCGCAGTCAATTTGGATCTTCCGAACATGGCCGAACCGGCGACTGGGCAGTTGATCTCTTTGCCCGAGCGGGGAACGCCACTGCTCAACGACGTCATTATTCTGTCCGGCCGCTACCCCACGGCACAACGACCGAACGAGGTTGCCGTCACAGACGCCTTCGCCAACGCCCATGGCATGGCCGTCGGTGACAGCTTTCAGGCCATTATCAACGGCAATAAGCGCAGTTTGGAAATCGTCGGCTTAGGCATGACCCCTGAGTATATTTACGCGCTTGGGCCGGGATCCCTAATGCCCGACGACAGGCGCTTCGGCGTAATGTGGATGGGGCGCAAAGCACTCGCGGCTGCCTTTGACCTTGACGGTGCCTTCAACAACGTAACGATGTCATTGCAATTGGGTGCGTCCGAAGAAGAAATCATCCGCCGGCTCGACGTCCTGCTTGAACCCTATGGGGGGGTCGGTTCATACGCGCGCGAAGACCAGCTTTCCAATTTTTTCCTTGTTAATGAGATTACCCAGCTTCGGACCAGCGGCGCAGTTTTTCCGCCCGTGTTTTTGTTGGTGGCGGCCTTTCTGTTGAATGTCGTGGTATCGCGCATCGTCGCGACGGAACGCGAACAAATTGGGTTGCTCAAAGCGTTCGGATACAACGACCTTGAGGTCGGGTGGATCTATCTCAAACTCGTCTTGATCCTGGTGCTCGTCGGCTTGGGAATGGGCATGGCCCTCGGCCTGTGGATGGGTGGCGGCATGATCACCATGTACACGACCTACTACAAGTTCCCCCTTCTCGACCTCGGCATCGATCCGGGCGTATTCACGTCCGCCGCGATCATCAGTCTTATCGCAGGCATGGTCGGTGGACTTGGAGCCGTGCGCCAGGCTGCCAAACTATCACCAGCTGTGGCAATGGCCCCGCCCGTCCCAACGTCATATAAGGCAGGCGCGTTGTCCCGCTTCTTTTCACGATTCACGATCAGCCAACCCACGCGCATGATCTTCCGCCACGTGACACGCTTTCCAGTGCGCGCCAGCTTGACCATCATCGGCGTCGCGTTTTCTGTCGCGCTAATGATTATGTCCCTTTTCTTTCTAGATTCCGTCGAACGCGTCATCGAGGTTTATTTCTTCCAAGCGGAACGGCAAACCTTAACCGTATCCTTCGTCGAACCTCGCCCTGCAACCGTTGAACAAGAAATCCAACATCTGCCCGGCGTTATTCAGACTCAACCGACACGAAGTGTTGCCGTCCGCCTGCGCAACGGTCATTTGTCTGACCGCAAATCGATTATCGGCATCGTTTCTGGGGCCGATCTCAACCGTCTACTCGACAGCGATCAAAAGACCATCGAGCCGCCACCCGGTGGGCTGGCGTTGTCAAAACATATCGCCAAAGACCTCGACTTGAAGCTCGGTGATTTGGTTACCGTCGAGGTGTTGCAAGAGCGCCGCCCCATAGAGCAAATTCCTATCGTCCGTCTTGTTGAAGAGTATCTTGGCTTTCAAGCCTACATGCACATTGATGCCGTTAATCGGCTGATGCGGGAGGGCCCAACTGTGACTGGCATTCATGTCATGGTTGATAGCCGATATGCCGACGACCTTTACGCCACCCTGAAGGATACGCCTGGTGTGGCAGGCATCGCGCAACAAACCGCGACCCTCGCCAGTTTTCGCGAAACCATGGACAACACCATGAACGTGATGATCGGTTTTTATGTGGCGCTTGCCAGTCTGATCGCTTTCGGCGTCGCTTATAATGCCGCCAGGATCGCCTTGTCTGAACGTGCTCGCGCGCTGGCGAGTTTGCGTGTCCTGGGTTTCACACGAGAAGAAGTCACCTATATTCTGCTCGGCGAACTCGGCATCCTCACCCTCGTTTCACTGCCCGTCGGGTGCCTGCTGGGCTATAGCATGGCCCTGGCCATGTCGCCGATGCTTGCGACTGATCTTTATAATTTCCCGTTTGTCATTGAAAACTCGACCTACGGTTGGTCCGTTGTTGTTGTCTGTGTTTCGGCCGTTTTATGCGGCTTCATTACCAGGCATCGAGTCTTTGGGTTGAATCTCGTAACTGCCTTGAAGACCAGAGAGTAGCTGGAGGAGTATGTCTGTGCCTAAATTATCCCGTCGTACTTTGACCATCGGCGCTATCGTTACAGCGCTTGTTGTTCTGATCGGTATATCGCTACAGCCACAACCCGTTGGCGTTGATGTCGCACAGGTGACCCGCGGTGACCTGCTCGTCACGATCGACGATGAAGGTCAAACACGGCTGAAAGACGTTTACGTGGTATCCGCACCCGTCGCCGGGCAAGTGCGCAGAATCGACATCGAAGCTGGTGACGCTGTGACCGCTGGCGACACAATCCTCGCCCTGTTCGAACCATCCGACCCGATCATGTTAGACCTGCGAAGCCGCACGGAAGCAGAGGCCATTGTTAAAGCGGCTGAGGCAGCCGTCGGGCTGGCAACAGCAGAACAATCTCGAGCGCAGGCTCAACTGGACTATGACCGGGCGGAACTGCAGCGCGCCGAGCCCCTGGCCGAACGCGGAACCATTTCCCAGGCAACCCTTGACCAGCGCCAGCTTTCAGTCCGCACCGCTCAAGCGAGCTTGGCGCAAGCGACCGCGAACCTGCGTAAAGTGCGGGCAGACCTTGAGTCTGCGCGTGCAACCTTGATTACGTCGCAGGAAAGCGAGAATGGCGTCGACAACAAAGACCTCATCCCCGTGCGTGCGCCAATCAGTGGCCGCGTCTTGCGGGTTCTGCAAGAAAGCGAAGGCGTCTTGGCGGCAGGAACATCTCTGATGGAGCTGGGCAATCCTGCCGAGCTAGAAATCGTTGTCGACCTTTTGTCGACAGACGCTGTGAAAATTAAAGCGGGTGATCGGGTCATCGTCGATGATTGGGGCGGTGAACTGCCGTTAGAAGGCCGAGTCCGGCTCGTTGAGCCCTTTGGCTTCACCAAGATTTCAGCGCTTGGCATCGAAGAGCAACGTGTCAATGTCGTCATCGATTTTATCTCGTCGCAATCGGAGTGGCAAAGCCTTGGCCATGGCTATCGCGTCGAAACTCGCGTTGTGGTTCAAGACCGCCGCGATATTTTGAAAATTCCTGTGAGCGCCCTATTCCGATCCGGTGAAAGTTGGGCTGTCTTTGTCGATGATGACAGCACGGCCCGCCTTCAGACAATCACACTGGGACGGCGCAACACGTTGGAAGCGGAGGTCACGGACGGATTGAAACAGGACGACACGGTCATACTTCATCCCTCGGACGCGATCATTGATGGCGTCGTCGTGATGCGGCGGGATGGTTAAATCACCTTCCCCGGATTGAGGATGCCCTTGGGGTCTAGCGTGCGCTTCAATGTGCGCATAACTTCGACTTCAGCCTCGGTTCTGCTCCAATTTAAATAGTCACGCTTCTCGGTGCCTATGCCGTGTTCGGCTGAGACCGATCCACCAGCATCGCGGATGATGCCGTAGAGAATATCATTCACTTTGCGGTGAGCCGCATCTGACCCGTCACCCACCGACACGACCGCATGTAGATTGCCGTCACCCAAGTGACCCAGAATCAGTGTTGTCGCGCCAGGGAAAGCTTTCTCAATATCAGCCATCGACTTGGTCGCGAAATCATCCATCGCGGTGATCGGCATAGAGACGTCGTAGGTAAACATCGGTGCAATTGTGCGGAAGCCCTCTCCGGCGCCTTCACGGATCGCCCATAGATCATCTCGTTCCTTGTCCGACTGGGCAACAACGCCCCCCTGAATAAGACCCTGTGTGTGAGCCATCTCTAAAACACCTTCAAAGCGATCCTTATCCCCTTCAGGGTCAGAGCCAAGGGCATCCGTCACAACGTAATACTTATGTTCAGGTGGCAGCGGTGGCTTTAGCGTGGGGCAGCGGTCGCGCACGAAATCGTAGTATTCTGACCACATCACCTCGAACGCGCCGAGCCCACCACCCAGTTTGGTATCCAGCAACGCCAAAAACGCTGGCACCGACTGAAAATCATCGACACCGACGAAAGCGGTCGAGGTCGTTAAGGGCTTCGACTGCAACCGCATGACGCAGCGGGTCACCAGACCCAGTGTTCCCTCAGAGCCGATAAACAGCTGTTTCAGGTCGTACCCGGCGTTGTTCTTCAACATCCGGTTCATCGATGTCAGGACGGTGCCGTCAGCCAGCACCGCTTCTAACCCGAGAACCGATTGGCGCGTCATGCCGTAGCGAATAACGCGATTGCCGCCGGCATTTGTGCTGATTAAGCCGCCAAGCGTGGCACTGCCCCGCGCGCCAAGATCAATCGGCAATACAAAACCAGCATCGTCTGCGACACCGTGCGCTGTTTCGAGCACAACACCTGCTTCTGCAATCATGGTCCGCCCAATGGGATCAATCTCTTCGATCGCGTTCATACGCTCTAACGACAGCACCACATCGCCGTCGCCGGGTGTGCCACCACCCACCAGCCCCGTCATGCCCCCTTGGGGAACGACCGTACGGCCAGCATCGTGACAAAGCTTCAGAACCGCGGACACTTCAGCTGTCGAGGTGGGTCGCATTACACAGGAGGGGGCACCGGAAGGACCATGCCCTCGGGTATCTAAATACCGTGGGCCAATATCGGCACCTGTCAGAAAGCCCGACGCATCAACTGCGTCAGCCAACTTAGTCAGTAAATTACTCACTCGGCTGATGCCGATTTTGGCAATACATCAGCCAGATCATTCCATACCTGCTGGTCGACCATGAGCCCGTCGCGAAAGACAAAGCGATCAATGTAGCGCACTTCACTAATTGCTGAGCCGTCCAGCGCTTCGCCGTTCAGCATGCCGGTGCTGTAGACGACGGTTTCTTCGCCATCTTGAAACTCGTCAAAGTCTTCGAAGGTCTTGCTGATCGATTTATAGCGTCCCTTGGACCAGGAAACTAATTCATCCAGCGTCGTCATTGAGATGCCACCCGGAAACGTCATTCGAAACTCTGGCGCTAAAAACGTTTTCGCCGTTTCTAGGTCACGGTCTTCCATGATCCGTAGAAAGTTTTTGACCTTCTCGGTGCTCATTCTGCTGCCTTCTCCACCTCGGCGGCCGCTTTTATTTCTGGCGCGATACAGACTTCGCCAGACGAATTGTCGATCACGCAGGGACAATCAAAGTATTCAATTTCTAGATCTGTGCCGTAGGTGCTGGTGATAAACTGGTGCCAGGCCGGAGTGTAATAGGCCTTCGCGTATTCCATGGTTTCCCATTCATACCACCCCCCGGCCCGGTCGTCGTTTCCCATAAAGTACTTACGGATCAAGCCGGGTATTTTCTGGTACTTGGGTGCCATTGCTTCATACAGCGCCAAATTATCGGCGGCAGATCTTTCGGCCTTCTCAAAACTCGGAACAAACGTAACTAGGGCCGTGATCAAACCAGCCTCCTAAAAAATACAGCTCTTGGCGTACTCAGCTGTTTCGTCCAGGGTCCATTCACCCTTGTCTTTTTCCTTGAGGTCTTCACACCAGTCTTCACTGCCCACCTCGGGCGAACACGCGGACAGAAAGATCACTGCGAAACATGCCAGCACTACACGCAATACCATTACATACTCCCTACGAAAGAATACCCTCTTTATCTAAGCGCTCCAGCACCTCTTGCTGGCGACGCATAAAGAAGGCCCGATCCGGCACCTTCACATCGCCATTTTCCAACATTCCGTTCGGTTCCACGAACGTGTGACTACCATATTCTTGCGCATAAAGATCAAATGGCTGGCGCGAGAGAAGGTTTGTCATGCCCGAGTGCTTACGCACCTTACGGAGGGTATCCATGTCCAACATGGCGCTGGCACAAAAGGTTTCGCCCGTATAGGCCTCCGCTAACACCAGCCCCTTATAATCGACGATCTTTGACATGCCACCTGTGGACTCAGCGGGGATCGGCGTGCCTTTGATGCTTGCCGTATTTGACGACACCACGTAGCACATGTTTTCAACCGCTCTCGCCCGCCGACAGATTTCCTTAGGCGTGAGCATCGGCGCCCCAACTTCGGATGTGGAGTGGCAAAGAATTTCCATGCCGCGCATCGCCAGACAACGGGAAATCTCCGGATACAGTATTTCCTCTGAGGCAACGCAGCCAATCTTACCGATCTCCGTATCTGCGACCGGAAAAATCGCATCCGCGCCATAGAGATCAAGGTATTTATCCAACACGTCGTAAGGGCCCGGCGCAAACTGAGAAATCAGGCGACGGTAACGCAGCACAACGTCACCGCTCGGCCCAATTACAAAGCAGGTTTGGAAGTAAAGATCGGAAAAATTAGGGTCAACTTCGTAAACATTGCCCGACAGAAAGCAATCATTGGCCTGAGCAATCTTTCCCAACGCCTCATATTCGGGCCCATCCATCGGGATTGATCCTATCTCCTGCCAGCGAGCGATCGACTCCCCCATTGGGAAACTGGAAAGGAAGTATTCAGGCAACACGAATAATTTGGTCTTAGTGCCACTAAAACCCATCGTAAAAAGATCAATAGTTTTGATCGCGGCACTGAGGCTTTCAATCTGCTTGAGCATCTGAGTTGACGCTTCGGCACGATCCGCGCAGCCATTGACGGCATGGCAATCGACCTGCAAGGCCGTGGCTGTAAAAGTCGTATTAGGATCCGACATCTGCGATGTGCCCCTCTAAAGCGATCTATGTTTTCCCTTGCTTCGGGTGTAACAAGGGAACCGTACGCGGGCAAGTGCCGCCCCACAAAAGAGAGTGTGTATGCGCCCCGTTCTGATCTTCAGCCTCTTCATCACATTCGTTACCGGCTCTGCCCTAGCCCAAGCACCGCAAACTGCCTGTGACCGCTTGGCCGCCCACCCCTCCGACACCCAGAAATCAGCCCCTGGTGTGGAACAAGAAGACTTCGATATTCCAGCCGCCCGCAGCGCATGCCGCGACGCCTTGGCGGCCTACCCGGACGAAGGTCGGTTCGCCTACCAATATGGTCGTTCGTTTTTCTACGAAGATAAATATGAAGCGGCCTTACCCTACTTTGAACAAGCCGCTGAATCCGGTCATGCCCAAGGTCAACTCGTCCTCGGGCTTGTGCTGATGGGTGGCTACGCTGGCGACCCTGACACCTGCGCCGCAGGACGTTGGTGGCTGGCTGGCGCGCGCCAAAACCATTTGTATTCCAAAATATATCTCATACAGAATTGGATAGATGATCTTTTCGAAGACTGCGATCTCAAGCTGACTGAATCCGAAGCCAACGACATGATCAAGGCCGCAGCTAAACTGGCGTCGACACCCCAAGCCCGCGATGACGTTGCTCAACTTCAAGACAGTTGGTCGCAACGCTAGACTCTATTTTGTCCGTTCAGCCCCAACAACCACCACCAACAGCACGGCAACGTCATCCGTGCGATTCTCCCAAGTGTGATTGTTGCCGGTCTGCACCAGCGTATCGCCGGGCTTCAAAGTGACTTCTTCTTTATCCGTAACCAATACGATTTCACCGCGCATCACTGCGATATAATCAACGCTATCAGAGGTATGCATTGGAATTTGCGGCGCATTCGCCCCACCGGGCAGTTCCGCTGTGTAGAACCTCGTACCACCGAATTTCTTGGGCAAGCGACCGAGACCATCATCGGTCACGTCTTCCCGCACGGGAATACTGGCGGGCACGTCATCAGTTTGCCACAGGCGTACCATACGAGCGCCATTGAGAATCAACACGTCCTCTGGTTCCCCGTCCTCCATGACAAAGGACTGGCCGTCTTCCCCTTCGACGGTCAGAACACGGCGCGTGGTGTGAACGAACGGATCAGATGCAGTATCCATGGCAAGATCCTTATCTTTACTTCGGTTCACAGCCCAAACCACCCGACATAATGAGTCAAGCTGTGTATTCTACTATCCAGTTTAATTTAGACAGAGCGTGCGGAGCCTAGGCATGAGTTTCACCGTCCATGAAGGTCATATTCTCATTACAGAGCCGGGTGGTAGCTCACAGATGTATGAGCGGTTTCTTCTTACCGGCAATCCCGACGGCTCTCGCACCTTGCGCACGGTGACCCAATCTCCGAAAGGCGATTTACTCCGGGACGTTAATCAGATCGTTGCAGCAGATTGGCGGCCAATCGAATGCCTGGGCCGTCTTTTCTACAAAGGTGAGTCTCATGGCTCGGTTCTGCGTCGATTAACTGGCGACCGCCTATATTCCTACGTCTTCAATCCGGGCGTTGATGTCGACACTGCAGAGTTCGACGCCCCGTCGCACATGACCGTTGGCTTCCACAACATCATTCATGACTCGTGGAAGATGTGCTTCATGGACACGTCGACGAAAGAGATGCAGGAAATTCTGCCCCATTCCGTTTCCAATACCTGGAACGGGCGCACCCTGGGTCACGGCGAGAAAATTCCAAGCGAAGCCCGGTATGACGGTACGGAGACTCTGGACCTCCCTGCCGGTCAATTTGAATGTGAGCGCTTTGTCTGGGCGACATCGTTCGGCAAAGAGCTACACGTCTGGCGCACCGGGCCCCACCACATGCTGGCCCGCATGCTCGTCGCTAGCGGTGACAAAGAAGGCACGATCTATGAACTGGGCGCAATGACGGAAACCGCCACGAACTGGAACCCCTAAACTAAAGCCCCATAATCTCAAACGCCGCGCGCTCACCGGATTCCATGGCCCCTTCCATACCGCGATTAGACAGCGCCGTGTGCTCACCGCAAAAGTGAACTCGGCCATGCGCTTTGCCCGTCGCATGCAGAAATTCGGTCACTTGGCCCGGTTCCCATACCGCATAATCACCACCGGCAAAGGGGTCCCGCATCCAAGATTTAATGTACCGGGCTTCCAGCTTGCCCTTTGCGCTCGGGCGAATGCGCTCAAGTTCAGAAACCACCCAAGCCATACCCTCTTCCGGACTCGCTTGATCCAATTTGTGCGCAGTAAACCCGCGCGCCCAGGCGGTCAGACTGGTGACATCGCTGTTGTCGACATTGTGTCGGTTGCCGATTACGTGACCAGCGACCGTGTCTGTCCACATATCCGGAGACCATTCGTCGTCTTCCCAAAATGGGTCTTTGGCAACCAGATGCACTTGAGTCATTGGGAAGTACGGCACCAAGGAAATGGCCTTAGATTGAACGGAGGGCAAAAATGGATCAAACCGGAGATAACGCATCACTGGAAGCGGCAACGAGCACACCACATGATCAGCACGATACACCGTGCCATCACCGCACACGACCTCGGCACCGCTATTGGTGTCGCTGATACCGACGACCGTGCGGTTGAGATGAACTTCGCCCTTTAATGCCTTCGCCATCATTTCGGGAATGGTCATATTGCCGCCGATGGCTGAAAGCTGCGTCGGTGGGCCACCTTCCATGGAGGCAACCCAGCCATCGTTAAACCACATCATCAGCGCCGAGACATCATGAGCCGAGGTCCCATAGGACACATTCAAATTGAAGGTCAGATCAATCTGCTCGTCGGTGAAACCATTCTTCTTAAAGACGTCATAGACGGAAATATCATGCGGCTTTGATTTTGGGTCGTACCAGTCCTCGAAGGAGGCCAGTGGGTTCGTCTGTCGCAGCAGAACAAGGGGGACCAAGCGTGGGCTAAAGTTCTTGAATGCCTCCGGCAGAATATTCTTAGGGTGGGTTGGCCATTGCTCTGCTGAAATACGCTCGCCATCCAAATAAAGTTCGAAAGGCGTCATGGTCGCCCGACCGGCGCTATTCAGCATCGGTATCTTGAGCCGCTCGACCGTATCGATCATCCGGCCATAGCCAGACCCGATTCCATTGCCACCCGCTTCCGGGTTTCCAGGAATGTCCCGCAGAGAGAGTAAGCGACCACCAATGCGGTCCCGGCCCTCAATCACTTGGACGCTGAAGCCCTGCTCTTCCAGCAACAACGCAGCGTTGAGTCCGGAAAGTCCGGCCCCGATTACAACGACGTCGGTCTTATTCTTAGCCCGCAGCGGTTTTGGATTCAGACTCGTAGTCGCAACCGCTGCGCCAGCTGTTGCCAGCGCCGTTCGCCGCGTTACCGTTTTAGATTGCATCCATCACCTCAAAAGCTACGCGTTCTCCGGATTCCATTGCGCCCTCCATACCACGATTAGACAGCGCGGTATGCTCGCCACAGAAATGCAAGTTGCCATGAGGCTCAGCCATCTTACCGATGAAATCTTTGATCTGCCCTGGCTCCCACACCGCCCAGTCGCCGGATGAGAACGGATCATTGTACCAGGACTTAAAACCAGCAATTTCGATTTTGCCCTTGGATGCCGGACGCTGCTCCGCCCAGGTGTCGAGCACCAATTGCTTGGCATCTTCCTCTGGCAATTGATCAATCTGCTGCGCTTTCCAGCCTCGATGCCAACAAGTGATACTGGTGACCTCTTCCGGCTTATCGCCAAAGTGTTGGGCCATGACGCTGCCGAGAACACTGTCGGAGAACATGCCAATGGGCATACCGTCTTCTTCCCAGAATGGTTCTTTAGCCTCGATGTGGGACTGCGTGAGCAACTGCTTACCGAGAGTCTGCACGGCCCGATGTTGAACGCCCGTCAACCCAGGTTCAATTTTCATTGTGCGCAACACCGAGTACGGAATTGAAGAGACGATGCGCTTGGCACGATAAACCGTGCCATCATCGCAGTGTGCTTCAGCACCATCTCCATCGCTACTGATGCCGATAACCTTGCGTTCGAGATGCACTTCATTCTTCAACGCAGCGGCCATAGCTTCAGGAATGCGTTGGTTGCCTCCTTCAGCAGCGTAAGTGGCGCGCGGCACATTGGACCGCATCATCATTCCCCAGGCGTAAACAAACATAAGCATCAAGGCAGACACATCGTGGGATGAATTCCCAAAGTCTGAGTTAATGTTGTACGCCAGATTTATTTGCTCGTCGGTTATACCCTTTGAACGAAACCATTCATGTATGGAAACGTCGAACGGCGCCGTTTTTGGGTCATACCAATCTTCAAATGACTCCAATGGATTATTCTGAATAATAAAGACCGGCACGAACGACCAAGGCATCATTCCTTTGTATTTCTCAGGGAGCACATTGCGTGGATGACTGGGCCAATCTTCTTGGCTTATCATTTGACCATCGAGAAATAGACTGCGATTCAGAATAAGGGGAGCGCGATCGATAATATTGTTGAGCTTAGCCCCAAAGCGCTCTGCCGCATCGATCACTCGCCCATAGCCGCCGCCAATACCGTTTCCACCCGCTTCAGGATTTCCTGGAATATCGGTCAACGATAAAATCCGGCCACCAATTCGGTTTCGGCCCTCAATCACTTGGACGCTGTAGCCCTCATCCTCAAGCACATGGGCTGCAGCTAAACCAGAAAGCCCAGCCCCGATCACCAGCACGTCGGATTGATTTTGTGCCCGCGCCGTCTTGGGTGCCATGCCGACGCCAACACTGGTGGCGAATGCGGCAGCGCCTGCACTTTTAAGCGCCGTGCGGCGGCTGAAGTAATACTTGCTCATCGTTGCTAGTCCCCTTGAAAAGCTCATCCGATCGTCGTCGGTGTAGATCTGATTGTGCGGTGATCACGACGTAGGGTAAAGGGCAGCGATTCTGCGGCAAACCGTGGCTTGCCCAATGACCACGCTGCGGTAGGATGCGACACTTGAGACCGGAGTATCAAACAGATGTCTGTACCGCAGGCCGTCGGCGGGTTGTTCGAAACCTGCATCGGGGTGACCGATCTAGATGCCACGACCCGTTACTGGGAGAGCTTCGGCTTCCGGGCAGGCCCAGAAGGAGCACTTGATGCCAACCGTGCGGAAGCCCTGTTTGGTCATAAAAGTGCCCTAACCAGCCGCCGCTTGCTCCACATGGACTCAGATCATGGCCTCATTCGTCTGATGAAGTGGAATCAGCCAATTAACGATGGGCTAGGTGTCCGGCCCTTTCGCGGCCATGGCAACAGATGGGCCGGACAATTTGTGCGATCTGCTTCAGATATTTCCAATCACGCCCGCGTCGCCGAAAAGGCTGGGCAACCGGTTTACGATGTAGCGCCGACCTTCATCGACTTGTCAGCCTACAATCCAGATCTTTTTGGCGGCAAAGCACCCGTGCCCTTCCACGATGTGATCGTCGCCGTTCGTGAATTCAGTCTGGTTCAGCCATATTCTCGACAAGCCTTTCTCGAACGCTTCAATTATGAGAGCGCAATGCTGGGTAAATACAACGACGACTGTCTCTTTCCAGCGACCCAAATCGTACATGCCGGGCTGATGTTGACGGCCGACGACCACGGCGTGTTTGATTTTTACGATCAGGTTCTCGGTCTTCAACGCGTCTCTGACCATCCGGTCACCTGGGATCAAGCCATGGCGTCTCGCGGTGCCTTCGGGCTGATTGAAGGCGAAACTCACTGGTCCGTGAATTTTGAAGAACCGCGCTCGGGCTCCGGCATGAATGATCGACGTTCTGGGCGGCTTTTGATGTTCCGTTTTGGCTCTGATAGTGCGTTGGAAGATCAATCTGACCTTGCAAAACCTGGCTGCCTTGGGCATAGCCTCCTGACGTGGCGTGTACGTGACCTGGTTTCTTTCAAGAAGGACTGCGCTGCTGGTGGATGCACGGATATTTCGGACGTCCAGCCGGACGAGTTCGGCATTGATGCCTTCACGTGCACCACACCCGACCGTTTTACTTGGACATTTCTACAGGCCTGATTCATGACCCAAACAGTTCACCAACAAATTGTTCTAGCCGCCCATCCGGACGGCATGCCCAAGCCCACTGACTTCCGCATGGAAGAAGGCCCAATCCCTGAGCCTGGCGAGAACGAAATGCTTATTCGTACGCTCTATATTGGACTTGAGCCCCGCATTCGGCTGATGCTGAACCCGACTACTGATGACAATAAGGCGATGCGCCCCCATGGCGCGATGACGGATATCGGTAAAGTCATTCCGGGGACAATTCTCGGTGTTGTGGTGAAGTCCAACAATCCGAAATATAAAACTGGTGATCTGGTTGAGGGATTTCTTGGCTGGCAGAATTACGTTGTCACCGACGGTGAACCGCATCCAACCAATAACCCAGAAGGCGTCGCCATCTGCGACCCAGAACTAGCTGATCCCATCGAATTTATCGGTCCGCTCGGCGCTCCAGGTTTAACCGCTATTCTCGCCCTCAAACACGAAGGCAAGCTTGAGCAGGAAGAATCAATCGTCATCACAAGTGCGGCCGGCATGGTTGGGTCTCTCACAGGCCAGTTGGCGCTTCTCCTTGATGCCTGGGTTGTCGGTGTCACCAGCACCGATGAAAAATGTGCATATCTGACAGACGAGCTAGGGTTCGATGCCGCCATCAACTACAACTCGACCAAAGACCTCGGTGCCGCAGTTAAGGAAGCCTGTCCGGACGGTGTTGACTATTTCTTCGACAACACCGGCGGAGACATGGCGGAGACGATAAAGAAGCAATTGTCTAAGAACGGGCGCGTCACGCGGTGCGGTATTATTGCCAACTACAACAAAACCGGCTGGAACCAGTCCGAGCAGTTTGACGGGCAGTTCTCAGTCCACAATCACGTCAGTGAATACGCGGAAGCACGCGGCACCATGGCAGACCTACTGAAAGACGGTGGCATTCAATATGAACGCAAAGTCTTTGAGGGCCTCGACTTGGCACCGAGCGCATTCATCGGGCTTCTCAGTGGCAGAAATACCGGCAAGTGGATCGTGCAGGTCTCTTAACCTGAACTAACCAAACATCGCCTTATGCTCTTCAATGAATTGCGCGATCGTCGTTGGCGGTCGGCGAAGCAGTTCGCCCATGGTTTCAGTGGTGAAATCCAAGCCGCCCTCTTCTGACATTTCCTGCATCAGTTCAACCACGCCGTCGACGTGCCAATCGCTTTTGAGCACTTTTGCCAGGTAGTCATGGAATGCCTGCAACGGCATCGGATTATACGTAATTTCACGACCAAGCGTTTTGCTCAATAACGCGGCCACATCATGAAAAGATACAATGTCGGGGCCCGTGAGATCGTAGGTCTTGCCGTAATGACTCTCACCGCCGGTTAGAATAACCGCAGCGACTTCACCAACATCCCTCACATCGCACATGGACGCAGTGCCATCGCCCGCCGGGAACGCAAACGCATCATTGGCTTTGACCTGCCCGGCAAACGGGAAGATGCCTTGCATAAAGAAATTGGGGCGCATGATCGTCCAGTTGACGTTCGAAGCCATAATGGCCTCGACCACTTTCCAATGGACCTGTGGAATGCGACGCGGGTTGTCCGCATTGGACTCGGTCGACGACATGTAAACCAGGTGCTTAACGCCAGCAGCTTCCGCTTGCTTCAATACGCCCAACTCCCAGTCAAGCTGGTTGGGCCCGTTTGGTAGGGTTAGCAAGACCCCGTCCACACCGTCCATCGCCTTAGCAACGGCGTCAGCGTCGCCGATGTCACCGACTACGAGTTCGACACCCTGCTCCTTGAGCGGTGCAGCCTTTTCCTCATTCCGGACGAAAGCCCGCACGGAAGCGCCCTTGGCCAGCAATTGTTTGATGGTTTGTCCGCCGGTTTTTCCGGTTGCGCCTGTCACGAGAAACATGGTGGGAGTCTCCTACTCATGGGATTGTCGTTGGTAATCGCAGCGAAATTGATGTCGCCACGAAAATGTATTGGGACACATGCCAGGGAAGTCGAGCCTGTGCAAGTCCAGGGATACAAATCATTACAAATATCACGCAACCAACCTTAGCAAACCCGCTATCGACGCGATATTCTGCAACTCTTCCAGCGGGTTGCTCTGTCTTGTCACCAGATCAGCCGATGCACTATCGGACAAGGACACATATCACTCATGTCAGACGCGTCACCAGATCGATCTGGGTGGTCCGCAGTTGCGTCACAATTTTATGATCATTGGGACTCGCTAAGAGACAACGCTCCCGCTCCGGCTTCCGAAGTCTTCCTAGACAATCCAAATGTCGCGCTCCAGCCGTTTGTATTCATTTTGGAAATGACAGAGCGGAATAAAACCCACTTTCGGCTCATGGCAACGGAATTGGTAAAAATCTGGGGTGCTGATTTTACGGGTCGGGCCGTCGAAGAGGTGTTCTCACCCGATGTCGCTGCCCGCTATCTCGCCAGCCCAAGGCAATGCGTAACCACTGTTTGTGGGCTGTGGGAAAAAGGTCTGTTTGGCAATATCAGTGGACGAGAGGTCAAACTTGAATTGATATACCTTCCCCTTACCGTCTCCGCCGGTAAACCTAATCGCCTCGCCGGTGTTTTAGCCGAAACTGAAACAACGACAAAAACCGCCGTCCGGCGTGGCATCATTGCCATTGAAGGTCGCCGCTGGCTTGATATCGGACAGGGAATTCCGAACCAAGACCCAAATATTTTCTCAGTCGGGTAGCCCAACTCAGTTTTCGATTGCACAGTTGCCCCACCGGCATCAACAATGGCGACATGCAATCTAAGCGAAAAGTCAGCGCCCTGGGCATCGCTCACCAAATTAAAATGGGCCAAACGACTTCAGAAAAAATCTGTCGTGATCTCGCCGACGCAATCGAGGTTGGTGCAGACTTAAACGCCTATGCGACATTCGATCGCGCCGCACTGATGGCTCAAGCCAAAGAAGCAGACGTCGCCAAGAATTTAGGAAATGTGCGCGGTCCCTTACACGGGGTTCCCCTAATCCTGAAAGACAACATCAATACCATGGCCCTGCCGACCAGCGGTGGCACGCCGGCATTGGTTGGCAACGACCCGGGCAGCAATGCCCCAATTGCCGCGCGACTATTCCAGGCCGGTGCCTTGCTTGCCGGTAAGGCAAATCTGCACGAGTTGTCTTCGGGCGGTACCAGCGCCAACCACACCTTTGGTCCTGTTCGCAATCCCTACGACCACACCCGTATTCCCGGTGGGTCGTCAGGTGGCACCGCAGCGGCCATCGCTGCCGGTCAGGCACCCGCGGGTCTAGGCACAGACACAGCCGGATCGGTTCGGGTTCCGGCGGCGCTGTGCGGCATATTTGGATTTCGCCCGACAACCGGACGCTATAGCGGCGAAGGTATCGTGCCCCTTTCAAAAACCCAGGACACCGCGGGCCCCCTCGCCCTGACTATGGATGATATTATCCTGCTGGATCAGGTTCTGACCGCCGACCCGAAACCCGTGCCGGCCCAGAGTGTCTCGGAATTACGTATTGGCGTAGCCGAACACCTCATTGAGTCTTCGAGCCCAGCGGTCAGTCAGGTTATTGGGGAAACGCTTACCCGGCTGGCTGACGCTGGCGTAACCCTAGTATCGGTCGACCTAGCCCCAATTCGTGAATTGCAGCGCCCCGCCTCCGCAGGCGTTATCGATATGGAATTTCCCGATATCATGCGGGTCTATCTCGAAGACTATGCCCCACATCTATCACTTGAAGCGTTGTCAGACGGCATAGCCTCGCCAGCGGTCAAGCAATTCACCAAGGACCGCCTCGCAAAACCCTTTGATGCCGAAGCCTATGCGCTGGCTATCGGTGATGGACTAAAAACTCTGCAGGCGGCCTGGAAAGAGTTGTTCGACATACACAAGTTAGATGCCATCGCCTTCCCGACCACGCCAGAATGCGCGCTCCCGCTGACTGATGATGACAATGTCCTGAGAGACGGAGAATCCACCTTGTCTTGGTTCTATTTCACCTTCTCCGCCATGGGCAGCATCGGTCAGCGACCAGGCGTCACTATACCCGCCGGCCTCAGCCAAGGCGGATTGCCAGTCGGGCTAGAGCTGGATGGATTACCAGGAAATGATGAAAAACTGCTGGCCGTCGCCAAAGCAGTGGCGGACGCTTTAGCGGTCTAAGCCGGACCCTCGTAGATACAGCCCTCACCGCAGGACCCGCGCCGGATCACAATCTTACTTAAGGCTGGAAACTGAGGCGCCAACCGCCCCCAGACCCAAATCGCGATGTTTTCTAGGGTCGGATGACTGAGCCCATCGAGGTCATTGAGATAGCCGTGGTCTAGCTCTTCCTTAAGTGCGGCGATTGCCGCGTCAACCTGGGCAAAATCAACAATCCAACCGGTTTGCTCCTCCGGCTCACCCGACAAATACACCTCGGCCGCAAAGGAGTGGCCGTGCAGCCGCGCATAGCGGTGGTCCGGCGTCACGTTGGGCGCCAGATGATGGGCAGCTTCGAAGGTGAAACTCTTAAAGATATCCATAGGATGTCGACGGTCAGAATGGGTGACGGGGGTCTTGAAGCGGGCGGACTATGCCACCAACGTCCGAAAAAAGCACGACCTGAAAACGGCACCTTTTCGAGGCAGCTCCTTCAAGAATAAACGACGTAAAAACAAATACTTGAAAATCATTCTTGACGTGCGGTCTGCACTGGTCACAGTGCGCCTATGAACACGGAAACGCCAGTAGACGCCGCCTCAACGGAAACAGCCCTGGTCCTGTTTTCCGGTGGGCAGGACTCAACCACCTGTCTCGCCTGGGCTCTGGACCGGTATGACCGGGTTGAAACGATCGGCTTCGACTATGGCCAGCGCCACCACATTGAGATGGCATGCAGAGACACCGTACTCACCCAATTGCGATCACACTTCCCACCTTGGGCCGAGCGCCTCGGCAACGACCACATCGTTGACCTCACCTACCTCCGCGCCCTTGGTGCGACCGCCATGACCCACGACGTTGCGATTGAGATGGGAGACGCCGGCTTGCCAAACACCTTTGTCCCGGGGCGCAATCTCGCATTCCTCAATGCCGCCGGTGCCTTGGCGTACCGTCGCGGCATCTCGGTGTTGGTTGGCGGCATGTGCGAGACAGACTACTCGGGTTACCCGGACTGCCGTCGGGCAACCATTGACGCGCAGGAAACCGCTCTGTCGCTGGGCATGGATCGACCCATCCGTATCGACACACCGCTAATGCAGATCGACAAGGCAGCCACCTGGGCCCTAGCCGACAACCTTGGCGGTTCCGCCCTCACCGACCTGATCATAGAACACACCCATACCTGCTATCGCGGCGATCGCGAACACCGCCACAACTGGGGCTATGGCTGCGACGATTGCCCGGCTTGTGATCTCCGCTCGTCCGGATACGCGCGCTTTCTGGAGGCCGCGTGACCTACGCCGTCAAAGAAATTCACTACACCCTGCAAGGCGAAGGCGCGCAGACTGGGCGTGCGGCGGTGTTCTGCCGGTTTAGCGGCTGTAACCTGTGGTCTGGTCGCGAAGAGGACCGCGCAACGGCACAATGCCAGTTCTGCGATACAGACTTTGTCGGCACCGACGGCGAAGGCGGTGGAACGTTCGCCTCAGCTGACGAACTCGCCCTTAAGATAGCCAGCTATTGGCCAGAACGCGGCCGCGGCAAACCCTACGTTGTGTTCACCGGTGGTGAGCCTCTGCTCCAACTCGACGAAGACTTGATCACCGCTCTTCACAGCCAGCGTTTTGACGTCGCCATTGAAACCAACGGCACCCTGCCCGTGCCGCCGGGTGTAGATTGGGTCTGCGTCAGCCCAAAAGCCGGGGTTGAGCAGGTCCAATGCTCCGGCAATGAGTTGAAAATCGTCCACCCCCAAGAGGGCTTTGATCCGCGGGACCTAGAAGGTCAAAGCTTTAGCCATCGCTTTGTGCAGCCAATGGATGGGCCCGCATATCAGGAGAATCTAAAAACCTGCGTAGCCTTCTGCCGGGACAATCCTGCCTGGCGACTTAGCCTACAGACTCACAAGGTTCTCGGTATCCCCTAGCCTCGCCAGTGGTTAGACCAAATCTGAGAAACGCCAGCGGCGTTACACCAAGTCTGGGAAACGCCAGCGGCGTTCCATGGCACCCGGCGGCTTATGCTTCACCAGACACACAAAGCACGTATCGTATTGGAACAAAAATTCGCGCGTAATCGCGTAATTATAGAAGATATCGCTGACGTCTTGGGTCTTGAGGTCCCATTTGTGAAACTTGTTGTAATGGGTCGTCTTCTTGATCGGAAACGACACCACCAACGTCTCTATGTCGTGCTTCTCAGCAAACTCATTTAAGATTCTCGGATTATCCAGATGCTCAATCGTCTCGATAGACACCAGCGTATCCGCTGATTCAATATCGACCTCATCCATCTGGCCGCAAACGAACTGAACCTTATCGGAGCCGTATTCATTTTGCGCAAAGGCCACCGCTTCGTCTGACATGTCGATGCCCTAAGCCGCATTAACGTCGGGGTTTTTGGCAAGAATATGCGTCCCGTACCCGCAACCACAGGCCAGATCAACGACCGTGCCATACACGAACTGTCGCGCAACGGCGTAGCGCTCCACATGTCGGCGGAGCAGAATATCCTTCTCAAGGGTTTCAACCTGATCACGCGGGATAAAAAGCCGTTCGTCAGCCTTATCATTCGCACTACGGGAGTCTTGGTTTTCACCAGCCATAAATTGCCTCATTGGGCTGTGGCATCATTGCCAATATCGAGCCCATTCTAATCATGAAAATTCCTCGCCGCGCCGCGAAACGTCGCCTCCCGCGATCAGCGTTTTCATTGATGCATATATTAGCTGAGAGATGCGTTCCCACGAATGATATAATCGCACCTGACTGCGAACGCCCCGCTGCCGTGCTTTATACTCCTCATCCGGCATAGCCAACGCTTCCGTGATGGTCTTTCGGTTCGCTTCAACATCATCTTCGCTTAAATAAATCGCGTCGGGACTGGTAAAACCGGCGAAAGGCGTGAGCAACGGCACAAGCCCCCGCGCGCAGTTTTCCAGGATCGTCGTCGCTTGAGCTTCTCGCGCACAGTGCAGATAGTATGAGCATTCATTGAGAATAACGGCGTTGGTCTCTGGATCCCCGTTATTGACCAGCCCCAGATTCCTAACGTTTGGCGGCACCAGGCCCTTTTCCGAGAGCTCTTCGAGAAGATCCGTGCGCTCTGTCCCGATAAACAACTGACAGTCTTCACGGGGCAAAGATGCCAGCATGAGCTCTGGTTTTTTGTATCCACGCAACGAGCTAATATGAAACAGCCCCTTGGTCCGAGGGGCGCTCGCCTGCTTATGAGGCAAAAGCCGCGCATCACATCCCATATTACTACGAATGAGCTTCGGCTGAACTCGGCGCCACACAGAATCGGGTGGCGCATGTTCGATACAATGATCGTAGTGAACTGATCCGCCCAGCCCAAAGAAACCACGGCACGCCAAGATCGATGGAATAACTGGGTCCATCGCGACATGGCTTGGCCCCACGGGCGAGGAAAAAGGAAAAACAATGAAGGTGTTGGGATGGGCCGTTCTTTCGCCGCCCAGGCCGTTATCAAAAACCCAGCTGTCATAGGGTAAGTCTTTGAGGTGACTATTTGGCCACGGCGGATGGCCTATCAGTATGTCATCTGGATCGGTCGTAACGCGACCACGGCTGTTTGAGTCGTGAAAAACAACATCATCATACTTCGAGAACTCTATCTCGAAGTTTTTGGCCATCTCTTGATTAGAGAATTGATACGCCTGGTAATCATTGTCTTTTGGGTTGGTGAACCAAAACAGATGAATGGCCATTGCGGCGCTCTAGAATCCATATGAACGTTGTAAGATCACTATACACTGAAGGGTCCGCATCACAACACACACACCCTTGCATCCCTCACCACGGATCGATGAACGGATAAGGCGCGGCGTGTTCTTTAAAGTGATCCGGCAGAGCAGGGTTGTGGTTTGGCTTGAATGAAAACGGAGACTCGTCTTCAAGAAATTTATTCTTCAACGGACCACCGTAAATTCGAATGAAGAGGTTGTAACCGATCTCACTGCCTGCTGGACCATGCATCTCGTTTTCGCGCCACCAGGCATAACCCCCAGGGCCCATTTTGCCGACATCGCCGAAGACATACTCGCCAGAGAGCACAAATACTTCTTCAATCATGGGATGGCCGAACTTGCCTTTCATGATCGGAGGTGGTGCGTGGTGCGGCAGCGCCGCATATAAAAAGGTCTGCTCCTGGGTATCAGGATCTACCCGGAGCTTCTTGGTAAAGATCGTCGGCGATAAGGGCTTACCAGTCACAGAGCCCGCCTCACCGGTTTCCCACTCCATTTCATAGGCGTTCAATTTTTTGATCAGCTTATCTTCGCGGAAATGCCCCTCCGGTGACGCACCCAGGATCGGCTGATGAAAGCCGTCGAACAAAGCCAGCAGCACACACCCCTGTTCTGAGGCCGTACTGTTCCTCACATATCCCGAAGGCCAATAGGCGTAACAGTCTTTGGTGTATTGCTCGCCGTTGACCTCCAGCGCCCCATCGAGCACGAAAATCTCAACATCACAGCGAAAATGAACCGGTCCGGGCCGGGAAAACCCGGGCGCTACTTTAAGTATCGCGGTAAACGCCCCTGTCTCGTCGTCTTGGCTCAGGATTTTGCTCTGCCCTGTGACGTCCGGATTTCCTGGTGCGCCTTCACTCCAGGGTATCTCTTGGGCTTGAACAAAACAGGTGTGCGGTCGCGCCATCAATATTGTCCCTTACTCTTCGTCCGGGCGAAACTCGGACATATCGCTCCACACCCGCATGTCGACAATTTTTCCGTGAGCCACTTCAAACCGGTCGATGTAGCGCACCCCGTCAAAGGTTGTGTCGTCGTTCCAGGTGCCGGCCATAGACCCCATCGCATAGACAATCGTGCAGTCGTCACTGGATATCGCATCGTAGCGGTCGGTGGTTTTTTTAGCCCCTTTGTGGCGTCCCTTCGAGAACGCCGCAAACTCCGCCGGCGACGTAAACACATGCCCACCACTCACAGTCATGCGAAAGCCTGGTCCCAGCAAAACATCAACCGCTTCCATGTCTCGCCGACCGAGGGCGTCGAGAAAAGTTTTTACGGTTGTAACGGCATCGGACATCAAGGATTCCTTTAATATAAAGTGCGACGAAAATTCTTAATACAAAGTGCTCCGCACTGGAGCCTTGGCATACGGCTTTAGCGTGTCGGATTCTACAACCGGCTTATAGGGTGCATCGTAGTCAACAGCGATCCCCTCTTTGCCGAATTTATTGGCGAGCTTGCCACCAACGGTGCGGATAAACATCATGAAGCCGGTATGGGAGCCATACGGCCCGTGTAGATTCTCGGGTTCCCACCAGGCATAAGACCCAGGACACATCACGCCGACATCGTTGATCGCGTATTCACCCGAAAGCACGAACATTTCTTGCACCGTTGGGTGGGTCCATTCTTTTTCCATAAAACGGAACGGCAGCGCCGCGTAAAGAATACTAATTTCGCCGGTGTACGGGTCTTCTCTCAGCGGTCGCACGCCCGTGCCCATGAGGTATCGGGTGTAAGGGTTTTCCGTCCATCCCTCTAGTCCGTCCGGAGCGACATCAACTTGCTCAACCAGCAGCTTGTCATCAAACACGCCGTCCGGGGCCATACCGTCGGCTTCATGAGGCGTGGCCGAAAGCATTGTCAAAACCACTGCACCGTCTGGAGACGAAACCGATTGCCGCGCATAGCCCGCCGGTAAGTTCGCATAGGCATAGGGGCCGTACGCAACGCTGTTCACGACGAGTGTGCCCTCGAGGACAAGAAACTCTTCATGGCAGGTCAGGTATCGGTTGCCATTGCGCTCCCAGCCTGTGGGATAGCGCACGACTGTCGAACACGCCCCTGTCGCCTCGTCCAAGCTCAAGACCTTGACGTCCAGGTCATCCCAACCGCCACCGGGGAAACCCTTGGACCAGGGCACATCTTGCGCCTGGATAAACATGCAGTGTGGTCTCGGCATGGCGGTTTCCCCTCATTATGAGGATTTCAGTCTACTCAAGCTCATGACCAAAAAATACCATTCTATCTTGCAGCCTCTGGCCAGTTCTGAAGCGTTGCGTGACACCGCCACGTCCGCCATGATCCCTGCCATAAACTCAAAGCTTTCAAGGGACATCAGCTATGGCTCGGCCACATATACTCTTCATTCAGGCACAAGATATTTCATGGCAAAAAGGCCTCTACGGGCCCGGTCGCGATGACATAGAGATGAAAATCCTGTCGATTGATGAAGCGGGCACAGACTCCACCACCATCATTCGCTATCCCAAGGGCTGGAGCCGAACCGAGCCGGAATTTGTCACCGCCCATGAAGAGTTCCTGGTCCTCGACGGATCGATCACCATCAATGGCCAGAATTACCGCACCCATCAATATGGCTTCCTGCCCGCGGGCTACACCAGACAAAGCGCATCATCCGAGCAAGGCTGTGTCTTGCTCACCACCTTTGCCGACAAACCGGAAGTAAAATCCGGTGCCGGCCCCGATTACGATGAGAAGCTGCTGATCCCCTTCGTCGACCCGATGACTATGGAATGGGACGAAGGCCTGACCGACCCCAAGTTCGCGGGCGGTACCGCCATCAAACCACTGCGCGATGACCCTTACACCGGCGAGCAATCCTTCCTGTATTGCACCCGCCCGCATCGGGTGCCTGCGGGCATGATGAAACCGAAATGGACTCACCCGATGATCGAGGAAGTCTTTTGTATCGACGGGGAATATGTCTGGGGCGACTGTGGCCGCATGGGCCCGGGTGGATACGTCTGGTGGCTTGAAGGCGAATACCATGGACCGGCCGGAACGGATGCCGGTTATCACCTGTGGGTGCGCACCGTGAATGGCCCCTTGGCCAACACCATCGCCGAAGAGAAGTCGCCGTTCTTTTGGGACCCTGAGTTCAACCCGTCCCTGCCCGATGATCTTAAAAAGATTGCCAAGCCGTATGTCCGGCCGCCCAATTATTAGACCTGATTGACCCGTGGACGTCGTAAGAGAATTTATCGAGCTGGCTCCCGACTCAGACGAAGAAGCGGCGTTCAAAGTCATTGAGAGCGTCTACGAAGCCTATCGTACTTTTCAACCGGAAAAGATCGAGGCTGTGCAACTGCCTGAATATTCCGTGTGGGACGGCACGCTACCGAAGTTGTTCAAATCCCTGGCAGAGGTCAAAGACTTCCACAAGAAAGATCAGGAAAACACAAAAGCCCGCGGTCCGTTCTCGTTCACCCTCAACCCACTCAAGATCGATATTCACGGCGATTTCGCGATTGTTCTTTGCCATATGGCCGCAGCCTGGGCGCCACCCAATGCCCTTTCCGCCGACATGCGGTTAACCGACGTAATGCGTAAGGTGGATGGCCGCTGGATGATGTTACATCATCATGAGAGTTTCGAGCCGGACGGCTACTCACACATCTAGATTAAAGATCGGGGATAGAGTTATGCACACCGACGTCAAAATCAAACCGTTTTGGTACTCAGATACATTCGTGTTTCCGAAACTGATTACCATCGTCACAACGCTGAATTCAGAGGGCAAGGTCAACGCCGCTCCCTATTCCCACATCATGCAATATGATGTGATGCACAAGACGCCGCGCATCTACCTCGGCTTTCGCAACACCTCACACACCTTTCAGAATATTCGCGACACCGGTGAATTCGTCATCAACTGTCCGTCTGCGAGCCACCTCAAGGACATGATGGAAACCGCCCGCTTCCATCCGGAAGGGGTCAACGAGCTCGAGCACACGTCGTTTACGCAAATTCCGTCGAAACGCGTAAAGCCGCCGAGCATCGCCGAGTGCAAACAGATTCTGGAATGCACAGTGGATAAGGTGGTCGACCTCGATGCCACACAAGGACACGTCATCGCTAACATCGTCTCCCTCATGGTCGAGGAAGAACTTGTCGACATGGGCCGCGAAGACCGCTTGCGCGCTTTGGATCTTCCCATCGGTTTAGGTGATGAGCGCCGCGCCGATTACTTCTACTGCCACAGCGACAACATCGAGATGTACACGCTGGAAGACATTGAGGAATCTGCAGACGAAGTGGTGGCCCTGGTCACCGGAATGGATTGGGACGAAGGGTCTATGAAGGCGCTGCGCCGGGTCCCTGCTGGTGTTCGCCGCACTGTCATTCGCCATACCGAGGCAGCAGCGAAGGAAAAGGGTGCGACCGAAATAACCGCCGAGTTGTATGGCCAAATCTCTAAGGAAGCCGGAATGGATGACGCGGTCCTCGACCGCTTCCAAAGCGGCGGTTAATCCTTATTCATTCACGTACTCTAAAGAGGTCAACCGATGAAACATCTCAAATTCGTTTTCTGCGTTTTTCTCGCTGGGTTGATCAATAACGGAGCATCGTTGAGCATGGACCTGACGTTTACGACCGTCACGGGTGGTGGCGGTGTGCCCCTGTCTGTCGGACAGGGTGGCAACCCGGACGGCCCTGATATTTTGTTCATCCACGGCTTCTCCCAAAGCTATCTCAGTTGGGCCGAGCAAATTGACTCTGACCTGGGTGATGATTTTTCGATCACGGTTTTTGACCTCCGCGGCCACGGTGCGTCTGGCAAGCCCTCTGACCCTGAAAGTTATAGATCGACACAGCTTTGGGGCGACGATATCGCCGCGATCATCGAGCAACAGAATCTGGATAAGCCGGTTTTGGTTGGTTGGTCATGGGCGGGATTCGTGATCATGAATTATATCCGCCACCATGGCGTTAAAGATATTTCCGGAATCAATCTGGTTGGGGCCAATACATCCCTACAAGGCGCCGTGCCGCCCCCGCCGCCCAAACCTGGGCAAAACCTGGAATGGTTTGGCCAAATGATGTCGCCAGACATCGCCGTGAATCTGAAGGGTGTGACTGCGTTTATTGACCTAGTGACGGTAGAACCGTTGGCGCCAGATGTCCGCGAGACCAACATCATGTTCAACATGATGACGCCGTACTATGTGCGGAGCGCGATGATGGGCTACCCCTCTGACAACAGTGACCTCGCGGATAAGACCACCGTGCCTGTGCTCATCAGCCATGGCACGGAAGATCTCATCGTCAACTATGAGGGCGCGACTGCCATTACGGCTGTTCTGTCTGATGTCAGCGTCTCGACATACGAAAACATCGGACACGCGCCTTTCATGGAAGACCCAGACCGTTTTAACCGTGAGCTGTCCGCATTTGTTAAACGAGTGCAGTAGTCCTGTCTTGAGTAGGTTTGCAGGCTTCAACGGGCCAAGCCTGTAACTCATTGATATCAAACACTATAATGAGTGCATGGGCTCGTTTGAATCTACCCTTAAGTCATTGATTTAAAAAGCTTTTCTCCTAAAAAAGGCGGGGTGCATGGGCTCGTTCCTTGTCAATTAGGCGAAATGTTCAAAATTTGGTCAAAAAAACGGGGCCATCAGGCCCCGTTTCCATAATTCCGTCGATGTCTAACTGGTTTATTCAGTCGCCGACGTCTCTGTCATAAGGTAGGTAATCAGCGCTTCACGGTCGCTTTCTTTGCGTACTCCTGCAAAGGCCATCTTGTTTCCGGGTAGGAAGTCCTTCGGCTTTACCAGCCATTCTTCCAGGGTTTCTGCCGACCAAACGATGCCGGACTCTTTCACCACATCCGAATAGCGGAAGCCGTCTTTAGATCCAGCGGTGTTGCCAAACATACCGTGCAGGTTCGGGCCAACTTTGTTGCGGCCCTCCTCTTCCAGAGTGTGGCAGGAACGGCATAGGACGAAGACGCGCTTACCGCGCTTCATCAGCTCTTCATGCGTCCTTTCCTGGGCTGCGGTAGGCATCGCACCCGCTGCAGACATGGCGAAAACGGCAAAAGCTAAGGCAAAGAAACGCGTCATAGTCGACCCTCACATGAGCAAAATTCGTTGAGAAACCTAGTGAATTTCACCCAGTTGTAAAGTGGGAATATGTCAGACGCGGGGCATTTTGTGGCAGAACTATGCTGGGCCTCGCTTTGCTCGGTCACAAACCGTTACCAAACAACGATAGAACCGGAGCTTCGATTATGGCATCGACCTATTTGTCAGGGTTTAGAGATTGATTTTAGGGGCGATGAACTGATCCATATCAGTTTGATCACCGTATCAACTTCAAAACCCGACATTCGACATAAACGTTTAGGTTACGGTTCATGAACAAGGCGCAACTGACAGCAATCGCGATTCTCCTAACCGGCGTTGCCTGGATCGGTTCAGGTGTACTGACCGGAAACGGGACCAATCCGATCGATGCCAATGCGGATTCAGCTGTAAACCAAGTTGATGCAGCCCCACCGTCAGTGCGTGTCATCGAGTCCAATGCCCAGCCCTTCGAAAGCGATATCGTGCTTCAGGGCCGCACCGCTGCTTCCCAAATGGTTGATCTCCGGGCCGAAGTCTCAGGTCGAGCAGAAGAGATTCTTGTCAGAGAAGGTCAGCCCGTCACCAAAGACGACGCCATCCTCAAGATTGCCGTCAATGATCGCGCCGCCCGTTTGAATCAAGCTCGGGCAGCTATTGAACAACGCCGTATCCAGGTCGAAGCGGCCCGGCAACTCGCCAAGCAAAACTTTGGCACTCAAGTTCGTCTGGCAGAGGCGGAAGCACAGTACCAGCAAGCCAAAGCGGACGCCGTCCGGTTTGAGTTAGATCTCGCCAACACCACAGTCCGCGCACCTTTCGATGGCATTTTTGATACGCGCGACACAGATGTCGGTGCGGTTCTTAATGTCAGTGATAAAATCGGAACGGTGGTCGATCTTGATCCGCTGAAGGTTACTGGACAGATTTCTGAGCGCAATGTCCGAGACGTCAAAATCGGCATGCGTGGCAGCATGGTTCTATCCGATGGCACTGAAGTCGATGGTGAAATCAGTTACGTTGCATCCGTATCCGATCCAAGCACTCGAACATTTAAGATTGAGCTGCTCGTCCCAAATCCCGAGTCCGATATATTGGCTGGTCTCGCGGCACAGCTCAGATTACCGGCCGGCGAAGTGATGGCCCACAGCATATCTCCGTCGGTGTTGACACTATCAGACAGCGGCCAAATAGGGATCAAGACCGTCGATGCCAACAAAACGATCCGGTTCTGGCCCGTCCAGATTCTTGACGACGGTCCCCAAGGAACTTGGGTTTCCGGATTGCCCCAAAACGCAACCATCGTCATCGTGGGCCAGGACTATGTAGCCGTTGGACAGAAAGTCGCTCCCGTTGTCGTTTCCATCACGTCCGATCAGTCCTAGCGCCTGATCAACACGCCCGTACTCGACCGGCCATTAAACGGTCTTGTTACCGTCGGTTACTCATCTGTGTTTTGCGGACGGCCAGACTTTCCCTATATTGCGCAGCACGTTAGAGGTGACCCGGCGATATTACGTTGGGGTGGCCGATAGCACTGTTACTTCAAAGAAGAGTTTGGTTCTAAGCCCATGAACGCCATTATTGATGCCGCCCTTAGTCGCTCCCGCATGGTTATATCCGGGTTCATTGTGTTGTTTTTGGTCGGCACTGTTTCTTACGTGGAAATCCCAAAAGAAGCCGAACCGGAAATAACCTTTCCGCTCATTTTCATCTCATTGATGTTGGACGGTGTATCGCCAGGCGACGCTGAGCGTCTCCTCATTCGCCCCGTTGAAGAAGAAGTACAGGCGCTTGCCGGAATCAAAGAAGTTCGAGCTACTGGGTTCCAGGGCGGCGCTAGCATTACGCTCGAATTCGAAATAGACATTGATCTTCAAGACGCCTTGGCCGATACCCGCGCCGCCGTCGACCGAGCGAAAACTGAACTACCAGTTGATGCCGAAGAACCTTCCGTCCGTGAGTTCGATAGCTCAGGATTCCCAATCATTTCGGTCACCGTATCTGGACCATTACCAGAACGCACGCTATTGCAACTCTCTCGCGACCTGCGCGACCGTGCTGCGCAGATCGGCAACGTTCTAGAGGCGACAGTATCCGGTGTCCGCGAAGAACAAGTTGAGATTGTGATCGATCCATTGATGGTCGAACACTACGGCCTCAACAATACAGAATTATTCCAATTGTTTAACCGTTCTAACCGTCTTGTTGCTGCTGGCAGTCTCGATACTGGTCAGGGTCGTTTCGCCGTGACATTGCCGGGTCTGTTCGAGGACATTGACGACATACTCACCTTGCCGGTGAAAGCTGATGCTAACGGGACTGTGCGTTTTTCAGATATCGGCGAGGTTAGACGTACCTTTAAGGATCCAACCACTCTGGTCCGGGTCAACGGCAATCCTGCAATCACGGTCGACATAAAAAATCGCCGTGGTACCAATATTTTCAACACGGCTAAGCAAGTGCGCGCCATGGTCGACGATGAGACCAAGGATTGGCCGGATGTCGCTGAAGTTCGGTTTATCACGGATCGGTCTGTCAATGTCCGAGCACAATTGGACAGCATTCAGAACGGAGTTGTCCTTGCGATCTTCCTCGTAATGACACTGTGCATGGCTTTGCTCGGAATTCGCTCTGGGTTACTTGTCGGCGTTTCCATTCCTGGCGCATTTCTTACCGGCATTTTCTTTATGTACATGCTCGGTATGACGATCAATTTCGTCGCGATTTTTGGTCTTATTTTATCCGTCGGGCTACTCGTCGATGGCGCCATTGTTGTGGTCGAGAATGCAGACCGCCGCATCGCCGCAGGTCAGAAGCCATCTATCGCCTACACCGCCGCCGCGAAACGTATGGCCTGGCCGATCATCACCTCTACCGGTACGACGATGGCCGCGTTTGTGCCCCTTCTCTTTTGGCCGGGCTTCGTCGGCCAGTTCATGGGGTTGTTGCCCTTAACGATAATCCTGGTGCTAACCGCATCCGTGACAATGGCGTTAATTTTTGTGCCGACGATAGGGTCAGCGACGCGTCGCAGTGACACGGGCAGTGAAACCATTTCAGATGAATCCGGTCTTGTTGACCCCGAAAAGGAAACAGGTATCTCCGGTGCCTATGTTACTTTGCTTAAAGGTGCGCTAGCTCATCCTGGAAAGGTTATCTCCGCGACGTTCGCAATGCTGTTTATCGTTCCCGCCCTATTCTTCATGTATGGCCCGGGTCTAACGCTGAACCCATCGGAAGAACCACGCGCCGCGATGCTTGCTGTAAAAGCGCTAGGTAATTTGTCCATTGAAGAGCAGGACCGACTTGTCGGCGAGGTGGAACGCCGCATTCTAGATATCGATGATTTCGAACATGTCTACGTCAGAAGCGGCAAACCTCCTGGTAGCGGCACCAGCGACGCGGACCTAATCGGTGAAATACGTTTGATTTTTAAGCGATGGGGTGGTCGCAGGTCAGCTGATGACATTCTTTTTGACGTCACACGCCGAACAAATGATATCGCCGGTGTAAAAATTGAAGCCAAAAAACAACTCCACATGACCTCTGACATCGCGATCGAGTTGGTTGTCAGTTCAAAGAACGCAACGGCATTGAACGCCGCCGCGCGGCAAATCCGGCAAATATTCGACAACGTCCAAGGCCTTCGCAATGTTGACGACACCCTACCTCCACCGGGAATCGAGTGGCAGTTGTCGGTAGATCGTAGCGAAGCGGCCAAATACGGTGTTGATATAACTCTTGTTGGTGAGTCCATTCGCCTCATTACAAATGGACTGCGCCTAGGCACTTATCGCCCCGACGACAGTGAAGATGAGATTGATATTGTCGTGCGCTATCCAGCCGACTATAGGACAGTCAGACAGCTTGATGACATACGTATCGAAACCCAGCAAGGCCTAGTTCCGATCAGCAACTTCGTCAGCCGAGAACCCGTTCAGAAAGTGGCAGAGATTGAGCGCACCG
>WLXB01000026.1 GCA_012103295.1 Alphaproteobacteria bacterium | reverse complement strand
GATTGCACTGCTGAAGTCACCGAGATTCAATGTGCCGTTTGATCCTAGCGTTGTCGCCGAACCGACATCTAATGTACCGCCACCCGTAAAGAAGAGATTGGCCCCGGCCCCAAACGTGAACGTGCCACCGTCGGCATTGAGGGTCGTGGCCGTGAAGTTGGCATCGGTTGAAGCCGCGACTTCGAAACTCGCGCCTGTGTTATGGGTCACCGCTGCTGTGAAACTGGTCGTCGTATCAAGGTCGATCAGCCCGCCAGAACTATTGGTGATCGGTGCTTCGAGGAACCGGCCACCGCCGTTGCTGACGATTGTTTGAATGGTGTTGTTATTGGTGATGGTACCGGAGCTATTTGTCAGGCGTGAATCAAACGCGCCTCCGTAATCTGTCAGAATGATCATGCCGTCGTTGATTAGCGTTGTACTGGAGACCTGAAGGTTCCCGTCAACCGCGCCGCCAATGATGTTGATGGTTGCGCCGGATTGGTTGTTGAAGTTTGTACTACTGACAACGAAAGCACTGGCGGTGGTGTTGGCGACAGTAATGTCACCACCGGACATATTGGTAAATGTCCCAATGTCTATGGACCCATGAAACGCCTGTACGATGCCGGTATTGTCGAGGATGCCAGCTCCGTTCACCGTTCCTGTCGTCGAAATGCCACCAACCCGAAGGGTGCCGCCATTGGCGAACGCCCCACCGACGGTCAAGGTTGTAGTTTCGTCAACGGTGATCATATTACCCGCTGCCGTCGTGACAGCACCGTTAACAACAAGAGTGCCTTGATCCAAATCGAGGGTCGATGAGTTCGCCAGCGTCAACGAGTTGATGGTCGAGCTGCCAGCGGTATTGTAATCAACGTTGAACGAGGCGCCATCAATGACGGTATCGGCGCCACTGCCTGGAATCGTATCGGGATTCCAGTTAGCCGCTGTGAACCAATCAGATTCCGCACTCGGGCCACCGTCAAAGGTAACCGCACCGACCGGGTTCATGTTTACGGAAATGGTGTCCGTGGTAACGCTGCTATCGCCGTCACTTTCTTCGAGCGTGAACTGTATGGTTTTGGTGGTTGTTTCGCCGGTCGTGACATTTTCGAATTCAATGTTCTGAGCCAGTTCTTGGACCGCCGCTAAGGATGCGTCAGCATTGAGCGTAATCACCAGCGCGGCTGTACCCGTACCGCCCGTAAAGGTTCCAATGAGTGTGCCAGCATAAGAGACATTGGAACCAGAAACACCGATCTGACCGGCGCTGGTACCAACGTTCTTAATGGTTAGGCGGTCATCGGTGGTGTTATTCGCCGTGATCGTGATGGTCAACGTGCCGCCCTGATTCAGGGTATCCAGTTCGAAATCATCGATATCCGTTAGGGTGGCTGCGGCATCAAGTATAACCATACCGTCGGCATCGTTGTATCCGAGCGGCGTGTTGGTAATGCTAATCACCGCATCGTCATCGACGGGCTGCAGGCTGATATGTGCGTCTTGGGCAATCGGACAGTTGGTGCCGTCATCAACTGTAAACAAAATTATATCAACATCGACATTGTTGTCATTGGCAACCGGGACATAGATGACCCAACCGTTGGCGTTGGATACCGTTTCGCCATTACTGATGGGCGTGGTCGGTGTAGCCCCATCCACCGTCTGATAAAGCGTGCCGGTTGTTGGAACCGTCGTGACGATGATTGTTAAGGAGTCACTCTCTGGATCATTGCCACCCAGCTGGATGGTCATTTGTTGATCTTCGGAGCCGTAAAGCTCGAACGGGCTGTTCGGTTGAACTGGTGCAGAGTCGTTAGAGAATCCGGCGTCACCATTAAGAGTGCCGTTCTGAGAAGTGTCGAAGAAATCGACGGCCACCAAACCGCCGCCGTCATCAAAGCCCCATTTGCCTCTAACGTCACTGGTCCCGGCTGAAAGTTGACCACCAAAGACTGTCGCGATTTCGCCGGCACTCTTCGCCTCGTCCCACCAGACGACCTCATCAATGAGCCCGGTAAACTCACCGACTGGGGTTGTGCCATCTAAAGTCGTTGCACCAATCCAAGCTGAGTCATCGGTATTGTCTGCGCCAAACACAGTAATGGTAGAACTCCCGACCAACGTACCGTTGACATAGAACGCTGCCGTTGCGCCGGAGACCGTAACTGCGACATGAGTCCAGACACCCGCTGCGATTCCGACTCCACTTGTTGAAACGGTACTGCCACCGAGAACACCTAATTCAAGATCGCTGCCACTCAAGCTGAACGAGACACCATCTACAGAACTCCCAGCTCCGTGGGCAATGATGGTTTGGGTCCCACTGACAGTGGTCGGCTTAATCCACGCCGAAATGGTGAAAGAGGTTCCGCTGGCGCCACCCTTGAAACCTGAACTCGATCCAATGTCGACGTAGTCGCCCGCGCCATCAAAACTAATTGAGTTCCCAGCAAAGGGCACCGGCGGCTGGTTTGCTGCGCCGGTGACGGTGGTGTTTAGACTAACGTCGTCTTCGCCGAAGTGGGACGTGCCGCCATGGTAGGTGGCGTCACCGATGATAGGCGTGGGCTCGGTGCCACCTGTCGAGAACGATCCACCATAGTTAGAATCGACCGCTAACACCTGTAGCGGCGGTGGTGAACCGCTATAGCCGGATACGGGTAAAAAGCGAATCTCGGTGCTGACACTCAAAAGGAAGGCAGAATCAAAATTCGAAGACTGGCTAATATCAGTCCAGTTGCTTCCACTATCAGTGCTGTACTGCCACTTTCCTTCGGTTGCCGGATTAGCCGTGTTGGCGACAACGGCAACGCCGACAAAGGTGTCGTTCTCCGCATCGGAATAGAGTGACGAAAAGAGATTAGAAACCGTATCCCCAGCCGGGTTGGTGTCATCCTGAACGATCGAGGCCAGCGTTCCGGGGCCCGATAGTTTGGGCGCATCCGCCACCGCGCCAACGGTAATGTTTACGGTCTGCGTCGTCGTACCGCCGTCAGAATCCGTCAGCGTAACGGTGACCGTATCATTGCCATTGAAATTGGCGTTAGGCGTGTAAACGAAACCGTCCGCGCCGACAGCGGTGGTACCGTTGGCTCCATTGCCCGCGGTGACGGTGATGTTATTGACGGTGCCGTCGGGATCAAAGCCTGAGACAAAAAATTCATAGGGTGTGTCTTCGAGGGTAGAAATTGAATTGCCGTTGCCGACCGGCGGAGAATCAAATAGCCATTCGATAGCGCCGACGATGGTGCCATCGTCCCTGCCCGTGGCATCCGTTACCGTTGATCCAGCGCCATCGGTGAAGGGGTAGTAGGCCACGAGGTTAGCGTCGGTGATTGTAGCGCCGTGATCCGCTAGAGTTGCGATGGCACCGGCGCCCTGAACGTTGCCGAAAATCGCCACGTCGCGAACGGCACCATCAAAACTGGCGGTCCCTGTGTCATCGGTCACACGACCGATCAGAATGTTATCGGCACTGATCTGCCGCGCGTTCCCTGTCAACGTCGCGGTACCCACCGAAGCGCCGTTGACGAATAACTCCATGGCTCCGCCAGAGCTGTCGTAGGTCGCCGTGACATGAATCCAATTATTGGATGTTAATCCTGTATGCGAGGCTACATCGACACTACTGCCGTTGCCCATTTCGAAAGACAAGGTGTCTGAATCTGCATTGTAGATGAGAGCGAAGTCGCCATTTGCGGGGGCCGAACCACTTGGATGCTTGGCCAGAATGATTTGATCACCGGTTGCACTATCGGAGATGAAGAACCAGGCAGAGACGGTGAAGCTGGTCGGGAGTTCATTGACACCGGTATCGACGTAATTCCCGCCAACCAAACCCAGCGCACTGGCTGAGTGGATGGTATTCGCACCGCCAAACCCTGTTCCATTGAGTGCGGTTCCGCCAGACACAAGATTAAGCGCGTTGGTGCCGTCAAAATTCTCAAAGTCGTAAGCGATGAGCAGATTTGTTGCAGTTGCACTGGGCGTGCCTGTGAACCCGGATGAAATAGTCGATGCATCGAGCACCGTGTCCCAAAGCCGCGCCTCATCAATTCCGCCACGGAAAAAATCGGTGGCGTCGGAGCCGACCACAAAAGGACCGGTGGTCGAGAAAGATGGATCGCCACTGCCTGCGATACTGGGCGTAGCGCCGGTATCTTCGACGCCGTCGACATACAATTTCAAGGTGTCCGTCGATGCGTCGAAGGTGTAGGCAACGTGATGCCAATCATCGTCATTAACCGTGACGGAAGACACCAACTGCAGACCATTACCCGACGAATCTATGACGTTAATGGTCAATACACCGTTGTTCAGAAATGCCCTGCCCAACCCGCTAGCATTGCCGACCGCAACAATTGGATGAATACCCGAGCCGGAGCCCTCGCCCGAACGGAACCACGCTTCAACCGAATGCGAGGTAATCGTTACATCGTTGTCGCTCAAAATGTGATCGTCGACACCATCAAACTGCATGTAGTGGTTGCCGAAGGTGACGCCCGTGGCAACTGGGTTTTGGTTCGCCGTTGGTTCAACAACCGCGTCGGCGCTGATCGTACCCGTGCCAGTCGTCGACGTGCCTAGAAATGCACCAACCGGCCCCGACAGAACGACAGAAAACGTTTCCTCTCCTTCCGGTGCAGCCGCCGCGCCATCCCCAATGATAGGAACGCTGATCGTACCGCTCAGCTGACCGGCTGGGATGGTCAGGGTGCCACTTGTCGCCGTGTAGTCGCTGCCTGCTAAAGCAGTCCCATCAGCGGTTGTGAAGCTGACCGTAACATCTGTGGCGGAGACTTCTGTCAGAGAAACTGTAAAGCTAGCCGCCCCGCCGGTGGAATCAGTAATCGTTGTGCTGCTTATGGAAAGTTCGGGGAGAGTAACAGACTCATTAATGGTGACTGTTGCGCTGCTGGGCGTCCCGAGGTTAGTCCCCGTCTCACCTATTAAATCGATCGTGAAGGTCTCGGCCGCTTCTAGAATGCCATCATTAGCGATGCCGATGGTTACGGTCTGTGTTACCTCACCGGCGGCAAACGAAACAGAACCGCTCAATGTGCCGTCGGTAAAATCTGCGGCCGTGATGTCAGCGCCCGATATTGTGTATAAGCCACCTGCGGCGACCGAGGTATCGCCGCCTCGAGTGAAAGTCAAAACGACGGCACTGCCTTCATCCACTGACGTCACGTCGGCCGTGACGGAGATAGTCGGCCCGGGGGGATCAGCCTCAATCGTGACTATGGCTAAATCGGCGCCACCAGCAGAGTTAGCATTCGCGTCGAGGATAAGGCTCAACTCAATTGTTTCAGCGAGCTCTGGAACCGACAAACTAGCATCTTGAAGGATTGTTATCGTGCCGGTGACTTGAGTATCACCGGGCGCAAATGTGCCGCTCTCAGATGATATATTGTAATCTACTCCCGGAATCGCGTCGCCTCCGAGTTGGAGGTTAAACGTGTTGCTCCCCAATAATGAGCCTGACCGCGTCACCGTGTAGGTGATAACCGTCTCACCCATATCGTTGACGGTTGTTTGGTCCACGGACAATGAGATTGACGGAAGAACATCTTCGCCGATGGTGGCACCGGCCGCCGCGTTATTAATAATCACTTCAGTGGCGGGGGCATTCGACGAGATTTGCAGGAAGAAGGTTTCCGCCACTTCGCCAAACGTCGTCGCCGTATCCGCAATGATGGGAACGGAAACAGTCTTGGTGGTTTCGCCCGGCGCAAACGTCACCGACCCCGCCGTCGCGGTATAATCCTGCCCGGCGACTGCCGTGCTGCTCGCGGTGGTAAAGTTCACCGTTACTGTGGTTGTCAGATCGGTACTACTCCGACTGATCTGAAACACCGCGTTACCAAATGAGCTGGTGGGATCATCGCTGACGACCGATGACAGCAATGCAACACTGATGTTGGACGGCGCTGGCGGAACAACATCGTTCGTGGTGTCGGTGGTGGTGGTAGTTGTCGTGGTGGTCGTCGCTGGCGTTACCGTTGTGACCGTTTGGACTGTTTGCTGGGTCCCTTGGGTCGTCGCCGTGGTGGCGGTGGTCGTAGTTGTAGTTGTGGCGGCATCTCCGGTGCCCACCGTTGTCGTCGTGGTCGTGGTCGTGGTCGTGGTTGTCTCACCGGTGGCTTCGTCAGTGGTGGTTGTGGTCGTCTCGTCCGTTGTTACGGTTTCGTCGGCCGTGCCTGTATTGGTTTGATCACCGCCTTGTTGGTCACCACCGTTCTGGTCGCCGCCAGGCGCGGCAGGTAGTGATCTGCTGTACGAGGGTATCAACTGCGCCACCGATGGCCTGAACATCGGCTTCGCTGAAAGTTGTTGCCGTCGGTGTCTCACCGGCCGAGAACTGCCACCCGCCATTGGTGTTGTTTACGGTTCCGATCACTGTGCCATTGGGCAGGGTCAGGGTGATTTCACCAGTCTGCTGCTGCCCACCCGCCACAAGTTCCGGTCGGTTGACGATGGAAATCTGACCAGTTGCCGGATCATAAGTGGCGATGACTTTGGTACCACGAATCCCGATGGTGGCCACCGGCGTATCCAGTTTCATGGCGTCAGCGCCGGTTTTGGCGATGGAGCCACTGATCACGGAGGCCGCGCCTGCGAGTAACGTAAACGTGGCGGACCCCGTATCGCTAGCGGGATCGTAGATCAGTTCATCAAGAATGAGTTCGCCGTCTTCACCGAGGGCAAAGGTCGTCTCATCTAAAAATTTCAAGCCGACCGTCGCACCTTCGGCCGTTATAATAAGGTCGCCCATGTATACGGCGTCGCCTTCGGACAGAATGACGATGGTCCCATCCGCGCGTTCAACCGTGACTTCGCCGTCAATGGATTCGACGATACCGATCGCACCGGTGCCATCGGCCTGCCCTTCCTGGGCATACTCAGTGGGATCCGGTCTTTGCGCAACGCGGGCGATCACTTGCCCAGATACAACGATACCCTCACCATCTGTTAAGTACGGGAGAGGCTCGGTTGTGAAGAAGTCTTTGACCAAAAATCGTTCGCCGCTTGGACTGATGATTAGCAGATCATCTCCAAGCTTCGAAAAGTCGCCGGTGAGAAGAGCCGGAGCATCCGGGATGACGACGCTGCCATTCTCTACCAGTACGAGTTGTGTGGACGCCTCGGAAGACGCATTTTCGCTACGGATCAGGTCCGTGGGTTTTTCATTGATGGTCATGGGGAAAAACTACCACAAGGCGTATTTTCACCTAAGCAAAAGCACGCTAAATAGTTTGTACTCACAACCATAATTATGCCCCTCTTCCCCTTGGCCCGATCAGGTAGACCAGAGACGCAACGCACAAGCAGAGGACTTAGTTGCAAAAGACCGTTTTATGGCTGGATTAGAGCCGGTCAGGCCCCACCCGCAGTATCTGGCGGTCTGGGAAAAGCGACAGTTACGACGAGACCCGGGTCATTGTCGGCCAAGGACACCGAAAGACCGTGAGATTTGGCGACCGCACTGACCAAACTCAGCCCTAACCCGGACCCTGGCGTGGTACGGCTGTCATCCAATCGGTAAAGCCTCTCGAATACCTTGCCATGATAAGATGCCGGAATCCCTGGCCCCGAGTCGGTAATTTCCAGTACGGCAGAGCCGTTTTCAGCTTTGACCGAGATCGAAACGCGCCCACCCGTCGGGGTATACTTAACCGCGTTATCCGCTAGGTTCGCAACAGCTTGAGCAACCAGATTTGAGTCTCCCCACCCCGTCGCTGAGAAATCAATCGTAGAGCTAAACTCCACGTCCCGGTCCTCGGCGAGCGGTTGGTAGAGATCGACGACATCTTCAACAATTGATCCGAGGTCTAGCGTACCAAAAGATCGTCTCAACGATGCCTCTGCCCGTGCAATTCTCAGCAGTGATGCAAACGTCGACAGCAAACCGTCGGCGTCCGCGATAGCTTCCTCTAGCTCTGCCTTTTCTTTTTCGTCAGTCGCACTGTTGGCCGCAATTTCCAAACGCACGCGCAACCTGTTGAGCGGCGTACGTAAGTCGTGAGCAACGTTATCTGAAACCTCTCGCATTCCATTCATCAACCGCTCGATTTGGTCGAGCATTTCATTGACCGACGCTGATAAACGCGAAAGCTCATCACTTTGCCCGGCGCTGTCGATCCGTTGACTGAGATCACCGCGCATAATGCGCCTACAGGTTTGAGTGATACTTTCAACCCGCCCCATAATGGACCGGCTAAACAGAAACCCTCCGAATACCCCGAGAGCGACCGTTATGCCCAATCCGATATTCAACGAGCGCAAAAGCTGAGTCCGAAAGGCTCGCGCCTCGCGGATGTCCCGCCCCACCATGAGCCGATAACCGCCTGGGATTAGAAACTGCAGGCCGCGCACATCTGCAAGTCCGGGGTCCGCCGTTTGAAGATCGACAATCGAAAAATTGATCCACAAATCGTCGGCACGGATATCGTTGGGCCACGCGGTTAGGTTGCCCGCTATTCTCTGTTGATTTGGATTTGTGAGTATGTAGATGCCGTCGGTTCGTGTGTTTGGGTCGACCCGACGATTGATAGCGTTGACTAAACCCGCCACGCCTTCACGCCTAAATGTATCCTGGAATCCTTTAACTTCGGCCTCTATTGCCGCCTCGGTCTGCTGTTCGGCGAATACACTTGTGTTGATAAAGACGAAAACAAAAAGCGCGCCGACTGATCCGGCGAACACGGCTGTATAAAGCAACGCTAATCGAAAGGTCGTCGTTTTGACCAGGCGTCCGAAACGGGCCACGGCTTAGACAGTAGGCTCTAGTTTATATCCGGCGCCGCGGACAGTCTGTAAAATTGCGGTCTCGAATGGTTTGTCGATCTTTTGTCTGAGGCGGCTAATGTGAACGTCAATCACATTGGTCTGAGGATCAAAATGATACTCCCAAACGTTTTCCAAGAGCATCGTGCGCGTGACGACCTGCCCAGCGTGTCGCATCAAATATTCAAGCAACTTGAACTCGCGTGGGTGAAGATAGACACGCTTGCCTTCTCTGGTGACCTTGCGCGCGAGAATATCCATCTCCAGATCACCGACAGAAAGTTGGGTTATCTCACCCTGCCCACGGCCACGACGCGTTAAGGCTTCTAATCGAGCCAACAACTCTGCAAGGGCGAAGGGTTTGACCAGATAGTCATCCCCTCCAGCCTTTAGTCCTTCGACGCGGTCTTCGACGTCTCCTAATGCGCTGAGAAAGAGGACCGGAGAATCAATGCCCTCCTCGCGAATAGTCTCGACCACTTTGACGCCGTTTGGACCCGGCAGCATACGATCGATAACCATGACGTCATAGGGATCCGACAAAGCGCGCTCGAGCGCTTGATTGCCATCCGCAGCGTGATCCACCACGTAGCCGGCCTCACGCAGACCTTTCGTGACAAAACTTGCTGTTTTGAGATCGTCTTCCACGACCAGAACGCGCATGGTGGGTCTTCCCTATTATTCAAATAGCCGCAGATCACTGCGGACGACGGTTAGCGTACGGCATAAGAACACACTGTCCGCAGCCCGCACATTATATAGTTTTCATGTTACTGGTTAGAGGATTTGATGACCTACCTCGGAACCCCATCACCGGAGATACCATGAGCGACATACATGCTGAGCTTGAAGACTTACTCAGTGGTTTTAGAGACCGCTGGTGCCGTCTCAAACCTACCGAATTGAAAGATCTCTGGGACCCAGAAGAAACCAATCCGTTCTACATCGCCGAGGAAGTTCCCGACCCGATGTATGGTTGGGACGTGATCGAGCCCTATTGGCGTGCCGCCGAAAAGTTATTGTTGAAATTTACGATCCGCACCCAGGACCTTAAATGCAAGCAGATCAGCGATACCCACGCGGTAATGAATTTCATCATGCACTGGAATGGATTGATAAAGGGTATGGAGGACGCTCCACTGGGGCTTGATGTTCGCGTATCGGCGATCGTAAAACGAACTACAGATGGCTGGCGCTTCTGTCATTACGTTGAATCACCACTGGGCGCTTTTCCATATTTGAAAGCGACCTACGTATCCAACGTCGACCCCGGATTTATGGACGGATGAACGTAAGTCATTGTTTTATATTGTTTTATTGGGGATAACTTGCGCTTCGATCCAAACCTGCAAATCGCGTATACTGGACCCATGTCTTCACATTCACCCGACCTGATCGTGCGTAAATCCAGGGCCGTATTGGCTCTTGGCGCAGTTTCTTGGTTACCTGTGTTCTTGGTGCTCCTATTGGGCGTCGTTTCTGAACCAGCTCAGGCACAGATCGGATTTCGCGTTAATCCTGCCCCTTTGGTGGCGCCAATTACAGCACCGATCAATCGCAGTTTGAATGTGTTCAACAATCAAGTTTCGCGAGGCCTAACCAATTTCAATAACCAGGCAACGAGGGGACTGAACCAGGTCAACAGATCGGTCAATCGCAGCCTCAACACAGTCAATCGATATTCTTATGGGCCGCGGGGTGCGGTCCGCTACCCGAATACCAACACCTACCAGCCACGCAGCCTAGCCAGTCGGTCTGTCGCACCGCGGTCGTCGTATACGTCTCCGCAATCTTTGCAGCGACAACAGTTGCCGCAAAAAGCGCCCGCCAAACTCACCAAAGAACAAATCAAAGCGATGCAAGCGTACCAAGAAAGCCGCGCCACTACTGAAGCCGCCTTGGGGATTCTTCCACCTACTGTGCTCGCGCAGTTATCGAAAGATCAAATTGGATTACAAAATGCCGCACAAGCGGCAGCGACGGACGCGCAGATCGGCGAGATAATCGAATGGACCTACGAAGGTGGCTACGGATCAGTTCAGGCGCTATCCGAGCACACACTAGGTACCCTACGATGTCGCGACTTCGAGCAGGTCATCACGCTCAACGGGGTCAGCCAAACAGCCACTGGAAGCGCTTGTGCGCGCGGCAACGGACAATGGGCACGTGCGAATTATTAGCCGTCCGACGTCTTAAAAAGCTCTGCAAGCGCCACCCTATCAATTTTCCCACTTTGCGTACGGACGAGCTCATTGGTAAACAGCCATTGCCGTGGGCAAGCGTAGGGCTCGAGTGAATTCCGACACTGCTTGACGAGGTCATCCTCAGACAATGTTTCGCCGGCTTTTGGAACAACAGCGGCTGCGATGACCTCTCCCCATCGATCATTCGGCAGTCCTACTACCGCGACATCTGCAACGCTTGGGTGGCCGTGGAGAACGGCCTCAATAGAAGAAGGATAAACCGTATAGCCGGCCGAAGTGATTGCCGACCCTTCCCGGCCGTCAAGAAAGAGATATCCATCTTGATCCAGGTGACCGTAATCACCAACGGTCGCCCAAGCGCCATCCGTGCGCATACCACTTCCATCTGTCGGGCCCACGTAGCCGGTGCACAACATATCGCTCTTCACCCAAACCGTACCGACACAACCGGGTTCGACAGCATCGCCGTTATCATCACGAATATCGATTTCAACGCCAGAGAATGGCCGCCCTACTGAATCCAGCGGACAGTTATCAGTTCCCTTTGCGACAGTAATAAAACTGAGCTCTGATGCACCGTAATATTCAACTGTATCAGCGTTTGGAAATACACTCTTCGTGCGCTGCCGAAGCGACGGGGGCAACTTTGCGCCCGCAGTAATAATTTTTTTAACACTGGCATAGGTGCTTTTCGCCGCATGCTCCAACACCACATCAAGCATCGTCGGGACGAGCACAAGACTTGTCACGTCGTGTCTGTTGATCATTGCCAGAACCACAGCTGGATCAAACCGTGACTGAATGAGCGCCGTCGCTCCGTTGCACAACGCTTCTATAATCGCATACAGGGATAGACCGTGGCTCAATGGCCCCGGGGCAAGGACGCGTTCTTCCGCTATTGTGCCAAACACTGCAGCACTATGGCGAAAGCTCTCTGTCCACGTGCGATGAGGTCTAATGAAACCCTTGGGTGGCCCACTTGAACCGGATGTAAACCCAAGCAGAAACGGTGTGTCAGGCAAAGGCCGGGACTGCAGGTTCTTTAACGAAACAGCACCCGACGCAGCAGCCTCAATATCTTGTGAAGATAGAATAGCGTCTTGTGCAACTTCATCTGAAAACTGAGTCCGCACATTCTGGGATGCAACGATGATATCGGGCCGGTGATCATTGCTAAGACGTCTAAGCAACGGCGTCGGCCAGCCGGGGTCAAACAAGCAAACACAAGCTCCGGCCTTCAGCGTGCCGAAGAATGTGTCAATAACCACAGGGCTATTTTGCAGACACAACGCCACACGACGAGCCTGCTTGTCCTCAACCTGAGCGGCAAACCGATGCGCACGATTAGTGAGCTCGGCAAAGGTAAATGTCCGGTCGTCTGCGATAAGGGCAATCTTGTCTGGCGTCACATCTCCCGCGCGCAAAAATCCGCTATGAACCAAGCCTTCAGCAGCATCAGTCATCGCTGCTTCATTGCCCCGCCATCGGGTAAGCCCGTCGAACCGCGACGGCAATCGCAGCCGCCAAACCCGCTTTGATCAGGTCACCCGGTAGAAAGGCGGCAGACCCAAGCGCAGCCGTTAAGAGCGGAAGATCAAGTACCGCTGCCATAACCGGAATACCGAAAACGTAGACGACGGCAATGCCGCCAACACAGTTCGCGATAAACAACGAGACGGATGTTGAGTTAAAACGTGCGACTACGAGGCCGATGACGAAAGCCCCAACGGCCCAACCGGCTAGATAACCCGCGCTGGGTCCGACGAAAACGGCTAGGCCACCTCGGCCGCCGGAAAGAAGCGGAAGGCCAACGGCAATCAACATGAGAAGCAGAAGCATCGCCAATCCAGCACGACGCGGACCAATCAGACATCCGGCCAGCATGACCCCGAGTGTTTGAGCGGTAACCGGCACGGGGACCAACGGAACTGGTATCGGTGGAAGAAGACCCAGAGCCGCAGTCAATGCGGCAAAGAGAGCAACCAAAACGGTGTCCCGTGCCGTCATTGTGTATCCCATCGATCGAAACCCCGCGCAATAAGAGCCTCTGAAAGGACATCGGCCTGACGCAAAACCCGCGTTAGAACCGGAACGAAAGCTGCGAGATACGCACGCTCGAGACCACGCGAACGCTGCGCATCGCGCACCTCGCGTACCGTGTCAAAAACCGCTGGAATGAGGCGAATGGTCAGGGCTACGAGGAACGCGACGCGATCTGGCGAAACACCCAGCGGACGAAGAGTCCCACACAGCCGAGCAATAACGTCACTCATATCTGTTAACCGCGTGGTGTAGGTCACCAATGCTGCGGTCCAGACCAAAGCGATTAGCCTAAGAATAACCTCGAACGCCGCTTCTTTGTCCGCGACCCAAACTTGAGTAATAGCAATGATCGCGAGCCAAATCAGAAGCGGTCGCGTCGCCGCCCACAGCCGGTTACGCCCCAATCCCGCGACAACTGTAAAAATGAATCCAATACCAATGACTAAAATGGCGAGAGGCACGACAGTGTCAACGAGAACAAGAACTGCGCCGACACCAAACATTGCCATGAGTTTTACCGCCGCGCTCAACTTATGTAGCGCAGTGTCACCAGGGACATACAGACCAACGATCACGCCAAAGTCTCCAAGTAGCGTGGGATGGTCTCTCCAGGTGGACCATCGTCGGAAATCCGACCGTCGGCGATAACCAGGACGCGATCAAAATCATTCAAGTGCTCGACGTGATGGGTAATTACAATCACTTGGCACGGCAGTTCGCCGATCAATCTCATGACATGAGCCGCATTGCGGCGATCAAGGAGCGTCGTCGGTTCATCACAAACAAGGATCTGTGGCTGCGTCACCATCACCCCGGCCAGCGCGACAAGTTGCTTTTCGCCGCCGGACAAAAGATGGGCCGAGCGATCGGCCAGATGAGTCAGGGAGAAACGGTCCAGCGTCACACTAACGCGGTGTGATTGCTCAGCCCCAGTAAGTTTATGCGGTTTCAGGCCCAACGCTAAATCTTCGGCGACCGTTGGCATAACGATTTGATTGTCTGGGTTTTGAAAGAGAAACCCAACCTGGGACCGGACGTCTTTGCCATCGTCTCGGGTGTCCAAATTATTGACTTCTACCGTACCCAGGTCAGGCAAAAGGAGGCCATTGAGCAAGCGCGCAAAAGTGCTTTTGCCCGAGCCATTGTCTCCGACAACGCCGATACGATGCTCGGTAAGTGAAACTGAGATGTTGTCGAGTATTGTCCGATCGTGAAACCGGACAGACACCTGTTCAAGCTCGATCATCACAGCGGCCAAGCGTAAAGTAAGACGGGTACAGACACTGCGACGACAAGAATTTCAAGAGGCAAGCCCATGCGCCAATAGTCGCCGAACCGGTAACCGCCCGGCCCCATAACGAGCGTATTATTCTGATGACCGATAGGCGTAAGAAAAGCGCAGGACGCGCCGATAGCTACCGCCATTAAGAAGGTATCGGGATTTGAGTTCAGTCGTTCGGCGATTTGCACAGAAATTGGTGCCATCACCACCGCAGTGGCCGCGTTGTTCATGATGTCTGACAGCGTCATCGTGACCACCATCACCACAATAAGCGCGACGACGACCGGAAACTGATCCGTGACAGCGACAATACCCTGGGCAATCAGCCCAGCTGCACCGGTTCGGTCCAGCGCCTCGCCGACTGGAATCATGCAGCCCAACAAAATTAAAATAGGCCACTCGATACTGGCGTATGCACGGCGGGGAGAAACAATGCGGCCCAAAATCATCACCGCGATTGCAACACCAAACGCAATTGTAATCGGCACGACTTTAAACGCTGCCGCGGCGATGGCCGCCGCGAATACCGTCGTCGCAAAAAGAGCACGGCGATGGCGACCCACGCCAAGAGAGCGCTTGGCCAAAGGCAAACACCCTAAACGCCCTAACATATCACTGAGCTGCTCTTTTTCTCCTTGCAACAAGAGTACGTCACCGGCTCGAAAGCGATGTTGATTCATCCGCATCGTCTTACGCTGTCCTTGCCGTGACACGGCCAGCAGGTTGAGGTGGTACCGCGACCGAAGACCTATTTCCTTCAGTGTCATCCCAGCAATCCTCGCGCCCGGCGTCACGACGGCCTCGATAAGACTAACGCTGTCAGACTTGATTGCCCCTTGATCAATTTCCACATCACCGACGAGTTCAAGTTTGAAATCTGCGATCACTTTTTCCAGCGCTTCTGCATCACCGGTCACTACAAGCATGTCTTGATCGCTAACCCGTTCCGTCATACCTGGATAGGGAATCAATTGTTCGCCCCGAATAAGCCCCGCGACGGTAACGTCCTTGTCGGCTAATTGATTCATCACTTCGAGCATAAATTCCCCAGCGAGCGACGACGCTTCCGTGACACGAATTTCCGTCATGTAAGGCTGGATATCGAACTCCGCGTCACCCGATGGCGACGTCCGGCCGCCAGGAATCAGGCGCCATCCGATCAGCGCAATAAACGCGACACCGGCCATAGCGACAGGGACACCGACCCACGAATAGTCAAACATGCCGAAAGCCTCGCCCGTCCGGTCGGCACGGAAATTCGACACAAGAATATTTGGCGGCGTACCGATTAAGGTGGTCATGCCTCCCAAAATTGATCCGAACGACAAAGGCATCAGAAGGAGAGCTGGCGACATCTCTGACCGCCGGGCTGCTTGCAAAGCGACTGGCATAAGTAACGCTAAGGCGCCAACGTTGTTCATGAGACCAGACAGCGCGGCGGCAAGGCCAGCAAGTACAGCGATAAGAAGAGTTGGACTGCGCGTATCCGGAATTGCGTATTCCGCAATGAGGTCAACCACACCTGATTGCCGCAATCCCTCACTGATCATCAGCACTAAAGCTACTGTTACGACGGCGGGATTACCAAATCCTATAAATGCACCATCAGAAGGCACGATCCCAGCGACAACGCCAGCAAATAATGCCCCGAAAGCGACAAAGTCGTACCGCAGCCAACCGCCAATAAAAAAGACAAGAACGCCCGCGAGAATCGCGAATGCAGATATTTGGTCAACGGTCATAGGTGAATCTATGAGGCAAAGTCGGCACGCGCCGAAGGTCGGCTCTTACCGACGGACGCCACGTATCAAGAAACTATTAAAAACGGCCACCTGAGAGCGCGCTTCGCGCAGTTCTTTGTGACCAGGGTCATTCCAATAGCTGGTTGCAGAGGCCTGCGTCGGAAAGGCTGCAACCGAGAAATCGTGGTCTATTAAATCACCCTCTAGGCGCTCAGCTTCTTTGTCCGTGGCTTTTAGAATATGGGGCACGCTTCTATTTAGGAGTTTTTCTTCCTCCACCTTAGCAATAGGTGCGTAGGCATCCGGATCCAGCACACGGTAAACGGAAACCAAGAAAGCCGGTTCACCGTGAGGTGCTTCATGTTCATTGCCGGAAATCTTGAAAACGTTGAATTCCCCGCCATCCTTGCGGAGTTTTTTGGCCTGCTCATATTCTGGTGAGTACCAGAATTTGCTGACATCGTCAGGCTGCTCGAAATGACCTAGCACGATAGAGTGGTCAAACCATGGGCCTTCCAGATGCTCGACACCGCGTCCAGGACCACCGATTCCAAGATAGAACCCTCCATACTTGTCATAAATCGGCGGCAAAGCGGCAGAGTAAGCAGCCATTTTCTCTGGGACCAGAGAATGGCCTAGAACGAGCAGATAGCCGGGCACGGCCATGATGCGATCCTTTGTGCCGGGGGTAGAAAAACTGTCCTTATGGTGTGCGGCAATCACCGCAATATGTCAACGTTAACAACGTGTTCAGGGCTCCAGAGCCTTTTTAACGGCGTCCGTAAATCCGATGTAAACCGCATTAGCCGCCTCAAATACCGGTCTCTTAATGAGGGTCGGATTGGCTATCATAAGGGTCTCGGCCTTCTCAGCCGTGACGTCCGCCTTTTCGGCCTCCGTCAGGCTACGCCAGGTCGTGCTGCGGCGGTTCAAAACGGCCTCCCATCCACACGCCTTGACCCAGGCAGACAGGCGCTCAGGGCCCAGACCATCGGCACGAAGGTCATGGAAATTATGGGCCACGTTCTGTGCGGTTAGCCAGGCCAGGGCCTTGCGGCAGGTATCGCAAGACTTGATGCCTACAACTGTGATCATGATATACCCCTATTGAAAACGTTTCTGCTGAACAAATCTAGAGATAGCTCCATGTATACCGTTCTCTCTCCCGCAAAGAAATTGGACTTCTCGGCCCCGGCCAAAGGATTGTCCAAGACCAAACCTTTATTCCCTGACGATGCAGCTGAGCTGGTGAAGCGAGCCCGTAAGTTCACACCCCAAGACCTCAAACGCTTGATGGGCATTAGTGAAGATTTGGCCAATTTGAACGCCGAGCGATTCAAATCGTTCGACGCGGATGGAAAAGCAGACACCAAACAAGCGGCTTTGGCCTTTGCCGGTGACGTCTATATCGGTTTGGACGCTATTTCTTTAGACAAAGACGACCTAAAGTTCGCACAGAGTCATGTCGGCATTCTGTCCGGCCTATACGGTCTTTTACGCCCGCTTGACGCGATACAACCCTATCGACTGGAAATGGGGTCACGGGTTGATACAAAACGCGGTGCAAACCTCTACGACTTTTGGGACGGAAAGCTGAACGAAGTTGTTGCCAAAATGGTTGCCAAATCGAAAACTAAAACTCTGATCAATCTTGCATCCAACGAATATTTCTCAGCTGTCCAGGCGAAAACCCTAGACCTGCCGGTCATTCAACCGGTGTTCAAAGAAATCAAAGACGGCAAAGCCAAAGTCATAAGCTTCCTCGCCAAAAAAGCGCGCGGCCTTATGGCCCGGCACATTATCGAGAATCGACTCAATGAGCCTGACGATCTCAAGGCGTTCGCCGTGGACCGCTATAAATTCGATGCCAAGGCTTCGACTGATACGCAGTGGATTTTTACCCGCAAATTTATCCCGGTATCGGAACAGCGATAGCGATCAGGGCCGCTCGATTGAGACGTAGCGTCCTAGATTAATACCTCGAACGTTGTCCTCGAGCCCCATGACAAAAGGCTTAACCAATCGCTTGCTGACGTAGTAGTTCAAAGGCGCAATTGGCGCTTCGTCCATCGCAATTCGTTCTGCATCACGCATCAGTCGCATACGCTCAGGTATATCGGCAGAGGCGTAGGACTGCTGCATTAAGCGGTCGTACTCAGGGTTGCTGTACTTGGAATGATTGTCACCCACGGCGTCCGATTCCAGGAGATAAAGAAACGTCGACGGATCGCGGTGCTCGCCAAACCATTGATATCTTGCCACTTCATAATCGCCATTGCGCAAATCTGCGTTGAGAACGTTGAGATCACTATTCAACAGACTGACTTCGACATCCAAACCACGTTGCCACATCGCGGCGGCGGCGGCTGCAACCCGGCGCAGCACTTCTTGCGAATTGTAACGAAAACTAAAAGACAGCGGATTGTCAGGCCCATACCCCGCGTCCGCCAATAGCGCTTTCGCACGCGCGTTCCGTTCAGGTTGGGACAGCTCTCTATAGTCCGCGAACGCCGGTTCGTATCCAACACGCGATCCTTCTGGGATCAAGCTATAGGATGGTTTCTCACCACCCCGCATCACCCGAGCAGTCAGCGTTTCTCGATCCAACGCCATACTCAATGCCAGGCGAACACGTGGATCATCGAACGGCGGTTTTGTCGTATTAAATGTAATATACTCAAGGCCTAGATTCTGCGTCATGCGCAGATCGTCTGCCAGGTTCTCCTTAATCCAATCGAACTGAGATGGCGGAAAAGAAATCACCATATCAAGCTCACCGGCGCGATACCGGTTGAAAGCCGCTGAAAGATCTTCAGTCGTGTAATAGACAACCGAATCAAGCTCGACACTTTCCGCATCGAAAAAAGATGGATTACGGACAATCTTGACAGAGGTTTGCGGTACCCATTCTTCGAGGGTGAAGGCACCATTGACGATAATATTCTCGGCGCGAGTCCACTCCCGGCCATGCGCCTCAATGGCCCAGCGCGGCACCGGAAAACACCGGTGCACAATAAGCTCTAGAAAAAAGGGTGTTGGCGCCTCGAGCCTTATTTCAAGGGTGCGGTCATCAATGGCCGTCACCGACAATTCATCTGACGACATATGGCCGGCATTTACAGGACGGCCGTTCTCAATCATGTACAGCATTGGTGCGCCGCGCGAAGCAGTGGCAGGGTCCAACATCCGCTTGAACGAGTACTCAAAATCACTTGCAGTCACTGGCGTTCCATCAGACCACACCATGCCGTCTCGCAGCGTGAACACATATGTTTTGCCATCTTCGGAAATTGTCCAGGATTCTGCGGCTCCAGGAACAACGTTGGCTTCCGCATCTACAGTTGTCAGGCCGATGAACATGTCGAAAATAATATTGGTTGCGTAGCCGCTGGTTGTTAAGTGCGGATCAAGCGAATCAGGTTCGCCGATATTGCCTCGATGAAATACCGCCTCGGCCGCAACCGGAGCCGTAGCAAACAATAAAGCAAGCAACGCGACGTAGTGCGAAACCTGTCTAAGTCGAGCAGAACATTTCATGATTTAGGGTGGCCTTTAGAGGTGACATAATGCGGCGCAACCATACCGTCGCCCGGTGTGAGCGGAAACCCTGTTGTAGAAGGCTCTGGAAATCGCAATGATCGCCGACGCACAAAGTGAGTTGGAAAGAGCCGTCCGCTTTTTAGCTAAACGTGATCCGGCCCTTAGTGACGCCGTCAAGCGATTTGGCATACCCAAAGCACGCCGACGCCCAGCCGGGTTTTCAACCCTAGCCAAAATCATAGTTGGGCAGCAGATATCAACTAAAGCGGCCGACGCCATATGGAATAGATGCCGATCAACATTGGGGACGGTCAACGCCCAGGCCGTACGCGCGGCCAAGGATGCAGACCTTCGTGCTGCTGGCCTCAGCGCAAGCAAACTAAAGACCTTGAAGGCGATTGCAGCTGCGGCAGAAACCGGCACCTGCAATTTCCGTGGCTTTAATCGCAAAACGGACGATGAAGTTAAAACCCACCTCACGGCCATATGGGGGATCGGCGATTGGACGGCTGACATTTATCTCATGTTCGGAATGGGACGGCCCGACGTATGGCCAGTCGGAGATCTCGCCTTAAGAACCGGGTGGCAGGCGATATCTGAATCAGCAAGCAGAATCGAAGCCAAGGACCTCGCGGCGCTAGCGGAGCACTGGAGCCCCCACCGCTCGGCAGCCGCCGTCTTGCTCTGGCATGCCGTGGCAGTGACGCGGGCTTAGCTAGCTATAGGTTTTGAGACGAAACCGTTTTTGTGTTCGTTGTGCAAATACAAGCGTGTTCCCCCTGTAATTTCCCGCTATTATTAAAGATAGAGTCGATGGGAAAAGCATCTCTAGATCCGAATAATCGGACGAAGATGTAGATGGACGGATCGCTGCAAGATAGCAGCCGTTTTGCCATTCTAGGTGCGTTTCGGGGGACGTGTGGCAAAGACGAAATCTATTCGTGAGCAGAAAGATGACGGTCGTCGCAGAGCAAGACGCGAAACGCGTCAAGCTGCCGGTGGGTTGGGTAAAGGTAAGCCAGGCCTCACTCTGATCATTATTCAAGCGCTTGGCATGGCGGTGTTTGGAACATTCGCTAGCGTCATGCTCTTTCGCATCGCCATTGCCATGGGTGCAAACGTCAACCCCGAACTCCAGACTCTGATCGTGATGCTCGGGTTTATCATTCTATTCTTGGCCACGTTGCTGACCAGAATAAAAAAATACGTTCCGTCTAGTGCCATGTTCGACTTTGAAGAACCGGCCGCTGAAGAGAAATTCGGCGGTGTTCTTCAACCAATCCAAGCCAAATACGACAAGGTATTCGACGATGCGGCCTCAATGATGGAGCCCGCAGCCCCAATAACTTTGGATGAACAAGAAGGGTTTGATAAATCGCCCGAAGGTGCCCCTTCTACACCGGAGGAGGAGAGCCAAGGTCAAGGCCCAGGACAACCGCCTGATCAAGGACAGGGCCCTGGCGCGGGCGCTGGCCCTTCAGACATGGGTGGACCTGCAGCAAAAAACGAGCCTGTCGATGACGAGGCTTTGGCCGATCAAGCGATGGCAAAGGTTCTCGTCCACCTCAAGGTTATTATCGCGGAGGTGACGACAGCGCTTCAGACGCGGGAAAAAGCGGTCGATAGTTTTACGAAATTCGGTCTCAATTTGTATTTTGCTGGAGCATGCTCCCGTCTCAGCAGAAATTTCTCACTGTCAGCCAAAGAGGGACAATCTATTCTCGCGCGCCTCATGGAGTTGACCGGAGCCAACAAGGAAATGGCTCAAGCTTTCGCGGATAACGTCAATGAGTACGGTGAACGCAAGCAGTATCGAGACATGATCGATGCCGGTGATACTGCGATGTTAAATCACCTTGAAGAAAATGCTGGCGATAACCCAGGTCTAAACGAATTGCTCGACAAATGGTGCAATCCCGATAGCTCTATCGAGCTACCAACTGTTCAGACTTTTATGTTTACCGATATCGTCGACTCAACGGCGTTGACCGAAGAACTCGGTGACCGGACCATGCAGAAAGTCATTCGGGCCCATAATAAAATTGTAAGAGACGCGTTGAAAAAATTCACTGGCAAAGAAGTCAAACACACCGGCGACGGTATTATGGCGACCTACCAAAACCCCCGAAACGCGATCGAGGCTTGCGTTCAGATGCAACAAGAGATCGACATGTTCAATCGGAAAAAACCGGAACTCTCCTTTGACATACGGATTGGCTTGCATTCTGGCGAAGCTGTTGTTGAAGAAAATGACTACTTTGGCACCACTGTCCAAACAGCTGCTCGCATATGCGCTGAAGCGGGTAGTGCTGAAATTTGGATCAGTGATGAAATTTGGCGCGCAGTACCAAGGTTTGCGGACGACTGCAAATATTGCGGCGAATTCGCACTCAAGGGATTAAGCGCAGAAAAAGTACTCTATTCCGTCATGTGGGAACCGCTTCCGTCAAAAGGCAAGGTTGATTCCCAGGAGATTGGATCCAAATAGGGTTGCCTCTTTTTTCGCATTCAGGCCCAACCTCCAGCGACCGGAATAATCTGCCCGGTAATAAAATCAGACTTATCAGACGCCAAAAACGCGATCATCTCGGCCACTTCCTCGGGCTTGCCCAGACGGCCAAGCGGTACCTTGCTCGTCATTTTGGTCATCGCCTTTTCGTCGGCAAGAAGGTCTTTCGGAAAGTAGCTTTCACTTTCAACATAATTCGGCGCGACCGCATTCACCTGGATATTATTCCGCGCCAGCTCCTTAGCCACAGACAATGCCAAGGCATTCGCCCCTCCTCGGCCAGCCGCGTACATGCAGTAATTAGGTAGTCCATGAAACGGAGCCGCGGACGTGACAAATATCATCTTCCCATGGCCTTTAAGTTTCATATGTCTGGCTGCTGCCGAAGCCGTTTCAAATGGGGCTACCATCAGCGCCTCTAGGCCTTGCCGAAAGTCATCGGCAGTCGCCTCTCCCATTGGCGCCCTAAGGGCCGGATAGAAGTCGTTGATAACGGCAATGTCTAGTCGTCCCAGGTCAGCCTCAGTTTGATCAACAGCTTCGGTCGTGGTTTCAGCGTCTAGTACTGTTAGATCTGAATGGTCGGCGATAAACGAGGCTCGCGCTGCGGCGTCCACAAAACTGACATCATGGCACCGCACAGAGGCACCATGGGCTTGCAGCACCCTGGCAGCGGCGATGCCGACAAAGTGACAGACATTGGTTACGACAACGGCTTTCCCAGAAAGCATCATTCCACCTCGTTCTGTTCCCTGCTGTATCATTTCCGTCAACCATACACGGGACATCGGCTTGATACACCTCAGGTCTGGGTAGCCTACCGTTGACCCAGCCGCAGAAGGCTATATTTTGCGGCCAGAATACTGGAACGACCTCGGCATCGCAGCTGAGGCGAGGAAGGGAAAAGACATTGACCGAGAAGACTGACGACTCTCCTGCCGCAGACGTGGAAGAAAATAACGAGGAGCGCATGCCGCCCCCACTTTTCTATCACGATCCCCGCCCCGTCACTGCCGAGAGCCATGGCGACTTCAAAATCCGGCAGGCTGAAGATTTCACCTTTGCTAATTCGACAAATGCCGTACCTATCACACTGCCAGAGTTCGTCCTTGCAGCCCGTCACTACCCGATTGTCTTCGTTGGCGAAGAGCTTGTACCGACCGTCGCACTTGGCCTCAGGAACGACCAGAACGTATTCGTTGATGATCAAGGCAACTGGGAACGGTTTTGTTACATCCCTGCCTACGTACGCCGCTATCCGTTTATTCTATTAGGCAAGCAGGATGATGAGCGCCTGCAGCTCGGAATCGACCATGCCTCAAATTCTTCTAGCGCCGAAGCTCGCGCACTGTTCGCCGATGAGAAAGAAACCCAAGTGGTGAACGACGCATTGGATTTGTGTCAGCAGTTCCACGGCGCCTACGGCGCGACGTCGGAATTTTCTCAGATGCTCAAAGACTCCGACCTCGTTGAAGAGCGATCACTTGAGGTCGACCTGCACGACGGCGAGAAACTAGACATCGGTGCTTTTGCATCCATAAACGAACAGAAACTACGAGACGTATCCGATAAAACTTTCCTGGAGTGGCGTCAAAAGGGCTGGCTCGCCGCCATGTATTTTCACATCGGGTCTCTGAATAACTGGGAAATGATTATGGGGCGCCTTCCAGAAGCTCAGGGCAAAACTGCCTAAAGGCGACCTTTCATTGGGTTGATGTCCGCGGGCTGCCTGCCTTACTCATCCATCGTAAACCGCCACTCTAAAGAGGGGCGTTTGATGATCTCGTCGTACCACGCGGACAGATTTGGCCGACCTTGACGCCAATCAAAGGAATCATCTCCGTCCACGATCACGTACTCTTGGATAGGATTGCGTAAATCCAGGTAGCTGAGCCCCCCGGCCATACATATATGACCTATATGGAATTCCTCATCCCTGAATTGGGGCGTTTCTAGTTCCATTCGGTCAAGACAGCCGATCATTTTTCGGCGCTCGCGAAGCATGTAATCCATATTCCAGTCGGGCTTATCCCGCCATCCTTCGACCCGCAGAAGCGTCGTCGCGTCGAACATGCCATCACCCAAGACCATCTGCCGCAGCGCAGGCCAACGAGCATCGCCGGTTGGATAGACATGCTTACCCGTCGTTGACAGTGAGTCCAGATACTCGCAAATGACTAGGCCGCCATATAACGGATCACCGTTGTCTAAGACGAGAGCCGGAACTTTACCCATCGGATGAAAGTCCCAGATCGTTTCACCATCAAAAGGCCTGGTTCTCTGAAATTCCAATTGGTCGACGATTCCACCCTCGTGAGCAACGACTAGGACTTTATGGATATATTCTGGGTTAGGCGTGAAGACGAGTTTCATCTTTGCGGTTCCTTAGTGAGACGTAGAGCGTCGGTGAGCACCATAAACACATGGATAACATGATGTCATCTGGGATCAATCGGAGTCGTCTCATTGACAGGGTGAGCCACCGCCGACTATGAGCGGGGATGCCACCATCAGACTCCGATAGTAGAGCAGCTAAGCCAGACGGCCCGACCAGTCAGAGACAATCTATATTTGCTGTCTGGAGCACCTTACGCCTGGGCACTTTTCGTGCCTTTTGGATCGCAGGTCTATTTTCTCTGATCGGCACTTGGATGCAGGGCATCGGCTCAGCATGGCTGATGACCGATCTCTCAGATTCACCTTTGCTCGTAGCCTTGGTCCAATCCGCACAAATGATACCTAGCCTGTTCCTGGCCTTCATCGCTGGATCGTTGGCAGACATGATTGATCGACGCCGCTACATGATAATCGTTACATGGTGGATGATTGCAGTGACGCTGGGGATGGCCGGCCTCACCCAACTCGAACTTGTCACGCCAAATTTGTTGATCGTTCTCACCCTATTACTTGGCATTGGTGGAGCGTGCTTGATGCCGGCAATGTCCGCCACGCTGCAAGACATTGTGCCGCGCAGGGAAGTGGTCAACGCAGTAACTCTAAACTCACTGTCGATGAATATTTCGAGGTTGATTGGCCCAGCCCTCGCGGGTTTATTGATCGGGTGGGCTGGCGTTGCGCCTGCGTTCGTTGTTAATGCTCTGAGCTATCTCGCGTTCATGTTGGTGGTTTACCGTTGGGAAGGCCCGCCATTACGTCCGCAACAAAAGCAAAGTCTTTGGTCGAATATGACAGCTGGGATCATGTACGTCCGTCGGGCGAAGCGCTTTCAATCCGTACTGGTCCGTGGCTCGGTCCACTTCTTTTGCGCCAGCGCCTTAATGGCACTGCTACCGTTGCTGGCACGGGAAGAACTAGGCGTCGGCCCTGAAGGATTCGGAACTTTAATGGGCGCGATCGGTGTTGGTGCGATTGTAACGGCTCTATTTATCGCACCGGCCCTCAACACACGATACTCGCGGGATCGCATCGTATTCTGGGCCAGCCTGATTATCGCCGCCTCCCTTTACGGTGTCGGTACAGTGCGTGACCCTATCCTGTTCGCTGGCGTGTTGTTTTTCTATGGCGGGGCGTGGATGATCTGCATGCTATCGTTTCAGGTGGCAGCCCAGATGGTTCTCCCGTCTTGGGTAAGAGGGCGAGGACTATCAATGTCGATGATGAGCTTTACCGCCGGTATGGTTGGCGGAGGTATCCTGTGGGGTGCCGTGGCGCATTTCACCAGCATGGAAATCGCCTTTGACATCGCCGCGGTCGCAATGGTCATCGGCACGATAACAACTGTGCGGTTTCTCATTTCTAGTAACGAGACGGAAGACGCGTAATGTCTGCAACCCGATCCCGCAAACTGATCATGACCCAGTACGGCGAAGACTTTGCCGCCTGCACTGAAATCGTAGACGCAAAAGTTGGCGAGCCCGGTCATGGTGAAGTTCTCGTGCGGAACGTCTATGCCGGGGTCAACGGTGTCTACGATCTCAATATGGTGCGTGATGCCGTTAGCTATATTAGCTACAAACCACCAACCGACCTTGGCATTGAAGTTGTCGGCAGAATTGAAAAACTAGGGCCGGGCGTGAGCGACTTTGAAATCGGCGATTCTGTCGCAACGTGGAAAGTTGGCGCGGGGTATAGAGACTACCAAGTCGCGGAAACATCACGTTTGTACAAAGTTCCCGCTGCGTCTCCTGAAATTCTCTGCCTTATGCCCACCGGAATCTCAGGCATGGTCGGGATTGAAGAAGTTGGAGAACTCAAATCGGGCGAGACCGTCGCCATATCCGCCGCCGCTGGCGGCCTCGGTCACATTATTGTCCAGGTCGCCAAGAAAGCCGGCAATCACGTGATTGGTCTCTGCGGTTCTGATGAAAAAGCACAACGCCTGAGTGATATCGGCTGTGACCGCATAATCAATTACCGCACCGAAAACGTGGATGACGTGCTCAAGACCGAATATCCCAAAGGGATCGATATCGCCTATGATTCCGTAGGCGGCCCTATTTTCGATGCATTTGTGAACAACTTGGCGATCAAAGGCCGATTGGTCATATCTGGATATACATCGGAGGTTGGCAAACCTTGGGAACAGGTCACCGCCCCGCGCATATATCAAAAGCTATACTTCCGGTCGGCGTCGGTCCGAGCCTTCATCAATCCTCACTTTGAAGAATACCACCCGCATGCCGCTGAAAGGCTTATTGGCTGGTATCAAAGCGGAGAAATAGAGGTCTTCGTTGACCCAGTCCCTTTTGTTGGCCTGGAAGACGTACCCGCCGCTGTTAACCACTTGCTCAGTGGAAAGAATCTTGGGAAGGTAGTGGTGAAATTAGAAACCTGAACTACCTCAGGGCTATTTCTTAAACCACTGTTCTAATTTAGGCCCTTGCAACGAAGGCCTTGAAACCCGGGAGTAACGCATGTTCAAAAAAACACTGATGGCGGCCGCGTTTGCGCTGGCTCTGCCAAGCCTAGCGAGTGCTGGGCAACACGATTTAGATACCGCTGAAGGCGTGGCCAAAGTCATGCGCAAGATTCAGTGCTCTCTAAATGATGGTGAAGCTGTCACCTATTGGTGGAAGGGCCGCGCCTTCGGTCGCCGAATGGGCATGTCAGACAAGTATCTATTCGATGTCGAAGGCATGAACGTTCGTCATTGCGGCACCGTCCGCGACGAAGACGGCAACTATGGCTATGTCCTGCGCACCCGTGAAATTTTGCTCTACAAGGACAAGCGCACGGGTGAGGTCCTGAAGACTTGGGAAAACCCGTACACGGGCGAAGAAGTTGAGGTCGTTCATGTTGACAACGACCCAGTTAACTCGGGCCCTTCGTTCGGGATGGGACGCGACGGGAAAGCAATGAAATTCCCGGCCGAGATGCTCAATGGTCGCTGGTGGATGACATCTGCTGTTCCGCTTTATTACACGAACGTTCTATCTGGTGATTACCAGAAGTACATTGGCGGACAGTACCGAGCGACGGAGATGTTCAATTTCATGGGAGACACCGAAAGCCTATTGGATGAAGACGTAGCAAAGCCGAACGTTCAAATCGGTTGGGTGCGCCATTCCGACTGGCTTCCGTGGATGGAAATGGCCGGCCGAGACGGCATCATCTACATGCACACCGCCGGGCTAAAATTGAAGAGCTGGGACGACATGCCCGACGGCATAAAGAAGGAAATAGCGGCAAACTATCCTAAATACACCAACCCTCCGCCGCTGGATGATGATCGTGAAAATGAAACCAGTTGGACCTTCTACAAGAAACTAATGGAATCTCGTGGCGGCCCAGAGCCGCTCAAACGCGAATTTCCGTTTTAGCCAATAGCACTAACGCTAAATTGAAAGCCCTCAGCCCTATAGCTGGGGGCTTTTTTATTAGTCAAACGTCTCCGGTAAATTTTTCGGGCGGCCCACGAAATCGGTTGGGCTATCAGATTGCAGTGCTCTGCGGCCTTCCTTGAGTTCACGCGCAACATTAGCAATATGCGCGCCATAAATTTCAGCGGTCGCCCGATCCGAAGACGGTGGAGCCGTTTCTGGTCCTTCATCAATATTGGCCTGCGCCATAACCCCGAGATAACCACCGAGCCGGTTAATGTCCTCGTCTCCGCCCTTGGTCGAATACTTACCGCCGAGAACCGGCAGCGAGACCCAAATCATCCCCATCTGAGCGGCAAATACGACCAATTGCTGCAAACAGTTCAATTTATCTCCACTCTGCCCCGCCGACACTGTGAAACCGCCGGCCACTTTCCCGGTCCATACACGTTTCAGCCAAACTTCACCGGCTAGTTTCTCGATGAACTCTTTAAACTTGGCCGCGATGCTGCCGACATAGGTTGGCGTACCAAAGATGATCGCATCTGCCTGATGGAGGTCATCCCAATGCTGCTCAACATTGTCGACCGGTATGGAGACAACTTGAACGTCGGGAACAGTCTCAGCCCCTTTCTGAATTGCGTCAGCCAGGACTTTGGTATGACCCCGATACTGACTGAAATAGACGACGGCGATACAGATCATGATGCCGCACCTTCCGGCTTCGTCGCGGATATGACTGTCCATGGAAACCGCCATGCGTCATCGGCATTCAAATCGACACGGTCAGATTCCTGAAACGGTGTAATCTCAACGTCGACGAAGCCTTTTGACTCAACCAGTACCGACAAATCCAATTCTGCGAGGGGCTGCATGTAGGGCTCATTGTTTCGCCGAGCATGTCCGTAGTGAACAAACCGGCGAAACGCATCTGGGACGCAGTAGAAATCCAGGTGAACCATACGCCCGCCGGGCGACAGCACACGAAACGCCTCATCTAACAACTCTTCAATCGTCTTTGGCGGCAATTCATGCAGCACCATTGTCGACGTCACAAGATCGAAAGAGTCTGCATCAAAATCAGTGTCGCAGGCATTCATTTGGCGGAACCGGACATTGCCCGCTTGTGACTGTAGCGCGGTATCAGCGGCCAGGCGGAGACAGGGTGCCGATAGATCGACAGCATCAATAGAGCTATCCGGTAATCTTCGAACAAACGGCTGGGTGCTTTTGCCAAACCCACACCCCATATCCAATACCGTGGTGGGACTGCATTCACCCAACACGAGGTCGGTAAAGCGCTCGTGCACGTCTTTTTCCGCAGCCCCTGTTAATGGTGTCGTCGTCCTTGCACCCCGTTCGTAAACCATTCCCGCTATGGCGTCTGACCACACACCTCCAGGATGCTGGTGGATATCAACCCCCGTGTAGTAGGCTGGCAACGCTAGCGACGTATCGATGTCCAGAATCTTTTCGGCGTCGAATGCTTGATTAAGTGCGCTTAGTAAGTCATCTCTTCGCTCATGGTGATATGGCACAAGGCCATAACGTCCGGCATATTTCATGCGCTGGAGGTGACGCTCCAACCAGGCGTAAAACTGATACAGCGGTGCGTCCTCAATACATTGAGCAATGCTCGCAACAGTCTCTACCTGTTCATCAACGACATCCTTATTTGCCGCCGCACTTTTGTCGCGCAGCGTCCGGTACATAGTCGTTGACCAGTATGTCTTGGCCGACAGCAAGAAGTCTTGGGCAGCGACGAATGAGCGATCATCCATTATCAAATTCCAGACAGCAGTTACTTAAGGCTGAACTTACCGGTCGCGCCCGCAGCATCTTGCTCGCCTAGCAGAGGACGCATGAGTGCTTCAACGAAGGCAGTTCGGTCAATTGCCGTTTCTGCTCGCTCTGACTCGCTCGGTTCACGGGCTAGGGCACCTCTATCGAGAGTTCCCACACTTACTAGCTCGCGCTCCATCGCCCGCACGCGATCGAGCAGGACATAGTGCTCAGTTGCAAGGGCCATAAACGCCCCCATGATCCGATCAATTGCCGGATCATCAAAGAATTGCTGCTCCGCACGTGGCGATTTAGATTCTTGGGTCATAATAGTTTTCTCATAATGGTCGTGGCACCTATCACTATGCCTCCCCAACCTTATATCATCCCCGACTGATGCAAAAACTGGTGACCAATAGCGATGCAAGAGCCGTTACCGAAGGATAGTCAAGAATCCGGACCATATCCGCCGACAGCCTACGCTTGGTATGTCGTCGTCATTCTTACTCTGGCCTACGTGGTGTCGTTTATCGACAGGCAAATCATGGCGCTCATGGTCGAACCCATCCGCCGAGACCTGGATATCTCTGACACACAGATCAGTTTGTTACTCGGTCTCGCATTCGCGATTTTTTATACCGTTCTTGGCATTCCCCTTGGAAGACTAGCTGACAAATACAACCGCCGGAAAATTATAGTCATCGGTGTTACTGTGTGGTGTCTGATGACAGCGGCCTGCGGTCTCGCCCGCAACTATGTTCAGCTGTTCGCCGCCCGCATTGGCGTCGGAATCGGCGAAGCGGCGTTAAGCCCCAGCGCCCTATCAATGATCAGCGACTACTTCCCAAAGGAAACCCGGGCACGGGCCGTTGCCGTCTATACGCTCGGAATCTCTATCGGCGTCGGATTGGCAATGATTATTGGTGGCCAGGTCGTTGCCTACGTGTTCAGCGCGCCACCCGTGAGCCTTCCCGTCGTCGGAACCCTTTTCGCCTGGCAGACCGTGTTTCTTGTCGTCGGACTACCCGGATTATTAGTTGCCCTTTTGATGGCAACCGTCCGCGAGCCGGCACGCCGCGAACAAATGCAACATACCGCAGCCGACGGGACACAATCCGGCACCGTGCCCTTTTTACAAGGAATGCTGTTTCTTTGGACGCGAAAGCAAATGTACCTCAGCCATTTCCTCGGCCTGTCGGTCGTCGGCATTCTGTCATACGGATACTACGCCTGGATCCCAACAATGTTCATTCGAACATGGAATTGGACAATTGAAGATATTGGTTTGGCCTATGGGGTCGTCACCATTGTATCTGGCCTCTTGGCCGTCGTCCTAGCGAGCTGGATGGCTGAGAGATTCACTGCGAAGGGCTATGGTGATTCTCATATGCGTACGGTTCTATGGTGCAGCCTCGTTGGTATCGTCAGCGCAATTGCGGCACCGCTGATGCCGACACCCGCCCTGTCCATTGTTATGTTACTTCCAGTATCGGTGGGCACCAGCGCCGCAACAGCCGCAGGTCTATCAGCCTTGATGATCGTGACGCCGAATCAGATTAGGGCACAATCTTCAGCCATGTACTTTTTCACCATCAACATCCTTGGCCTGACCATCGGACCCACAGGCATTGCCTTATTCACGGACTACGTATTTCAGGATGACTCGTTGTTGCGATACTCGGTGGCCAGCGTTTCTATACTGGCTGGGCTCTTTGCCACTGGGTTCTTGATCTACAATCTGCCTCACTACGCCGCAATGTCAAAAGAGGCCGAATCCTGGGAAAATGGCGGCGAATCCTTCCGCAAACGCGGGACTGGTCATTGACTTCCCCCGGATATCCCCTACATATCCCCGCATACGTCTTTGCATTTGTTTTGTGTTAGTTGATTAGCCGGTCCGCCGCGTTCTTTTTTTATCCCCTAACAGTGTGAGCGTTAGACCACCCGGGCTGTCACATGGTGTGACGCGCGGAACATACACTCCTGTTTTGAGGATACTATTAATGACAATCGGTACCGTTAAGTTTTTCAACGCCGCTAAGGGCTTTGGCTTCATTGAGCCAGAAGATGGCTCCAAGGACGCCTTTGTCCACATTTCCGCTGTTGAGCGCGCTGGGCTCTCAGGTCTCAACGAAGGCCAAAAGGTCAACTACGAGCTTCAAGCCGGCCAAAACGGCAAATCTTCAGCTGAGAATCTGTCTCTCGCTGACTAAATACGACTTTCTCCGCCTCCATTTCACGATGGAGGCGGACCTCGTTCCCCTCATACGCTTGCGCCGATAGCCTGACGCGTAGATTATGGGCAATCCCTACTCTCGTCCGCATTGCAATAATCGCGCCTGGAGATCGACCAATGCCCAGAAAACCAAACTACCAATTCGACAGGCATGAGCGTGATCGCCAAAAAGCGGCGAAAAAAGCCGAACGCTTAGCGGCCAAGCAAGCAAGAGCCGCAGAAAAAAGAAGCGGGGGCGCTGAGGCGCAATCCGATGATGCACCTGCAGTCGATGATGCCGCCCCTCCTTCCGACGAGACAGCACCGGAATAGCTAGCTAAGTCACTTGAGCATGAGTGCCGACCGAGCCGTTCGTGGCAGGACGTAAGCAAGATGAGCGCATACTTCAAAGAACTTGACTATCGGCAAACGCCGATTGGCGACTTGAGCCTGAGACGACGGCGTGAACACTCCTTAGACGTAGATGTTTTCGAAATTAAACTTGGCGACGAGTTCTTGATGTCGAGTCTGTTCACAGCGTCTGAAATCGCACTGGCCGACCTGGGTCTATCCGCACTCTCAAAGGACAACTGTGACTTGGTGGTCGGTGGTCTGGGACTTGGTTACACCGCGCAAGCGGTTCTGAATCATGACGTTGTATCGTCTCTTCTCGTCGTTGAAACACTAGATGCTGTCATCGATTGGCACACTTCTGGTTTGCTGCCACTTGGTCCCGAATTATCGAAAGATCCCCGTTGCCGGTTTGTGCACGGGGATTTCTTTGCTCTAGCTGCGTCGGAAGAAGGCTTCGATCCACAAGACTCAGGCAGAAAATTCGATGCCATTCTGGTCGATATTGACCATTCGCCTGACTTCTTACTGGATCCGCAAAACGCGGCTTTTTACCAACATGACGGACTGGCCAAACTCGCACGGCATCTGCACCCCGGAGGGATTTTTGGCCTGTGGTCCAATGACCTGCCAGACGATGCGTTCACCGCCTTGCTGGCCTCGG
>WLXB01000162.1 GCA_012103295.1 Alphaproteobacteria bacterium | reverse complement strand
CTTTTAGTTATACAGCGGTAGAGCCGTCCATATCATCTTGGTCCATGACCCAAGCATAACACTTATCAAGAAAAGTAGAACCTGATTTTGCTTCTACATCTGTGAGGTTTGCGCTGTAGCGTTTAAAATCTACCTCACGAGTGTCATCTGTGGGTGAGCTTGTTGCATACGCGCTCAAGTCGATCATCACGGAGAACTTTGGATCAGTTCCACGTTGCCGCGTTACACTTGCTGTAACAATACGGTAGTATGCGTCGTTAAATGCGATGCCGTATTGGGAAGCACCTTGTTCGATGTTATGTTGAATAGCCATTTGGTATCTCCTTTAGGCGTAAGTTATTTCAGATGTGTGGATCGTAGCGACCCAGCGAATAGTCTTTGCTGCGCCAGTGACTTCTATTTTCAGACAGCCAAGTGATGTATTCGCAGATAAAACCATGCCCCAGTTGGGTGTGTTATCAAGGACAGTGGTTGCTGAGTTGACCAGTACAGTTGTACCAGCGTTAGCTTCTCTGCGGATTAAACCTTCAACCTTCCAAGCTGCACATTCAGTTCCGCTTGATGCAGCTTCTCTCGCTACGATTGTGCCGTGAAATGCATAAGCAGAGTTGTTTTGCGCAACAAAATTCGCGGTGCCATCGATTGGATCAATAATCCAAACGGCTCCAGGACGCGATAAATGGTCTAAGACCGCGGGATCAGCGGCTACTGCTTCTTCCCCGATGACTGTTGAACCAGGGAGTAAAGCGACTAAACCTTCCGCCAATTTCTGCTCGGCTTCTTCGTCAGCGATGGTGACCAAGTCTCCCGGACCGGTTTTGGTTCGTATCTCTTCTTTTGTGAGGCTTTGGTAGCGCGGCAGAATAGTGCTTACGGAAACCGATAGTATCAATTGCTCGACGTCGTGCCGCAGTCGGGGTGAACTGGCGTCTTGGCTCACAACAACCGAACTGACTCGTTGGCGATTAGTCGGTCAGCATCTGCTGGATCAAGCATAGCAGTAACCGTGGTTTCGGTCTCTCCGTCTTCCCGCGCGACAACTTCACCCTTACGATATAGCCAGGCCAGTGTTTTGCCTTCCGAAAACGGAACGGCAACGCCAAGTTCGCGTCGACCGACTGAGATAATTCGCTCAATATGGGCAACCAAGTCAGCCGTCCCCTCGCCTGTCAGGCCTGACACCAGCAATGGAGCGGTGTCGCTCGTCGGCGGTTCATTCACCAGCCCACGCGCTGAGGCATCAAGCAGATCGACTTTGTTCAGTGCCTCAAGAATGGGATGACTGTCACTGGACTCAATATCCATACGGGACAGCACCTCTTCCACATCGCGCTTTTGATCTTCTGTTTCTGCGTGGGAAATATCACGCACATGGATGATGACATCCGCCTCAATAACCTCTTCCAAAGTTGCGCGAAAAGCCGCTACCAATTCGTGCGGGAGATCGGAGACAAAACCAACAGTGTCGGAGAGAATAACACGACGCCCGGATGGGAGTTCCAAGGCACGCATCGTCGGATCAAGAGTTGCGAATAGCTGATCCTCCGCATGCACAGAAGACGCCGTCAGATAGTTGAACAGCGTCGACTTACCAGCGTTTGTGTACCCGACGAGAGCAACGATTGGATACGGCACACGTTTTCTTGCCGCCCGATGTAGGTCGCGCGTGCGGACGACTTTGTCCAATTCCTTCTTGAGACGCGTAATGCGATCCCCAATAAGGCGGCGATCGATTTCGATTTGCGTTTCGCCGGGGCCACCAAGGAAACCAGCCCCGCCCCGTTGGCGTTCCAAGTGAGTCCAGCTGCGGACCAGACGGCTTTTCTGATAGGTCAGATGAGCCAGTTCAACCTGAAGCATCCCTTCACGGGTTCGCGCCCGCTCACCGAAGATTTCAAGGATAAGGCCGGTACGGTCGATCACTTTCGTTTTCCACGCCCGCTCCAAGTTGCGTTGCTGCCCCGGAGATAAACTGTGGTCAACAATAACCAAATCGGCTTCCAGCCCTTCGATCAACGCTTCGAAACGCTCGACCACGCCTTTACCAAACAGCGTTGACGGCCGTGGCCGCGAGACCGCGATGTGTTCGGCATGAACAACGTTAAGGCTAATCGCCGCAGCTAGGCCGCAGGCTTCATCCACGCGCGCGCGCGCCTCTTCTGCGGCTCCTCTCAGCCGTAGATCAGGATGAAGAACAATGGCGCGGGTCTTGGCTTTTGCGGTCGCCGCGGGATCAGGGTGCTGGCCGTTAACGGTCACACGGATGTAAGCCTATTCGGCACCCTCTTCCTTCGCCGCGTCCTCTTGGACTTCGGGCTCAAATAGCTGCAACGGGCCTGACGGCATCACCGTTGAGATGGCGTGCTTGTAAACAAGCTGAGTATGGCCATCACGGCGCAGCAGCATTGAAAAGTTATCAAACCAGGTCACTATTCCCTGGAGTTTGACACCATTGACCAAAAATACGGTCACCGGGGTCTTATTCTTCCGAATTGTGTTGAGAAAGACGTCCTGTACGTTTTGTGATTTTTCGCCAGACATAGGTTAACACCTTGATTTATTTTATTTTTTGTCCAGAGGCATTGATTGTGCGCGGACTTGCCCCCGTATCTAGAGGGTTTCTTTCAAGCGGGTCAACCGCGTCTCTTTGGCAACTGTAATTTACGGGGTCTTTAGAACGCTCAAAATCAAGTTTCGAAGCGCGACAAGGTCGCTCACCCTGTGGGTTGGATCGGATTCTGGATAACCATCGCCGACTAGAATCGTGGTGCATCCCGCCGCCCGCCCACAGGCAACGTCAACATCGTTATCGCCAATGAACCATGTTTTCGGACCGGGCTGAATCTTCATAGGCTGCATCGCGTCGTACACAGGATCAGCAGCCGGTTTGTCTTTTGCACTGTCGCCAGACCCGACCATCGCTAAGAAGATATCTTGCCAACCGAAATGCATGACTTCAGTGCGCAGATAGTGCCCAGTCTTATTGCTCACGATGGCCATCGGAATAGGTTTTTCGTCTAAGGCAACGATTAGCTCCGTTGCCCCCTTAAGCAATTGAATCCGATCTAAGTGAAACTCGCCATACGCTTCGAGATAAATGCTGCGAGCCTCTTGCCAGTTATCACCGAACTCTTGTGGAAAAGCGTCGCGGGCCGACAAGCCGAGCCATGCTTGCCACTCATCATAACTCCACCGTTCTCTGCCGAAGGCTTTCAGCGTGTGGTTCATCGCAGCTGCTAGAACAGGATGACTGTCAACCAGTGTGCCATCCCAATCGAATAACAAGGCTTCCGGTATAGGAAGAGAGTGCTCTACACGTTCAGGCGACATGCCAGCTCGTGCGGGGGTCATGAGAGTCTAGAAAGGCTTGGTATCGATCACGTAAATCACATGCAACCTCTCCCGGGTGTCCGTTGGCGATCACAGTGTCATCGACATTTGTAACAGGTAAAACAAAGGTCGTAGTTCCGGTTAGGAAAACTTCGCGGGCGGCGAAGACGTCCTCAAGTGTAAAAATAGCCTCACGAACCGGTCGCCCTGTATCCTGCGCTATCGTCATGACTCGTGAGCGCGTTATACCCCCCAGGATCTCGGGACCGAGCGGCCGTGTTACAAGAGTCCCGTCTTTGTCGACCAGCCAGACATTTGCCGCACTCGATTCCGTAATCGTTCCATCTGGATCGACCAACAGGGCTTCGAAAGCACCAGCGGCTTTCGCGGCCTGCTTGGTGAGAACATTGGGCAGCAAGCCAATGGTCTTTATGTCACGGCGTTTCCAGCGTTGATCTTCCTGTATTTTTAGGGAAACGCCGTTGTCAACGTCGCTGGCCGACGGGCCCAGACCATGCCGCGCTGTCATAACTACAGAGCACTTTACACCTTCACCAGGAAACGGATGGTTTCTTGGCGCTGTCCCACGATTTATTTGGATGTAGAGAATTCCTGTCCGGACTCTATTGAGGCGCACAACCTCTTGCGCAATGATTCCTAAAGCCCGCCGCAATGGTGGACTAGGGAACTGCACTTCGTTCATCGAGCGTTCTAGGCGGTCCATGTGGCCGACGAGGTCAATGGCGCAACCATGCCAAACCGCTACAACCTCATAAATACCGTCGGCGAATTGATAACCGCGATCCTCAATTGAGACGGTGGCAGAGCTGTGAGTCTCGTAGCGACCGTTAACATAAGCGAAACGAGTCATGATGTTTCTAGAAATACTCCAGCCGGACGGAGAACAATTTTTCTACCTTGCGCACAGCTTCTGTCGCTGCGAATAGAATGATTCTGTCACCGCCCACGATAACAGTCTGAGGTCGCGGCACGATAACCTGACCATCACGGATAATGGCACCAACACGAGTCCGACCTGGCAGGTCGACCTCTTTCAGAGGTTTACCCACCAATATTGACGTTTCCATGGCATCGGCTTCGATTAATTCGCCGAAGTTTTCTTGAACCGAATAGGCGGAATGCACCCGCCCACGACGGACGTGCGAAAGAATTTGAGATACCGTTATGGACCGAGGATTAACCACGACGTCAACGCCGAGCGGCCCCATAAGCGGGTTATAGGTTGACTTGTTAACCAGGGTAATCGCCCGCTGCGCGCCACACTTTTTCGCCAAAAGTGATGCCAAAATATTGGTTTCATCATCCTCGGTCACAGCAATTACCGTCTCAGCCTTATCAACACCGGCCTCATAAAGAATATCGGGCTCTAGAATATTTCCATTTATCACGACGGCATTCTTGAGGTCAGCAGAGACAACCTCTGCCCGTTCCCGGTTTAATTCTATAATTTTGACATTAATTTCTGAGTGATCGCGCTCCAGTTCTTGAGCCAAGAACAAGCCGATATTGCCACCGCCAAAGATGACGGCGCGGCGTGTTTCGGGTTCCTCATGGCCGAAAGCAGCCATCGCCCGCTCACACTGATCTGACGCGACAACAAAATACACGTCATCGCCCGGAAACATCTCATCTTCAGCGTGAGGAACGATGGATGTATCACCCCGCTTAATCCCAACAATAATGATCTGCATTTCCGGGAACAGGCTAGTCAACTGACGAAGCGGTGTATTGATAAGTGGTGTGTCTTCCGTGATTCGCACACCAATTAATCTCACCTTGTCATCGGAGAGCGGTATGACCTCCATCGCGCCGGGCACTTCCAGGCGTCGTGTTACTGCGCGCGCAATCTCGATTTCCGGTGATATCACAACATCAATAGGAAGGTGGTCACGGGTAAACATATTAGACCACATAGGTTGCAGATAGCTCTGGCTGCGAATACGGGCAATTTTTGTCGGCACACCAAACAAAGAATGGGCCACCTGACACGCGATCATGTTGACTTCATCGGTTAGCGTGACAGCGATGATCATATCGGCGTCTTCAATACCCGCGCGTTCCAATACATCGGGTTGCGATGCATGACCAACGAGACCAGTAACATCCAATGATTCCGAGAGTTGTCGTATCAATGTGGTGCTCTGATCAACTACCGTCACG
>WLXB01000161.1 GCA_012103295.1 Alphaproteobacteria bacterium | reverse complement strand
CTTGGTTCTTGACCACCGACGTGCCTAATGGCTTGAAGCACTTTGTTCGTACCCCAATGGCTACATCTATGGATGCAGACTTTGATACGGGCAACAGCCGCTACAAGGCTCGTGAGCGTTACTCGTTTGGTGTATCTGATCCTCTCGGGATCTTTGGTTCACCCGGCGCATAAGCTACGGTGCTTGATAAGGGGGGAGCTTCGGCTCCCCTTTTTATTGACTTGATGAAAAGTAGGGTATACTTTCAGCCATATCGGGAAACAATCCGGCGAATCTGACAGGCCCGACTGACGACATGTAGACAGATTTGCTTAAACTCACATGTGAGAAAAACGATGGCTAAAACCACATTTTCTGGCCCCGTCCGCTCGGACAGTGGCTTCCAAATCCCAGTTGTAACTACCGCAAACTTACCTGCATTTGGCGATGTCGCTGTAGGAACCGTATATATGGTTTCTGACAATGGTTCTGGCGACGATGAATACTGCATCGTAATCAGCACTGGCGCTGCTTGGGTAACTGCTGTTGGCGCGGCTCTTAGCTAATAGGAGACGCTCATGTCGAACTCTGATGTTCAATCAAAACGAGTCACAACGGCAGCTTCTCTTGGTGTTGGCCCTGCACGTATTCGTCAGGTTCAGGTATTAACTACGGCTGATGGCGCGGGTCGTCTTACCATTACTGATGGTAGCGGCGGCACAACAGGTTTACGGTGACATGATTACCGACGTGCTGTTGATCACTGTATTTGAGCAGTAAAACCGACGTGTTGTTAACCCCCTGAGACCGAGGGTTTGCGGTCTTTTCTCCTGACTCCGCTGTTGCACCGTACCCGCCATTCTGGCACCCTCCGCGCGCTTTCCCGGGCGGGGGAGCGACTAAGAACCTATCTCATTGATCCACAAGGGATTTTCTGGGTCGAACGGCTGGAATTGCCAGCCCCATCAACGAATCGAATGGAACGAGCATGAGCACTCTCGAATATATTGTCCTGGGCAGTGGCGTCATCGCCATCCTGTACGGGATTTTCACCACACGCAGCCTGATGGCTGTGGGCACAGGCACAGACCTGATGGCCGAAATTGCAGGCGCAATTCAAGAAGGCGCTGCCGCATACTTGAACCGCCAGTACACCACGATTGGGATCGTTGGCGTTATTGTCACCATCGTCTTGGCCTTTACCCTCGGCATGTTGTCAGCAGTTGGCTTTGTTATCGGCGCTGTATGTTCCGGTATCGCCGGCTATGTCGGTATGAACGTCTCTGTACGCGCCAATGTGCGTACGGCTGAAGCGGCCCGGTCCAGTGGTATGAGCGCCGCACACGCGGTGGCCTTCAAGTCTGGTGGCGTCACCGGCATGTTGGTGGTGGGCCTCGGCCTTCTCGCCGTAGGTGGTTACTATTTCGCTCTGCTCGGCATGGGTACGGATGAGCGCAAACTCATCGAAGCCCTCATTGCCCTTTCCTTCGGCGCTTCGCTGATCTCCATCTTCGCCCGTCTCGGTGGCGGCATCTTTACCAAGGGTGCGGATGTCGGTGGCGACTTGGTCGGTAAGGTTGAAGCAGGTATTCCGGAAGATGACCCGCGCAACCCTGCGACAATCGCCGATAACGTCGGCGACAACGTCGGTGATTGCGCTGGTATGGCCGCTGACCTGTTCGAAACTTACGCCGTGACTGTTGTGGCCACCATGCTGTTGGGCACGATCTTTTTTGACGGTGCTGCTCAAGCGACCGTGATGCTCTACCCGCTGGTTATTGGCGGCGTTTGCATCATCGGCTCAATCATCGGCACGTTCTTCGTCGGCGTTAAAGACGGCGGCAAGGTGATGAGTGCCTTGTATCGTGGCTTTATCGTCTGCGCTGTCATTTCCGGGGGCCTGATCGTTGTCGTTACCAACATGATGTTTGATACGGACATTGTGATGAAAGACGGCACAGCGATCACCGGCAGTCAGATGATCGTTTGTGCGGTGATCGGCCTGGTTGTCACCGGCATCATCATCTGGATCACAGAGTACTACACCGGTACTGACTACCGCCCGGTGAAGAGTGTTGCTGAGGCCTCGACCACGGGGCACGGCACCAACGTCATCCAGGGCTTGGCCGTCTCCATGGAATCAACCGCACTTCCCGTGCTGTTGATCTCTGCGGCGATCATTGCTGCGTTCTTGCAAGCGGGCTTGTTCGGTATCGCGATCTCTGCAACCACAATGCTGGCCTTGGCCGGCATGGTCGTGGCGCTCGATGCCTACGGACCTGTCACTGATAACGCCGGTGGTATTGCGGAAATGGCCAAGCTGCCAGAAGACGTGCGGACCATCACGGACACTCTGGATGCGGTTGGCAATACAACCAAGGCAGTGACCAAGGGATACGCCATCGGTTCTGCCGGTTTGGCGTCGCTGGTGCTGTTCGCGGCCTACACGTCGGATCTGGAACACTACTTCCCAGAGCTGACCAACATCGCCTTCTCCTTGAAAGACCCGTACGTGGTTGTTGGTCTGTTCATCGGTGGCATGCTGCCGTACCTGTTCGCCTCAATGGGCATGCAGGCCGTGGGCCGGGCAGGGGGCGCTGTTGTGGTTGAAGTGCGCCGCCAGTTCAAAGCCAAGCCAGGCATCATGCAAGGCACCGAAAAGCCTGAATATGGTGTGTTGGTCGACATGCTGACCAAAGCCGCCATCAAGGAAATGATTGTACCGTCCTTGCTGCCGGTGCTGGCGCCGGTTGCACTGTACTTCATCGTGGCTCTGACCGCTGGTCAGGCTCAAGGCTTTATCGCTCTTGGCGCCATGCTCCTCGGGACCATCGTGACCGGCCTGTTTGTCGCCATCTCGATGACTTCTGGTGGCGGTGCTTGGGATAATGCCAAGAAGTACATTGAAGACGGCAATCACGGCGGTAAGGGCTCAGAAGCTCACAAGGCCGCTGTGACTGGTGACACCGTTGGCGACCCGTACAAAGACACGGCGGGCCCTGCGATCAACCCGATGATCAAGATCATCAACATTGTTGCGATCTTGCTGTTGGCGGTGCTTGCTGGCTAATCACGCAACATAGATTGAGAAAAGCCCCGGTGATGAGCCGGGGCTTTTTTTGTGTCTGAATTCCGTGGTGGCCCAGACCGCTAACTAAGGCCCAGCTTCGGGTGCTCCGCGATCGAAGCGTCCCAGGTTGCCGATAAGCTGTTCGATGAGGCTAAATTCTCTGCCCATCGTGGGCGTTTCCCGCTCAACAATTTGCAAGTCCTCTCCATCTTCGAGACGAAGGTTTTTAACGTCTTGCAAGATTCCGCGTTCGTCGAAGGATAGGGCGTAGACATCACGCTCCAATTCCTCGCTGGAGTAAAACGCATACTGTGTTGTAATCGCACTGATGTAATACCAGGTCTCATCGCCCAGCGTTGAAACTGTCGACGGTGTACCCAGGATAAGTTGGACATCCTGCCGCGTTTGTTGACCAGGCTGGAGTTGAGTTAACGCATCATCCGGCGGCAAATTGCCCCGCGCATTAATGTCTTTGGCACACCCGCCTAAGCTCAGGGCCGCAACGCATGTCGTTATTGCGAGTGCCATCCGAAGATGTGGAATAAGTACGTTACTTGTGACCATGGCGCGTTTTATATCAGAAGCTGCCAGACGGGGGTAGACGGCAAAATAAGGCAATTTCGGACAGCCCCAGCGTTGACTCCGGTTGGCAGGCGGGTGAAATAGAGATCCAATCAAGCATGATGAAGAGCTCCTATGGGTCTAATAAACTCAATCCGCGAGGCACGCCGCAATGCTGACGTTTCTAATAGCTTGTATCTTGGCGCCGTAGGGCAGGCTCGTTCGCCAGTATTTTTTGCTAGCTTTGGTGTGCCTGATACCGTCGACGGTCGCTTTGATCTGATCATTATACATATTATGCTATTGGTTCGGCGGCTTCGACAAAATGGGAAAGCCGCCGCGGATGTCAGTCAATCTTTGCTCAATCTGATGTTTGCCGATATGGACCGTAACCTTCGGGAAATGGGTGTTGGCGACTTAAGTGTGGGCCGCCAAGTCAAGAAAATGGCCAAGGCTTTTTATGGCCGGGCTGAAACCTGGGAAACCGCAATAGACGAGGGTACGGACAAGGTTGGGTCTGCGTTGGCAGAAACCGTATACCGGTCGGTAGACGTTCCAGCTGAAGCGATTTCCAGCCTCGCGTCTTATGTGATGGCTGCAGACTCTCATTTGGCTGGCCAGACAATCGAGGGGCTAGTGCAGGGGGACGTTGATTTTCCCGCGCCTGAATATCAGAAACCCGCCGCATAGATTGTGTCGTCACCGTTTAATCATTTTATCCCTGTCGCGGCGGTTTCCCCCAAAGGCCGCGATATTGTCATTTCCGCTACCTCTTCGGAACGGCATGATGTGGCCGCTGAATGCGATCTTGCCGATGTAAGCCGTCTTGAGGCCACCTTTCATCTGTCAAAAGGGGCCGGGCCGATTTTAGCCGTTCAAGGAAGTATTAGTGCGGATATCGTACAGACCTGCGGAGTTTCTCTTGAGCCGGTTCCAGCTACCATAGAGGCTGAGGTCGCCCTGACATTTACGTTGGATGCGATAAAATCGCGGGTCGAATTGGACATCGACCTGGTTGATGAGGATCCACCTGAGCCGGTCCAAGATGGCCAAATCGATTTTGGCGCACTGGCCGTCGAACATATGGTGCTGAATCTTGACCCTTATCCGCGAGCACCAGAAGTCGCGTTTGATGCCCAAAAATGGCTTGATTCCGAGCATTCGTCGACAGAACCGCCGGGATCCAATCCTTTTGCTGCGCTATCAAAATTAAAACCCGGTGGACGGGGCGGCGAATAGCTTACAAGCCTTGCCCCCAGGGGCTCTTTTCGGTATGTACTCGCCCTTCGTTTGAGGCCGCTAAATTCTGCGCCCCAAACCCTGAAATTCCTGAGAAAGTATGAGAAATGGCTGTACCAAAGAAAAAAGTCTCGAAATCCAAGCGGGACATGCGCCGCTCCCATGATTCATTGAGCGCGAGCGTTTACCAGGAATGCCCAAATTGCGGAGAAACCAAGCGTCCGCACCACGTTTGTCAGGCCTGCGGGTCTTATAATGATCGAGACGTGGTAGAACCGGCTGAAACTGTCCTATAATCGACCTGCGCGCCGGTAACGGCGCTTTTTCATAGGGTGGATGGCCGAGCGGGATCAACCCGTTTCCGCATAAAGCGGAGCCATCATCGGTTACCGCTAAAGGGATTGAGGGGCTGTTGGTGGCAAGAGAAATCACCCTATCTGTGGATGCTATGGGCGGAGATGCAGCCCCAGCCATCGTAATGGATGGGATATTAGAGGCCCACATCCGCTACCCCAATGTTCGCTACCTCGTTCACGGACGTAGTGACGCTATCCAACCTTTCTTGGAAAACAATCCGGCGCTAAAGGACTGCTGCGAAATTCGTCATTCAGATGACGTGATTACTGGTGACCAAAAAGTATCCCAGGCAATTCGGCAGGGTCGTAAATCGAGCATGTGGAATGCCATCGACGCTGTGAA
>WLXB01000025.1 GCA_012103295.1 Alphaproteobacteria bacterium | reverse complement strand
CGCGACCGGTTGCTCGCCATACCCCTAACAACAGAGCTTGGCGGAGACACGACACGCCCGCTAGCAACGGCAGAAGCATTTACTTTCATATCTGCAAACGCGCCGTCAAACGTCAAAGGTGGATTCACCTTCGGCAATCAGCTGTTCAGTACGGTTTGGCGCCCTGCTCCAGGGCCACAACCAACCACCGACGGATTAGGGCCCGTCTTTAACAAGGAAGCCTGCTCGGACTGCCACATCAACAATGGCCGAGGAAAACCACCGCCCGAAGTGGGCGCACCAATGGATTCCATGCTGGTCCGCCTCAGCGTGCCCGGCACCGACCAACATGGGGGACCAAAAGGCGTTCCAGGTTATGGTGATCAACTTCAAGACCGAGGCATTGAGGGAGTTCCGGCAGAGGGCAGGGCTATAATAGAGTGGGAAGAGATCGCCGGGACCTATGAAGACAGTACGCCTTATTCATTGCGCAAACCAACCGTAAGCCTCGAAGATCTCGCCTATGGGCCGATGCCCGACGATCTTATGACGTCCCCGCGGGTGGCCAACCCGATGATCGGACTCGGTCTCTTAGAAATGGTTTCCGACGAGTTGCTTCACGCGCTCGCAGATCCGGATGACCTTGACAACGATGGCATATCGGGGCGCGTGAATATTGTTTGGGATGCGCGCGACAAGAAAATGGCAGTCGGCAAGTTTGGCTGGAAAGCCAATGCACCGAATCTCACCAACCAGAATTCAGGTGCTGCTTTGGGAGATATGGGAATCACGACGCCTACACGTCCAGGTGACAATTGTGAAGCAGAGCAGGAACTCTGTATAGCTGCGGCCAATCATGACGGCGTCGAGATGTCTAAGGCATTTTTGAATCAAATGAATGTCTATACGCGACGGCTCGCTGTCCCACGCCAGCGTGGTGCAAACTTGCCAGAAGTCATGCGCGGTCAGGCACTGTTCCTCGAGACCGGATGCCAAAACTGCCACATGACGACCCTAGAAACTGGCATCGACCCCCGAAGCGAGGACCTTGCCGAACAGACCATCCACCCATTTACAGACCTATTGCTCCACGACATGGGTGACGGACTATCGGATGGGCGGCCGGATTTCTTGGCAACTGAATCTGAATGGCGGACGGCTCCTCTATGGGGCATAGGACTGACGGAAAAAGTAACCACCCACGAACGCTATTTACATGACGGTCGTGCTCGCGGCTTAGAGGAAGCGATACTTTGGCACGGCGGCGAAGCAGAAGCGGCCAAGGAACGGTTCCGAAATATGCCAGCCGACGCCCGAAGTGACCTGGTCGCGTTCTTGAAGTCTTTGTGAGGTCAACGGACCGTGACTTGATCGCCCTCGGCAGCGACATCATTGAGCGCGTTCGCAATCGTGTCCGGACGGTCATCTGCAATAGTCGATAGAAACGCGGCGATAAGGCGAATTGTCGCAGCTTTTTGATCTGCAGGACTAAGCGCGGCCTTACCATCCAAAGCCTTCAAATCGAGCTCGCCCTCGCCCTCGGCCCAACCAAAATGGTTCGCCCCATTCTGCACCACCATTGCTGTTGGAGCTTTGTACCTAGCGACGGTCGCAGCCACGTTTTCTGGTGTTGCGATTCCATCAGAGTCTCCCGCCACAAAAAGGAGTGGTAGCCCCGGCGGCTTGGCAAGAGCCGTATCATTTTGTCGCCATGGAATAGTGGTTCCCATGATGTCAGCCTGCAGTGTCGCCCCCACAACCACACCACCAGCAATCGTCACCGGAGGTACATAACCAGCACCGGCACCAGAACGAGGGTCAGACATCGCCTGAGCAGGATCGAGATACTCCATCAGAATTGAACCACCGAGGGAGTGGCCGACGACGAAGGTAATACCCTCACCGTTGTCGCTGTCCCAGGGCATTGCCAAGGCCTTGATCATCTGATCGATCGTAACGTAAGCCGCATTGTTTTTCGTCGCAGGATCAGTCGGTGACGGGTGCTCCAGCTGGGGCGGATCAGGCACAAGAACGGTCGCCCCTTCTGCCGCCAATGGTTCAGCAAGCCAACGATAGCGTTTCGCATCACAATTCGCACCCGGAAGAATAACGATGCGCACCGCCCGGCCTCGACCCGCTGGCGGGGAAAAGAGCATTACCCTGAAGGGCGTGCCGTCTCGATCAAGAAGGGTGTAAATGTCTGCCATAAACGTAATCGATCAAACGGAGACGACCGCGTCAACCTGCTTGGTTGCTTTTAGTTTTTCCTCGGTGAGATCATAGCCGAGTAGCGAGATCGCCCCGAGAAGCCCAGTTAGAGCCGGCAGCCCAGCTGCGCAAATATAGACCGCGACAATCGCACTACTGGGCTGCTCAACGAAGCCATCACTGGACGAAATGTACCCCATGGAGGCCAGAATAATCCCCGTAATCGCAGGGCCAAAAGCGAAGGCAAATTTTTCGATAGTCGTGTAAACCCCGGCATAGACGCCCTCACGGCGCAAACCGGTGATACGCATATCGTATTCCATCGTATCCGGAAGCATCGCTTGCCCCATCAGCAGGGTTGCACCACCCAAGAACCCCAGCGCAACGCCTCTAAGGATCGTCAAAGCATAGGCCTCGGTCGGCGAAGCAAGCAGCCAGGTCAAATTGACAACCACCGTCAACAAGAGCGCCGCAATGAATATATTTCTTTTGCCATGACTCTTACCCAATTTAAGCCACAACCTCTGCGATACGATCATTGCGGTATAGAAGGCAGCCCAATACCACCCGAAACTGGTCAGGCTTGCGCCGAGGACCAGCGGAAAGAAAAAGGCTTTGGCAGGGTTACTCAGCGCTTGCCCAAGCAAACCAAACATCTTTGCCAGCATGAGCCAAAGGAACGGACGGTTTTGCAATAGAAGGCGAACCTGGGCCTTAAAGCCAACCGGCGCTGCTTCCACTTTATGCTTGAACGGCGCATCCTTGGTAAAATAGAAGCAAGCCACCGATGAAATCAGCACTGCCCCGCCCATAACCCAAGCCATGGACGCGAATCCGGCCCGTCCGCCGCCAAAGAAATCAATGATAATCGGAGCAGCAAAATACCCAACGTACCCGGCGCCAGCGATCCCGTAGACACGGAAGCTCATCAAATACGCCCGCTCGTGATAACCCTCTGTCATTTCGGCAGGCATGGCGAGGTAAGGCACGTTGAAGACAGTGTAGGCCGTCGCGTAGAGCAGCAGCATGACTGTCATGTAAATCGCCGCACCAGATGGAGTTGCGAAGTCAGGTACGTTGAACATTAACACCATAGTCGCCGCGAGCATGAATGCCCCAGCGAGGAGATAAGGGCGGCGGCGACCCATTTTACTGTCAGTACGATCGGTAATAACGCCCATCAGTGGGTCAGTCACACCGTCATAAATTTTCGACAGACCTAGAAGAAGACCGGCCACCCCGGCAGAGATCGCCAGATAATTGGTCATAAAACTCAGCGCAAACGTGCTGATCAGACCAAACATGACGGCCATCCCGAGACTACCGACGCCCCAGCCCATACAAACTTTAAGCGGAAGCGTGCGCTCAGAATCACCCTTGGCCACGCCGGCGGTTGCGGCCGTTTCCGGCGTCAGATCAGTCATGTTTTAAGCTTTCTAGCGTTGGCCGCGTTCGACCAAAGACTCTACGGTGAATTCCACTTCCCAGGGTGCCCCAGCGACACGCCGCACGAAACGGTCGCGTTCATCGTCTAGTTCAGCCGCGAACTCGCCTTCCGGCGCGTAGTCGTCGATGGCCTTGCGCGCCACGATGCCCTTCTCGTCCAAAAGCTTTTCAAGCACGGTGACACGATCCCGGAGAATCCAAAGCTCAGACATTAGCTCTGTGTTGATACGCATCATCGCATCCATATCATCTGAGCCTGTGATGGGATTGGGGGGTGGCTTCGTCATCAGAAATTCTCCGAATCTTATAAAGTGATTAGGCTGGCTTGGTGCCCAGATTTATCCATGGATACCCTTGAGACCCGAGACCAAACGCTTTGGTATCGACAAATCCGACTTCATTGAGAACATCGACCCATTCCGTCGCACAGGTTTCCGAGAAGAAGGGTTCACCTCGATTATCCGTGTCCCAGTCTAAAACCACCGCTTGGAACGGATGCACTGCAGCAAACGGTGGCGGGTCGTTGATAATGATATCACCGCCCGGTTTGAGAATACGAAAAGCTTCTTTGACTGTTTCAACGCACACGCTGACCGGCATTTCATGAAAAAGTGCGTAACACACAACGGCATCAACACTTTCGTCCGGCTCCCCGGTATCACGGGAATCACGCTGTTTAAACGTGATGGGGATACCCATCGCTCTGGCGGCATCATGGCCACCCTTCAGCATCGCAGGTGATAAATCGCTGCCCATCAATTCAGCGTCTGGATAGTTCTTATGGCAGGCCGCCAACGTGGTAGCGCCGCCACATCCTAACTCGTAGATACGATCATAATGATCTTTAGGCAGCTGTTTAGTGACATTGACGCGTTGGTTGCGAATGTCGTCGCCAACTTCAACGGCGGCGTATCCACCCTTGCTGAAAACGTACGGGCCAATGCCTGACATGAACATCGGGCCAGCCAGGTCATAGCCATCCCAACCGCCCGGCTCTAGATGCCATTCAACGCCGTCATAATATTCCGGAATTTTAACGCTATCGTCGAGTTCCAGGGCGCCACCACAATCTTCCAAAGGGCGATTCACCAGCTTTTCTGCTTCGGACCGCTTTTCTTCGATCGCTGGAATGGCCCGAACAAAATTTTCTTCTGCCACGTAGCGTTGGTAAAATCGCTCGTGTTTGTATGCGACAGACTTTTCAGCCACCGCTTTCGCTTTGGCTATGCGATCCGGCCAGGATTCGTTTGACCCGCCGCGCTTGTGCTCTGCAACAATAGCCTCTCCATCTGGGTCAGCTTCAAACTCTGCCTTGGCAATGCTACGCACACGGCTTGATGCGTACGGCTGCAGGGACCCTAGAAACTGAAGACCGGAGCGGCCTCGCTGGGACAGATTAAGCATGACAATAAGCCTCCTGGAAATTTCGCAGTCGATAAAACAGGCGCCGATAATGGGCAACGCCGGCAGCGCCATCAAGTCCAACCATAGTGTGGCACTGACTTCGTTCCCTAGGTGATTAGCTTACCACTTCACCATCACTTTAGGCCCGAAAATCCTATGCATAGAAGGCAGGGTATATAATGGCTATGTGCATGGTTCTGGCACCAACACCAATCCTGCGCTAGCTTTGAGTGTTGCCAGGGAAAGAGAGGAACACACATGGCTCACCAATTAACCCGGCTGGGTATTTCAGCAGCTTTGGTGCTGACCCTCATTTCCTGCGGGGAACCAGAAGAAATCAGCACACTCGACGTTCAGATCGTTGATCGTGAGGATTTTACTTACTCTGCGGGCTACGGTTACGGGTGCAAATTTAAAGTTCAGATCGTCAACAACACCAAGATGAACCTTACCAAGTTAGAAGCCTTCATCATGGACGAGGATACATTTCTCTTTTCGGTCAATGCAAAGCTGCCTTCCATGGGCTCCTCGATCCGGACCCATGATGTTCAGCAAAACAAACGCTGCAATGAGATCGGGAAAGACGTCAAACTCAAAAAGAATGCATGCTCCCTAGGCACGATGTCAGAGCCGGAGTGTTTCGAAATTCTGCAAATCTCTCCCCCAGACGCCTAGTGGATCAACAAACTCATTCAGGTCGTTCATATTGAACTCACCTGAAGGACTACCGAATGACGAAGAATCCCAGATCAATCGTCCTTTCAACCTTTGTCACAATAGTGCTTGGTCTCCTCGGCTATTGGGGCTTGTCCTGGTGGATGGTCGGTCGTCATACGGAAAGCACAAACAATGCCTACGTACGCACAGACATCACAACAGTCAGCGCACGGATTGAAGGGCAAATCGAATCCGTTCTGGTTGATGACAACCAGCGTGTTGAAAAAGGTGATCTACTGGCCCGCATTCAACAGGATGCGTTTAAGGCACGCCTCGCCCAGGGTGCTGCTGACCTAGAAAAAGCAGAAGCCACTATCAACGCGATCGATAGCAAACTTACGTTGCAAGGTAGCTTAATTGAAGAAGCGCAAGCCGATCTTGATGCCGTCCTAGCCGATCACGCGCTGGCGAAAGGGGAACTTGAACGCGCGAAAGGCTTGGTCGCAGATAATGTCACGTCGGCTCAACGTTATGACATCGCTGTCGCAGAAGAATTAAGGGCGCGGGCAAAAGTTGCGGGCGCCCGGGCACACCTGTCCGCCGCAGGGACAGAGCGTGATATACTCGATATGGAACGACGGGCATTGACCGCCGAAGCCAATGAAAAAACAGCGGCCCTCGACCTTCTGAGAATTGATCTTGCCTATACGGAAGTACGAGCGCCGGTTGACGGCATTATAGGCAATCGATCGATCCGAACCGGGCAGTTCGTCCGCCCCGGCATGCATCTCATGGCATTGGTTCCCACTGACACACCATGGATTGTTGCAAACTTTAAAGAAACCCAGCTGACATACATGCAACCCGGGCAATCTGTTGAAATCAGTATCGACACCTACCCCGACGTCACCCTAAACGGACGTATAGAAAGCGTATCACCAGCAAGCGGCGCGGAATTCAGCTTGTTACCACCGGAGAATGCGACTGGAAATTTCTCGAAGATTGTCCAGCGCGTCCCTATAAAAATAGTGTTGCCCGACGGCCATGCGCTCAAAGGCCGTCTACGGCCAGGCATGTCCGCAATTGTGAATGTCGACACACGCGAGAGCGGAAGCTCATCAGGCTCCAGCGCCCTCGCCTCCGACACGCCATAAATGTCTGACGCCGCACTTCCTGCCAATGGCATCAGTGCCAGTGGCAAGGTTATTGGCCCAGCCCCAACTGACGACACCGTAAACTGGCGACATTGGCTCGGGTTTTCCATATTGCTTGTCGGCCAATTTATGGCTGTGCTCGACATACAAATTGTTGCCAGCTCATTGGGGGAACTACGGGCTAGCCTTGGCGCCACTGTTGAAGAAATCGCGCTTATTCAGTCAACCTACCTGGTTGCTGAAGTCATCATGATTCCGTTGTCGGCGTGGCTTGCGCGGCTACTCTCCATTCGAATTATGTTTGCTGCCTCAGCGGCCTTTTTCGTGGTTACCAGCGTGCTGTGTGCGTCCGCCTGGAACTTGGAATCCATGCTGGTTTTTCGTGCGATGCAGGGGTTTTCTGCAGGGGCACTGACACCGCTGTCGTTTGCCACCATCTTTTTCATGTTCCCTCGCTCGAAACACGCCATCGGCGTCGCCATCGCAGGCATGATCACGACCACAGGCATCACACTCGGACCAATCGTCGGAGGTTGGGTCACGCTGACATTCTCATGGCATTGGATATTCTTTATGAACATCGTGCCGGGACTAATCGTTGTTTTCGGTGTTTTGGCATTGATCGATGTCGACCGGCCTCAACTTCATATTCTGCCTCAAATCGATATACCGGGTGTTGTCTTGGCCGGCCTTTTTCTGGGCAGCTTGGTCATTTTATTCGACAAGGGGCCGGAAAACGATTGGTTCGACACACCTTGGATCACGCGCCTGACTGTGGTGATGGTAATCAGTGGTATCTTGTTTCTATGGCGGGAGTTGACCTGCCGCTATCCTGTCATTGAACTTCGCCTTTTTACAGACAGCACTTTTGCGGCAGAATGCATATGCTCATTCGTTCTTGGCGCAGCGATTGTAGGTTCCGCCTACTTGAGCCCCGCGATGCTTTCGACGGTCAGACATTTTAATAGTCAGCAGATTGGTACCGTCATGATGTTCACAGGAGCAGCGCAAGTGCTCTTGGCGCCTCTCGCGAGTTATATGGTTCAACGTCTAGCCGCCCGTGTCGTTTTGGGAATCGGTCTATCTATCCTCATCACATCACTGATTTGGCACGGTCAAATGACCTCGGAGATGGGTTTGGATCAGCTTGCCGTTCCGCAGTTCCTACGCGGCCTTGGAATTATGATGTGCTTCATGCCAATCACCATCGTCGCTATCGGCAGCGTTCCACTTGCAGATGTCAGAACTGCCAGCTCGCTATTTAATTTGTTCCGCAGTCTTGGCGGTGCAATAGGCCTAGCGCTCATCACAACGTTCCAAGAATCTCGCTTCGACTTTCATCGAGAGCGCCTATTGGCTCGCGTCGGCGAAGGCGGGCTCGCGGCCGAGCAATGGCTGACGGGATTGCAGCAGCGCATTCAGGATGCGTTCGGCTCAGCCCCCAATCCGGAGGCCGCCGCGTTGAAGATCATGAACACGATTATCGAGCGCGAAGTTTGGGTTCTTACTTTCAACGATATGTGGATGGCGATGGCCTTCTACTGCGGGCTTTCGGCTCTCTTCCTACCCTTCCTTCCTGACCGCATACGGCAACAACCAGACGAGTAGAGCGGAACATATATAGGGCCGCTGCCTATTTCGGGTTTAAGATTAAAAATGTACTTAGTCGATTTCAGATGAGATGGCAGACATGATGACCACACACTCCCTTGCGTCCGACGGCCCCTGCGCACTCTGTGGCACGGGCACACCTCACAACGATCATGTCACGCCGCCGCCGCTCAGTCGGCGCGCAGCCCTGTCGGCTGCTGGTGCAACGACAGCGTTTATGGGCAGCACCTTGGCTGCGGCATCAGCAGCACACGCTTCATCCCATGGGGCTGAGGACGTACCAGCCGGGGAATATGTCATCGAAGCAGGTTGGCTTCTAATCGAGAAAAACGGCCGTCACGAACTCATGAGAAATGCCTCGGTTCTTGTATCCGGAGACCGAATCGCAAAAATCACAGAGGGACGCATTGCTGGAAACTACAAACGCATCGATGCACACAGACATCTTGTGACACCCGGCTTTATTAGCGGACACACCCATGCCTGCACCGCGACGCCGACCCGAGGTCTCATTGAGAACGGGCGTCGGCCGAATAACAGACGCCCGCAAGAATTGGTCGAGCAACTGAATGACAATGATCTCGATAAACTGACAGCCTATAACGTTGCCGAACTCTTGCGTGGCGGTACAACTACTCACGTGGAGATGAGCCTCAGTCTTCGCCAAGCCCGGTCTTATGTGCGCGTTGCGGAAGCGTGGGGTGTTCGCGGCTACCCCGGCGGCATGATTCCAGGAACAGCGCGGCTCGGCCCCATATGGGCCCGCACCGAGGATCAAGTTCTGCTCGACTCCGAGGACGGAACACTGGCCGAAGTGGCTGAGAATCTAGTATTCGCCAAAGAAAAAATGGGAGCGGCGGAAGGACGCATCAACCCGATGATGACTCCCCACGCAACGGACACCCATACGCCAGCAACAATGGCCGCGATCGCCGCTGCCGTAAAAGAACTGGGGACCGGTCTTCACATTCACTTATCTCAATCCAGCGTCGAAACGGAACGCGTTAAACGCATGTGGGGGATGACACCAACCCAATGGCTCGACAGTTTCGGCCTACTGGATGGAACCGTCTTTGGTGCTCATATGGGTGGCCTGGACTGGGGTATTGACCCAGATATCTTAATCGAACATGGAGTCGTTCTAGCGCATTGCCCGTCAGCAGGTGGCGCCGGTGGTTTTAGCCAAAACTATCCGGAAGCTCTTGCGTCTGGCATCGCCGTAAATATCGGCATTGATACCCATTCGAACGACTATCTCGAGAACCTCAAACTTGCAGTGCTTTATGGTCAGGCGCGCTACGACCTTCTCAAGGATGGGCCGATGCCTGTGAAACGGCCAACCGCTTGGACCGCCATCCGAAATGCCACCGCGGTGCCAGCTGCCGCACTAAGGCGTCCTGACTTGGGGCGCATTGTTGAAGGAGGCAAAGCAGACATCGTCGCGATTGATGTATCGGGTTTACTCGTCGGAAGCGGCGCCCTCCCCCCAGAACCTCTCAACAATCTGCTCTATGCCAGCGGCTTGATGGTGCGGCATGTCATCACGGATGGCCTCGTGCAGGTCTTTGATGGTCACCTGGTCGTTGACGACGAAAGCCAGATCGTCACAGAAGGTGGGCGTGTCATGGCCGCGATTTATGAGCAGTTACAGACAGAGGGGTGGTTTACACCACTACCGAGAGAATAAGCAGTCGCCCAAGATTGGTTGGTACATTCGCCCGCACAGGGTATGAAAGGGCCGTAATAGCCTGTGTTCAATTGATTAAACTGAGCGTCGCGTGACTGATAGACCACATCCAGTATACCCAAATCTTTTCTCCCCCATTTCGCTGGCCGGAAAGCCATTGCGAAACAGACTGGTTCACGCCTCAATGTCGTTGCGTTACGTCTCCGATAGCAAGGTCAACGATGAGACTATCACCTATTACCGCAACCGGGCACGCGGCGGTGTTTCCATGGCCATCACCGAACCTATGGGTACAACGCGCTGGAACATTGCAGCACGGCGTATCCAAGTATTCGGAAAAGCAAACGAGGACGGTCTAAAGAAATTCGCGGACGAAATCGGTAATGAAGGCTGTCTGATGATCGGGCAACTACAGGACTCAGGTCGTGGCAACCACGAAGGCGGACGTAGGGCAAATTCGATTGGGCCATCACCCCTTCCGGACGATTTAAGTTGGACCGTTCCTCACGCCATGGCCACGGAAGAAGTCGAGACTATGATCGCAGACTTCGCGGAGTCAGCAGCCTGGTTAAAGCATTGTGGTTGGGGCGGCGTAGAAATTTCTGCTGGGCACGGCCACATATTTCATCAGTTTATGTCGGCGCATTCTAACATTCGTGAAGATAAATTCGGCGGCGACATCGAAGGTCGCACGAGAATAGTCCGCGATCTTATGTCGGCAATCCGGGATCTCGCGGGAGATGACTTCATTATCGGCGTAAAGCTACCCGGCGAAGATGGGGTGCCTGGAAGCATCGACTTAGCAGAAGCAAAACGCATTTCTCAGCAAATCGCGGCCAACGGAAACGCCAGTTACGTCACCTATTGTTGGGGTGCGCATTCCGACACGTTGTATTGGCACCTTCCGGACCTTCATGGCGACCGCGCACCATTTGTCGAGAAGATTAAAGAAATTGCCGAACCGTTTGGCGACACACCTGTTGGCGCCCTGGGCCTAATCACCGATCCCAACGAAGGTGATCGCGCCGTCGAGGCCGGTCATGCCGACCTCGTCATGCTTGGGCGGCCTTTGGTCACCGACCCGGCATGGGGCAAGAAGGCCATGGAAGGCCGCGAAGCTCAGATTCGCTATTGTGTGTCCGGCAACACCTGCTGGCAGATGATCATCGCCGGCGGGCAGCTGCAATGCGACAACAACCCAAGAGTAGGCCAACCTGACGAAGTGGATTGGTGGCCGTCGCAAGCCGAGACCAAACGCAAGGTCGTCGTGGTAGGCACCGGCGTCGCGGGTATGGAGGCAGCATGGATTGCCGGCGCGCGTGGGCACGACGTTACTGTGTTCGGTATTTCTGGTGAGGTGGGAGGGAAAACACGCGTCCACGCGGAACTGCCAGGCGGCGAGAACCTTTCGAGCATTTACGATTACCAACAGCTCAGCGCAAAAAAAGCAGGAGTCAAATTTGAGCTCGGCGTCACCGCTTCGCTGACAGATATTTCCGCTTTGAACCCGGACGCTGTAATTCTTGCGACCGGCTCGACGATGACGTGGCCATCCTTCCTACCTGAAGAGTACAAAGGCGAAGGATTCTTCCCTGACCTACGGGAAACCATGGCCATGCTCTTAGAGCGGCCTTCCCCACAACCGGGCACGGCGGTCATCTACGACCAAGACCATACCAAGATGACCTATGCGTCGGCAGAATGGTTGGCGGGCAAGTTTGATCGCGTCATCATTGTGACACCGCGTGACCGCATCGCATCCGATGAAGCGCTCGTAAACAGACAAGGAATCTACGCACGCTTATCCGAGAAAAAGGTGCAGCTGCTGACCAGTTGTGACCCATCCCCAGACTCAGCGTTTGAAGAAGGCCAAGTCACTGCACGCAATGTGTTCAATGGCGAGGAACAGATCATCGATGACGTCAGTCTGTTTACCTACGCCACATCGCGCATGCCAAACCTAGCCCTGGCACCTGGACTACGTGAAAGCGGCGTCGACCTACATATGATCGGCGACGCCTTTGCGCCGCGCATTGTCGTAACAGCGACGGCGGACGGCAATCGGGCTGGGTTGGCTGTCTAATAGAACGGCAGCTTTAAATTGGCTTTGGTTTGCGGGCCTTCATAAAGTCACGGTAGTTGTTGCGCACACCCGTCCAACTATCGAGATCAAACATCTCAGGAAGCGTTTCCTGCAGTAACGTGAGCGGTTCTGTAGGAATTTCTTCCATAGACAAAAGCTTCATGCCGAAGCCACGGGATAATGAAAACCCTGGGCGACCGGCCATTTCAAGCCACGGCGTCCATGTGACATTTTCCTGGTAGTGATTCAGCGCTCGAACACGATCGAGATCTGGATTCTCAAGATCAGCGAGGGAGGCCATGAACAGAATGAAGGACTGCCATGTCGTTGTTTCACCCGATGACTCCTTCGGCCATATTTCTGGGGACACGGGATTCGGGAAAGAAAATTCTGATTGAACCGGCATCCAAACTGAGCCGCCCATAACGGTCCAATCCATGTTGACTGGCTTGATCGTGGCTTCAGGACCGGTATCAGAACCATCAGGTGTGACCGTGACTTCAATAGGACCGATGACGTAGGGCATTGGCTCTACGTCTTCACCGGTCAACGGATTGCGAAAGGTTTCAAGAACAGCGAATTCATCGAACGGCGTGTAAATCGCGCATTCATGCATCTTATACCTATGCTCGGTCTCGCTGATCCGACTCCACTGCGTCACGTTGTAATTGATCATGCTGTAGAAAGGCGTGAATGAATCGTCGTCAGGGTTATAGCCGTAGACCCACCCGCGGGAGACCCGGTGCGATGTCACGTTATCTTTCAACGTGCCGATCATTTTGACCTTGGCCCGCATTTTGGCGATCGGGTCATCGAGATCAAGAGGCTCACGCGCTGACGCTGTGCCACCAATTTCCAGGGGTGGCAGTGTGCCAAGCCCGGCGGCCAACCCAGCACCACCGGCGAGCATGGAACGGCGATCAAGATTAATAGTCATGACTCAGCCCTCCCCCATGGTCGGTTCCAGCGCTGGTTTCGGTTTTTGGGTGCGCAGGTACCAAAGAAACTCGTTCTGGAAGTCACCCCAATTTTCACGATCAAGCACTTCTGGAACATGCTTTTCCATTCGTTTAAGGCGGTCTGCTGGAATGTCCTCCCACTTCATCTTCTTGCCATAGCCGCGGGCGATTAATCGGCCCGGGCGTTGCCCCATGAGCATCCAGGGCTGCCAGCGGGTACTTTCTTGATACCAACTGTGCGCCATAGCCTGTTTGACATTGGGGTCTACCAAATCACTGATTTTAGCAGCGAACATGATGAATGAATCCCAACCAAACGTTTCACCAGCAGAGGCGCGCGGCCATACATCGGGTTGAAGAGGGTTCTTATAGTCCACGGATGAATCTGTGGGCATGTAAACCGTATCTCCCATCACCATCCAATCGAGATGATTGGGCACTATAACTCGCTCAGCATTTTCGGCCCCAGCGTCAGCGTCTGTCGCGCGCGGGTCGTGCGTAGCGAGCATTGGGCCGATGACATAGTGATGCACCTTCAGCTTTTCGTCGGTAAACGGATTAACCCACTCCTCCATCACCTCATCTGTGCCGAACTTCAAATAGACCGCCACTTCAAACATCCGCGAGCGCATGACGCCGTCATCGCCATGTGTCCATTCAGTGACGTTGTAATTTTCCATTGAGCAGAATGGGTCGAACTTGTGAGTCTCTGGATGATACATCCACACATGACCTGTCGAGAGCCGATGGACAGTTTCCTCCGCCAACGTTCCAGTCGTTTTTAGTCGAGCCTCAAATCGATTGATCGGGTCTTCCATATCAAAACCTGGCGCCGCATGAGCGGTCCCGGTTAGGGGAAAACCAAAGCTACCCAGCGACCCAAAAGCTGACCGGCGATTAAGCATGTGTTCTGTCATTGCGATAAACCCTTATAGAGGCTCAAAAAATTCAAGAAAAACGCCGTCTGGCGTTGTCACGGAGAATAAGGACACGTCACCGTAAGGCGGCATAGTCACTGTCGTCGGTTTGGTCATCAGGCGCCCACCCCGCGCGACAATGCCTGCCGCCCGGGCAACGGCGTCGGAAACTGGAAACCGCAGGGTTAAAATACCTAAGTTCGGTGCTAGAGCCCGCTCAGACAAGTCGCGACCCTCCAGCCCATCCCATTCCACAAATTCTACGCGGCCGCTCTCACCGCCCACAGGGTGCATGATCGCCGATCTCAAAGGAGTGGATGTTACGAGGTTCGCAGGCAGGCCGAAATTATTGGCATCGGCCTGGGCAGCCGGTGAGTTGCCAATAGACATCGACACAAAACCAAGAACATTCTCATAGAATGCAACGGTGGCGTCCCGGTCCTTGACGATTTGCATCGAGTTGAACGGACGACTCAATTTTTTCAAATTTGGCCAGCCAGGCAACCCCGGAACAACCCGCTCGTAAACACCGAAGTTGATGCCGTCGGGCCCGCGCAGCACAACGTTACGCAGGCGCCGCTCCGGACCAAGATAGAGAGTGACTGGATCGTTATAGCCAGTCCATTGATGGCGCCTGGCATCCGCGAAGTTCTTGTCGACACCACGAGACCTAAGCAACAATGACAAGAAGCCACCTGTGTCCCAAGATTGAGCACTTGAGCGTATTTGCACCTGTTCAGCCCCAGAGAACTGTACCAATCGCACGAGGCCCTGAGACTCCCCAGAGTTTTGGAGAACGATTGCCTCCGCAGAGACGCCGTTGCCCAATCCCCACGCATTGAGTTGCTTACGGTCTACGGGGCCTGAGTAAACTGCGGTCCATCCTGCAACGTCTTCAAGTTGGGCTTGCCACTGTGCCGCATTGGTGACGCTCAGCACAGCTTCTTGCCATCCGACATCCATCTCAAGCGGCCAGTCAGAATCGGCCTGGGCAGGGGGCAGCATCGCTAAGACAACAACGATTACAGTTGAGACACTTAATTTTCCGAACATCCGGACTTTTCTCCCTTACTCGCCAAGACATGAGCCTACCGTTTGGCGCCCAAGTCATACAACGGTCTATGGGTCGATCTCGCGATTGGAGTTGAGTCTTGCGCAACCTGGCCGTTTGTCGTCCAATCATCGCTCACAAAATCAGGGACACAAACCATCATGATGGACATTGGAATTTTCCTCCCTATTGCCAAGGGCGGCTTCATTATCTCCAAGAATGTACCGCCAACGTGGCCGACATGGGAACTGAACAGAGACGTAACCCTCAAGTGTGAAGCCCTGGGGTTCGATTTCGCCCTCTCGATGGTCAAGTTTCGTGGCTTCGGTGGTGAAACGGAGTACTGGGACCACGCCCTGGATTCTTTCACCCTGACCGCATCGCTCGCGCCGGTAACAAGCAAAATCAAGCTGATCCCGTCGGTCACCAATCTGTCTCTACATCCGGCCGTCGCGGCACGCATGGCAGCAACCATAGAAGCCGTGTGCCCTGATCGCTTCGGCCTCAACATTGTCTCCGGTTGGTACAAAGAAGAATTCAACCAAATGGGTTTGTGGCCGGGCGATGAGTTCTTCGGCACGCGCTACGATTATGCCACCGAATACGTCACGATTCTGAAGGAACTGTGGGAGACTGGGAAATCCAATTTCAAAGGCCAATTCTTTGAAATGAATGAAGCAGAAATCAAACCCAAACCAACGACACCCATACCGCTGGTGTGCGCCGGGCAATCTGACCGGGGAATCCGCTTTACGGCTGAGATGGGAGAGCGGAATTTTGTCATCGCGGGTGGCAACAGCCATGATATCGAGAGCGACATTGAAGCGTTCAAGAGTATAACCACACGACTTCAGGCCCATGCCACCGAGCTAAAACGCGAGGTCGGCACTATCGCTCTTTTCAACGTGTTTGCCGCAGAAACAGACGACGACGCGCAGAAACGGTTCGAACATATTGTTGCAGGTGCGGATGAAGTTGCGATCACGAATTTAGTGGGCCAAGCAGAGCTTGATAAATCGGATGGCATGTCTGAGAGCCTAAAACGCAAATCCATGTTTATGGGCCTACCAACACTCGTCGGCTCGTATGCGACGGTCGCGAACTATTTGGACCGCATTTATGACGAAGCTGGTGTCGACGCCTGCATGTTCGCCTTCCCCGACTTTGATCATGACATCGATACGTTTGGCGAACACATTTTGCCGAAGTTAGAGTCTCGAAAAGGGACTAATAGCTGAAGGTAACAACATGAAAATCGACACAGCAAAACTCCGTCTCTGGTATGCCCGCGCAGTAATGACGTATGCGGTCCTAATATTCGCCTTTCTCTCGGCTCTTTACGCGTTTAATCCTTTGGCTGGCATCGATATGTTCGGTGTTAGTCTCTCAGGCGAAGCACACTCCATAACATTTCTGCGCACCAGCTTAGGTGCAATGTTCTCAGGCCTTTTCTTCGCATCCGCTATTGGGATTGTCCGACCAAGATTATTTATGACTTGCCTTACTATTGTGGTCGGCTTCATGACAATGATTGTCGCCCTCAGGCTTTATGGCCTGACTATCGATGGCGTCACACCCAAGAACCTTTCAGAGCTACGCAACGAGGGGTTATCCTTGCTCGTATTCATGAGTGGATGGATTGCTCACGCAAGCATAACCGGCCCTCGGGACCAGGGTTCGCCGGCCTAGGGCTTATGGTATGCGAATGACTATTTTGCCGAGCTTGTCACCGCTCCGCATGTATTCAATGCACTCGTAAATATCATCCCAATCAAACACGCGATCAATAATCGGTTTGATGTTGTTGGCTTCCATTGCAGCCAGACAATCCACGAACATGCGGCGGCTGCCGACAATAATGCCACGGATAGTCAGGTTCTTGAGGATGATGTTGGGAATCTTGGTCATGGCCAACGGCTTCTGAGGGCCTTGGTTATGGACAACAGGGTTGGCACCAATGTGCATAATGCGGCCATTGGACGCTGCGGAAAGCAGACAATTCTCTAGCTCACCGAGACCAACATTGTTGAGAATGATATCAGCCCCTTCCCCATCTGTTAGGTCAAGAACTTCAGATGACCAGTCTGGGTTGGTGCGGTAATTAATCGTCATGTCGGCACCAAGGGCTGTCATACGTGCAAGTTTTTCGTCACTCGACGAGGTAATGATGACCCTGGCACCGAGCATCTTGGCCCACTGCATACCAAACACAGACACACCGCCTGTACCCAAAGTCAGGACCGTATCACTGGCCTTAGCCGCCCCAGCCTCCACCACCGCATTCCAAGCCGTTAGCCCTGGGCTCTGAATAGTACTGGCGTCTTCATAACTAATGCTGTCCGGTAGCTTGATCAACGCGGCAGCAGGCACCACCACTTGCTCGGCTAGAAATCCGTCAATCGTGGACGCGTAGTCCTTCTTAGCCATGTCGGCGTGCCAGTCGCCATCAAGCCACTCCCAATAGTGAGTCATGGTCACTCGGTCACCAATCTCAACGTTTTCGACACCAGACCCGACGGCGATAATATCTCCGGCGTTATCGCTCAACGGCACACGCGTATACGGCATAACGTTCTTGCCGAGCGCACCCTCCATGATCGAGAGATCGCGCGCATTGATGCCAGTGGCCCTCACACGCATCACCGCTTCACCATGGCCGGGTGCAGGCTCGGGACGCTCAACCGCATGCAAGCTCAGCCCTTTTGTGTAATCGCCTATTTCATAAACTTTCATCTACAAAGTCCTTCTATGCACGTGCGCGATTAGCCATGAGACTTAAGGTAGTCGATCACGAGTCCACATGTTTCTTCCGGGTTGGTAATCATGCAGTAGGTGCTTCCAGCCCCTTTGACGGCCTGTACTTTCGCGTCAGGCTTGAGCGCTAAGAAATCGCTGATCAGTCGGTCGAAGCTGGCAGACTCCATTGACTCCTCTTCGTTCAAGGCGCTTTCGTTTCCCATCAACAACATAACGGGGCATTGGATACGGGGGATGTCTCCAGTTAAGTCTGTGGAAGACAGGGTCTCCATCAACTCTTTCATCGTGGTCATGTTCACGTTGGCTTCATAGTGTGGCGCGGCCCATTTCTCATACTTAAAATGGTCAGGCGTGTAGAGCGTCTTGGCTGTAAGAACAACGCCTGCGAAAACACGCGACAACTGGGTAATGCCGAATACGTGCGCAACCCAGTAGGCTGCGTGAAACACGTCTCTCCAATAGTCATCAACTTTGTAATACGGGTAAGTAATGAGTGACTTCACCCGCTCGGGATACTTAGCGGCGAACCGCATGCCGATCGGCGTGCTCGTCGAGGTGCACCAAATATTCGTTTTCTCAATCCCCGCTGCATCAAGAACAGCCTTAAGGTCTTCAACCCATCCCTCAAGAGTAAACGGCTCCGTCATGGTCCAATCGGATTTCCCGCTGCCGCGGTAGTTCCAGTGAATCGTTTGAACCCCTGCCTCATGAAGAATCGGGTCGCAAAACTCGAATTGATTGTGGAGCAATGCAAAGCCGCCAATTAGCAACAGTGGCTCTCCACTGCCCTGGACATCGTACCAAAGCCGGACACCGTTGCGGGTTGTCTCTGCCATTTTAGTTCTCCTATTTCAAAATCAGATAGGCGCGTTGCTATTGCGCGATCTCTTCCAATTCTAAACCCGACTTGATGTTGTCGAGGGAAAAAATCGCTAGCGCAGCAATAACCATCGGTGGAACGACAGCCAAGGTAAACGCCCACTGCCAACCGATACTCTCAATTGCCAGGGTGACAATAATTGGAAAAGTAGCGTGTCCCATGTTGAGGGCGAAAGATCCGGCAAAGCCCGCCGCTGTTGCCCGCACTCGGGTGGGAAACACCTCAACCATCAACATAGAGAGCGCTGCCGCATTGCCATAAAAAAACGCCGCCATAATACCAAACCAAATCATATCCTCGAGTTGGGTCTCAGGCAGCCAAAGCAGGCCGAGCGTCGCGACGGACCCCAATAATGCCCAAAGCACGCAAGTGTTGCGGCGGGTGAGAACAAACTCACCAACAAATGCCACTGCGATATACCCAAGGACGCCAACGCCATAAGAGATGCCAACGATGGCCGTCGCCGTTTCCATAGAGTAGCCGCGAAACTGATTGAAATAGGCTGGAAAGAAGAACGCCGTGCCTGCGTAGGCACCGCCGAAAAAGAAGAAAGCGACAAAGATCATCACGGTGCGCTTACGCAAATCCGGCGCGAACAGCTCAGATAAGCGCTGAAAGAAAGGTTCCTTTTCGGCGGCAGCCGATGCTTCCCTTTTCGCTCGCTCTTCATTGAAACGCTTGCTCTCCGGAAGATACCGCACAAGAAGGAACGCGATCGGAATAACCAGAAGGGCGGGCATAAAGATATAGCGCCATCCAAAACTCGCGATCAACGGCACGACGAACAGAGATGCGACAAACCACCCAATGGGATAACCGCACTGGACAAGCGCCACCATAAGACCGCGGTATCGTGACGGCGCCGTTTCGGCGATGAACGAGGTCGTGATTGGTGACAATCCGTTGCTTATGCCAAATGCAAACATGCGGAGAATGGTTAAGCTAACCAATCCGACGACGAAGGCATGAAGGCCAACCAATAGCGCTGACACAGCCAGACAAAACAGAAACATCGTTCGACGGCCATAACGATCGGTTAATGTGCCAATAATCGCCGACGCAAATGCTGCAAAAACGAAAGACAACGACAGCACCCAGCCGACGTCGCTAATGCTGGCGCCAAATTCCTCTTGAATACCGGGAATCGCGTAGCCGAACAGCGATTGATCCATACTTGTCAGGCTCCAGCCTAACAGGCATGTCACGAATACGATCAATGGATAGCCCTTAACTTGGGACCAGAACGAACCAGTGGTGGTCATAGATGGACTCCGAAACGATCGCTTTGTGCAGTGAATGAATTACTCAACGTCGATACGCTGGGAAACGATGGGAGACAGGATGCTTTCTACGAACGCATCCCGAGTTGCGAGAATATCTTTTTCTTCGTCCGCCGAAGGCTTGTAGCCGTCTAGGTCGGCTCGGGTCACGACACCCTTTTCGTCGAGCTTTCGCTCCACAATACCCAGCCGATCTTTCAGCACATAAGTCTCCCGTGCCAAGGCAACAACCACCTTCATCACGCGATCCACGGATGGCTCTTCATCCAGAAAATAGTCTTTCGCCATGGAGCTACGCTCTCCCTTTTTACGACGGCTCGGCTGGTGAATCCCCTCAACCTTCCATTACTATGACGCCTTCCGTTCACCTGGACAACACAGCCAAATGGAACATTTGTCAGGTGTTTGCGACAGGAACACACTGCCGATAGAATTCATGTCTACACAGACATGACGGCTAAATAGGTTAGGTATGGATATTCAAGTCACACGCACTGAGCAGGCCAAGTACGACTTCGTATCCGGGCTTATGGGATACAATTCAACCGGAATTGGTCCGGCTATGGTCGATTTCTACGAGGCCAACAAGGGCAAGCTAGGCCCAAAGCCTAACCTGGCCGAAACAAAAGCGCTGATGAATCAGTCCACAGCGTACAAATTTGGTGCGTTCTTTGAGTACAACGATCACGCCATGATGTTCGAGACAGTGCTGGGTATTCTCGACAAGCAAAAAGACGAAGTCATCGATTGGCTAGATACCTGTAATGAATCCGGCGCGTTGGGTAGCCTCACCCTGAATCCCGACGTTCAACCCCCGCGTTATTACAAGAACGTAGAGATTCACACCCAGCCGGGAAATTATCACGGCAGCCCATTTGCCGGCCTCATGTACCACTGGATGATCGGTCCTTTCCTGTGTAATCGGGACAACAATGATGAAATGGGTTGGGACCTTGCAAACGGCATTCCGAAGGGCGACTACGCCAAGATTGTTGATTTAGGATGCGGGATTGGCAAGAGCACGATCCCCTATTGTGATCTCTACCCAGCCGCCGAAGTTTACGGTGTCGACTACGCAGCACCGATGATCAAATACGGGCATAAGTTCGCCGAGCAGCGCGGTAAAGCAGTTCACTTTGTTCAAGCACGCGCCGAAGACACGCCCTTTGAAGATAATAGCGTCGATCTAGTGACGGCCATCTGGCTGTACCACGAAGTCAATCGCAAAGGGATGGATGAGATCGCAAAGGAAGCGCTGCGCATCCTCAAGCCGGGCGGCAAGTTCGCGATCATGGAATCCCCACCCTTCAAGGTGCTGACCGAACAATATCACCCTTTGTCAGAGTTCCTGTTGGACTCAACCGGTCGCCGCATGGAAGACCCTTTTATCCCTCTATTTTTCTCGCTAGATCGCAAAGAGATATTTGAAACCGCAGGGTTTTCAGACGTCCGGGAAGAAGGCCTGCCAAATCATCTGACGGGATGGAGCACAGACGTAAATTATTTTTTCGGTTCTTACCCATGGTGGATGACCATCGGTGAGAAAGCATAAACATATAAACTGGAGAGCACATGTCAGACGATATTGAAGCGCGGTTTCGCGCGATCACGCACAAGCTTTGGGGCGACGAGGAAGGCGAAGAAATTTACCAATGGATCGTCGCGACCCGTCCCCCTGCGTTTCACAAAAAGTTGATCGAAGTGATGGTCCCAGTTTGGGAAATGGATAAAGTCGACCTCAAAGTCAAAATCTTGTGCGCTATTTCATTGTTTACTGGCCTCCACCGTGACGAAGCCGAGTTCTTTTTCAAGATGGCTGCCCACCACCAAATTCCGCAGGAAGAGGTGGAAGAGATTTTGATGTTAACGGGCCTTGAGGCTGGGTTCCCGACCGCTGAAAAAGCGATCGTGACGATGAAAACGGTATACGACGCCCATGCTGCCAAGGCTGCAGGCAAATAGCATGCTGCTTAACCGAGAGCGCGCCAATGAGATCATGGACCGAGAGGGGCTCGATGCCCTAATCGCGGTTACACCTAATAACGTGGTCTACCTAAGCGACTACGATACGGACTTCATTTACGACGTCCCGTGGCTAGCCTGCGCCATTCTACCTCGCTCGCCGGACATCGCGCCCTGCCTAATCACGACGGAAATCGAAGCGGTTGTGCTCCATGAACGCCCAACGTGGATGCCAGATCTCCGCTTGTACTACTTCGGAATCTATGGGGGCGTCCTAAAGGTTCACACGTTCGCTAAGGATGTTGAATTTACCGAAGAAGAAAATGCCATGCGCCGTATGGTCGACGATGTGGAAAAAAACCATTACGTCGGTGTTTTTGAAACGGCAGCCAAAGCCTTGTCTGACATGGGACTAACAGGTGCCAAGCTTGGTTTTGACGATACCCGTTTCGCCGACGCGCTGGGTGACACAGTTAAGAACGCAGACGTTAAGGATGCGACCAACCTGTTGTTTGAAATCAGAATGGTCAAAACGCCAGACGAGATCGAGATTCTGCGGACAGCGGCTAAGAAAAACCAAGCAGCCATGGAGAAAGCCTTCGCTGCCATTCGGGCCGGCGGCACATGGGGTGACGTTGTCACCGCCTATGAGGTCGGAGTCGCCGAACAGGGCGGACGCGTCCTCGCAGCCTTTAACGGGGCTGGCCGGAAAAGCGCCGGTGCGGGGAGAGTCTTCAAAGACTACCCAATCGCTGAAGGCGACCAGGTTTGTTTCGACAGCATGATGCGCTGGCGGCGCTACATGGGGGATTGCCAGCGCACCGTGGTTCTTGGCGACCCGTCGGGGAAAATGGAGCAATATTGGCGTGGCTATAAAGCAGGCGTGACAGAAGTTTACGGTGCGATGAAGCCTGGGCTCTCTACAGGAGACCTACGAAACCAAGCCATCGACATTGTTCGCAAAAGTGGTTGTCCAACATTTGAACTCGCGTTTATCCACGGCATCGGCCTCGATCATATTGAAGTTCCCTTTATTGCCGGGGGCACTTTGGGTGATTTTCCGATTGAAGAAAATATGGTTCTCAATATGGACTTTGAGCTGCACGAAGTTGGTTGGGGCGGCATGTTTTTTGAAGAAAGCATGCTCATCACAAAGGATGGCGCAGAGCGCCTCTACAGCCTACCGCGCGATTTGATTAGGATTTAGTGCCAGCCAAACGGTTGCCAGAGCAAATGGCGACACATCCTGTTTCGCTAACTACCTCATCTGTAAATGCCAGACTGGCCGGTGCTGACCAACCAAGATAGTCATCCGGTTGAAGTCTGACATCAGTTTCATCTAGGCGAATCCCGAGATCGCCGGTGACAACGTATAGCCATGGCAGCTTTGCTGTTGTTTCAACGCCGGCACCGTCGTTCCCCGAGCGCCAGTCAGACGGAATGAATACAAGGTCTACAGTGTCTGCGCCGTAGCCCGCTTCGGCCAACGGCTTGATCTTCCAACCCTCAACATCAGGATGCGGTTGCCAATCCAGCGTCTCCGTTTGCATTAATCGGCAGGCGTTAAAGGCATTGATTTCAACCTTTACGTCTTTGTCGAAAGGAACATTGACGGTCTCCTCAGCGAAGGCCTCCTCCTTGATGCTGGCGCCTCTCCCAGTGTTCCAATACAGGATAACCGCCCCCGCCTGCGACCGAGGTTCTGGCCGCAAGCCGTGCAGGCTGCCGGGTGGGCGATCCATGAAGAGGCCACGTTTGAAGACGTAGAGATCACCATCAAAGTCCTCGACACTATTGAATTCCCAGTGAGGAAAATCGCCATAAAGCTGAAACCCGCGCTCGACGACGGTTTTGTGGTAATGGCGATCAGGTTTGCCATCAAAAACGTCCTCACCCCAATTGGGCGGCACAAACCACAGCCGTGTTACCGCACCCGTTTCATCATCACGGGATAGGATCTTTTGCTTAAAACCAGGGATATCTGGATCGTCGACCCAATCGACTTCGTCTGAACGCACATGATTAAAGCTGAGATTAGACATGGATGAGAGTCCTAGTAATTGGGTTCACGGTCATAATTGGCTCCAGCTCTAACATGGGCCTCATACTCTGACGGCAACACAGGGTCGTATTCAGGATGCCAATTCGGTGGATCACCCTTGACCCACTCAGTCGCGAACGGCCCACCCTTGCACCGGACTAAGTGAAGTGTGCCGCCCCACGTCGCGAATGGGCCATGTTGAATGCCCGGTGGTCGCCAAAAGTAGCCGCCGTCACGAAATACTCCACCCGGGAAGCACAAGTCTCCGAGAATCGAGAATTCTTCTTCGACAACAGGGTGAATCTCGCACAGGTCCGTGTGCCAATGGGGCGCCATGCCGATCATCCATGTGCGCTCGCCAGTATAGGGGTCTTGATAAAGTAACTTATGGAATGTGCCGGTTGGATCCCAATCAGGCGTGTCAAAAGATTCCGCAACATCTGTCATGGTTTTATAGGTTCGGGTTTCTATGTGCTCGACGAGGCGAGCAGCATCGAAACCGTTGCCAGCCGACTCTGATTGAATCGCATGAGGCTCAGACGAGAAAAAGGAAATCGTAACTGCGCCTTTTGCACTGCTTTGACTGGTTCGCAAATAGCCGCTGGGGAGATGAGCGTAATCGTGTTTCCGGTAGAGTTTGCCGTTGATCTCTAATGACCCCTCGAGCACCAAGAACTCTTCATCGCAATCCAAATGCTCGGGCTCTGTGCGCGACCATCCGGCCGGCCAACGAATCATGGTTGAGGCATCACCGCCTTCATTGTCGATGCTGAGAATTCGCATTTCGACGTCAGGGCGTGCACCGCCGTATAATCCTTGTGAAAAGGGTAAAACCTGAGACTGAACAAATTCGACGTGTGGGCGGGCCATATCAATACAATTCCCGTAGCTACTAGAACAAAGCTCGATCAAGAATGGGGGACGGAACCGCGTTATCGACCTTGGAATCGCCAGTTTTCATACCGAACATCATTTTTCCATTCGGCGTCATCGCTCCATCCCATTGCAGACCACCGTGAGTCGAAATGGTACGGCAATCTCTGAAGTGCCGTTGCACCGGGTTGCGTCCCGTCTGTGCCGTCACACCCATCATGCCAGACAGACGTGTGGCCGCGGCTAGGCATTGGCGCGATGCATACGCGAGATCTCGTTTAATGGTCAAAAGTGTGGTGCCTGGTAGCTCTCTGCCTGCCACACCTTCGTCGTGTAGATATTGATTGATGTTGTCGACGATCAAGTGGGCTGAGTGAATTTCGGCAGCGGACTCCCCAACCCGCGCCTGAACCGGGACCTGCTCGATAATCGATTCACCAAACATCTGTCCTGAACGTGTTTTGGTTAGTTCGCAATACTCCTCAAGCGCACCCATCGCGGTGCCGAGCATTGGGCCAGCGACTAACGTAAAAAAGTACGGCGAGAATTCTACATTATAGATGTAGTTGTCGTGAAGGACGGCGCCGGGGGGTTTCATTCCGGTCGCTTCCTCTGTCAAAATCGTACGGTGCGTAGGCACAAACTGATCGACGACCTTGATGTCGTGACTGCCGGTGCCTCTTAAACCCTCTGAATCCCAGTTATCAATCACGTCGTACTCAGACGGCAGCAACATAGCCATGCGAAATATCTGCGTACGACCGCTATGGAGATCATCCTTGCTGCCGCCAACTTGGGCCGCCACAACAGCACAGTCAGAATGGTTGATGCCGCTGGAAAATTTCCATTGGCCATTGAGGATATAGCCACCTTCCGTCTCTTGCATGCCGCCGCCGCCTGCAAAGGCGGTACCGATGACAGCATCTGGATGGTCCGGCCAAAATTCCTCCTGGCACTCGGGTGGAAAACGCGCGAGCAACCACGTGTGGCAAAAGACCACCGAACTCACCCAGGAGGTTGAGCCGCACCCTTTGCCGAGCTCCTTAGTGACGTCAACATGAGCGCCCCAGTCCATTTCATACCCGCCGTAACGACGTGGTGTGAAAATCTTATGGATGCCGGCTGCTTTGAGATCAGCGACTGTTTCCGGCAGAAGGTCACGATTCCTTTCCGTTGCCAGTGCGCGCTCTCGCAGCACCGGTATCAGGTCGTGGGCCGCCTGAGTAATCTCTTTCCGCGTTGGAATATAACTTGGTTTGGATCCGTCCACGTGCTTCACACCTCTTACCAGGAAATTGTTTCGCCATTGTAGCGCGTAAAAGAACCAGTGCTCGCCAGCGATAGGTTCGCGATTTCGCTTCGCATGCCTGCCACCGCGTCTTCAACCTCTACAGAGGCGCCCTCGGCTTTCATCCCCATATCGGTCTTCGCGTGGCCTGGGCATAAGCAAAGAACGCTTACGCCGTCACTTCGCAATTGTTCAGCCATCAACAGCATCCCCTTGTTCAACGCCGCCTTACTCGTCGCGTAGGGATAAACCGGATAGGCATTCATTTGTGTCAACGATCCGACTGTGCTCGACACTACGACGACCTTCTTTTGGTCGCCCGCTTTGATATTGGGGAGAAAAGCCTCCGTCACCTTCATTGGGCCAAGCGTATTGGTGCGCAGAATATTCTCCCAATTTTCGAAGTCGAAACCACCCAGCATTTGATGGGCGAAATCATCGCTGGCAATTCCTGCGTTGTTGATCAGGACGTCAATAGATTGGTCGGAAAACTGCGCCGCGCAAGCATCAACTGAGCCATGGTCCGCAACGTCCATCTGGACGACGCCAACCTGCGCGTTTTGAACGGCCAGCCGGTCAAGGTGAGCGGCTTTCTCAGGCGTCCGGCAACTGGCAATGACCCGCCACCCCTCTCCTGCATATTGAGTAGCGAACTCTAGCCCAAGCCCGCGATTGGCCCCGGTTATCAAAACAGTCGGCAAAACGTGTCCTCCTTATTCCCCCAGCGATCACCTTGGATCGACTGAAGAAGGTACCCGTAGACCAAGAGAGAGTAGAGGCAATATGCTGACGTATCCAACAGCCTAATGGCGGCTGTGCTCATTGCACGACTGCCTCGAAGGGCACTTTCTCGGGACGCACAGATGGTCGTAAAAAATTCACCTACAGGTTATGACGCTTTCTTTGCCACGCTCACTCAGCACGTGGGGTCCGGCAACCTCATCACTGACGAGACCGCATTATCGCCGTATGGCAAGGACATCTATTACGAATCAAACCCGCCAATTGCAGTTGTGCGACCGGGTACTATTGAAGAAGTGTGCGCAACCGTCAAAGCCGTAGCAGCGGCGGGTTTATGTCTGTCGGCCCGAGGCGGAGGACTATCCTATTCCGCAGGATATTTGACGGACAGGCAAGACAGCGTGACGCTGGATATGCAGCGGCTCAATGAGATCATCGAGATCAATCAAGACGACATGTATGTCCGTGTCCAGGCCGGGGTTACATGGAACCAATTGAATGACGCCCTTGAACCCCTCGGATTGAGAACACCCTTCTGGGGAACTGGATCGGGCCTGTTTGCGACGGTGGGCGGTGGTATTTCACAGAACGCTATTAACTATGGGTCCGGCCGGTACGGCACATTGGCAGAAAGTGTCATTGGTTTGCGCCTCATCATGGCCAACGGTGAAGAGTTACGAACAGGCGCTTGGTCTGCCGAAGTGGAACCGACTCCGTTCAACCGATACTACGGGCCAGACCTAACGGGCCTCTTTCTCGGGGACAGTGGCGCTCTCGGCATAAAGACAGAGGCTGCTCTCCAGCTCATCCCTCGCCCCGAAGAGGTTCGTTTCGCAGCCTTTAGTTTCGCCGATAGAAAAGATTTTGCTGCAGCGACGGGCGCAGTCGGCCGCCTTGGCTTGGTTTCAGAATGCTTCGGCCTTGATCCCTTTTTCCTGTCTGAACGGATCGCATCCACTGGCTTTGCCGATGACATCGACAAACTTCTTGGGATCGCTAAGGGACAAAGCTCCGTCCTGCGAGGCATGAAGGAAGCGTTCAAAGTTGCGGCGGCCGGTCGGCGGTATTTAAAAGACGTGGGCTATACGCTCCACATGTCCGTCGATGGACGCAATGACGCCGACGCCGACACCGCGTTGGAGTCGGTGAAAAATGCCTGTACCGAGCACAATGGCCGCGAGATCGAGGCAAGCATTCCCAAGGTCATGCGCGGCACACCTTTTCCACCACCCATCATGATGCTCGGCCCCAACGGTGACCGTTGGGTGCCTATGCACGGCATTTTGCCGCACTCCCTTCATGCCACCCTTCTTGATGACATCGACGTCTTCATGGATGCCAACAAGAGCGTTATTGAGCGGCACGGTCTTGTCTGGGGACAGGTGAGCAATCTGATTGGACAATCGCGCGTTCTAATTGAAGTCAATCTGTATTGGAAAGACCAGCGCACCGACATGATTGAAAGCTATCTCGATGATGAATTTCTAAAAACTCGGAATACGTATGAGCCAGATCCAACCGCCCATGCCGCCGTCGGTGAGTTGCGCAAAGGGTTAGCAAATCTGTTCCGCAAGCGCGGCGGCACTCACATGCAAATCGGCCGCAGTTATCCCTTCCTTGAGTCGCGCATGGACATGGCCGCAGACCTTCTGAGGTCACTCAAAAAGACCGTCGATCCCAACAACCTGATAAACCCAGGGGCATTGGGTCTCTAAATCGAGGTTGCATCAATCCGGCAGGGCAAAAGCCACCAATTTGTCATCGAGCGGCGTGCCAACCAGCGCACTGCCCCCAGCGGCAATCACAACAAATTGCCGACCATTGACTTGATAGGTCATCGGCACCGCCATTGCCGGGACATCTAGTGAAGTTGACCAGAGCGTCTCTCCCGTGTCGATATCGATAGCGCGGAAGTCGCTCTCCATGGTGCCGCCAATGAAGACCAGCCCGCCGCGTGTTATCATCGGCCCGCCTGAAATCGGCCCACCCCAAGCCTTGGGCGACCTAAGCAATCCAAACGGTCCGAACGGCACTTGGCCAAGCGGCCGACGCCACAGCGTATCCCCTGAATTCAAATCAATGGCCGTAAGCTCACCCCATGGGGGCGGATTACACGGTACACCGAAAGGAGACTCCCAGCGTCCTCCGGCAATACGGTAGGGCGTACCCTCCATAAATCGATTGAGTGTGTCCTGCTCGAAAAGGCCACCGCTTTCTGCATCCGGGTCTGTCGGCACTAATCTAAAAATATTGGCGAAGTTTTGCCCCTTGACGATCAACACCTGTCGGGTTGGGTCGACCGCCGCGCCACCCCAGTTGCCACCACCGCCAGGGGACGGAAAGACCAAGGACCCTTGCTCGCTGGCCGGCGTGAACATGCCCTCGTATCGCAAGGCTTTAAAACTCTCTTTGCATTTATTTCTGTCCCAGAACGTCAGTCCGAATATCTCTTCTTCTTCCACGCGCTGATGGGAGAAGGAGTCGAGACGGGTGGGCATTGGCTGGGTTGGCGAAGCCACTTCACCTGGAATAAGGGATTCTGCGACAGGAATTTCTTCGATTGGGAATAGCGGCTCACCGGTATCACGATGAAATACGAACACGGTGCCCATTTTGGTGATCTGCACAACGGCTGGCATCGCAGCGCCATCTCGCTGAATGGTGGTCAAAATAGGCTGGGATGGCAGGTCGTAATCAAACAGATCGTGGTGAACGATTTGGTAGTGCCACAGCACTGCACCGCTCGAGCCGTCAATGGCGAGCAGCGCATTGGCGTAGGGAATGGGGTCCGTGCGCCCAGCACCATATACATCAACACTCGGGCTACCGGTGGCGACGAAAGCAATGTTGCGTTCCTCATCCACGGTAAACGGTGGCCAGACATCAGCTCCGCCCGTCACATCGCTCAGATGCTCTGGCACCAGCACCAGTCGCCACAGTAACTCGCCCGATCGAACGTCAAGGGCGCGGACAATACCATCTGTGGAGTCCGCTTTTACGTTGTCACCGACCGCCCCACCGATAATCACCGTATCGCCAAGGGTCGCCTGAGGAGAACTCATGAATATGCGACCGTCGCCACCGTTTTCAGGCACCTTCAGGTCAACTGCGCCGTCGACTCCAAAGTCTGCACAAGCCATGCCGGTGTCAGCGTCGACCGCGAAGATCCGGCCATTCCGGTCACCTTTGAAGATACGTTTCTCACACGGCGCGTCAGCCTTCGGCATATCAGATTGCCAATAGGTCACGCCGCGACACGTTGAGGGAACGGCATCGTCCTCAAAGAGAGATTCATGAGGATCGAACGACCACAATTCTGCACCTGTTTCCGGATTGAGAGCGATCACACGGTTGAATGGTGTACAAATGTAAAGTGTGTCGTTTACGAAGAGTGGTGTGACTTGATACGACGCGCCGCGGCCCATCTCCGCTGCTCGGGCAGCGTGACCGGTTGAATGGCTCCAAGCCGGTCGCAGGTCTTCTACTGTGGTTCGATTTACCTGATTTAAGGCCGAATACCGCCCGCCGCCCGGCACCGCGCCATAAGCCGACCACGTATCATTCTCAGCCGGGTCTGCCTCGGCTGTTGCTAGACCCGCCCATAACATTGCGCTCGTCAGAAACATCGCTTTTATCATCGTCACCTCCCGATCCGATGACAGGATACCAAAACGTCTGGCACAGCAACATTATCCACTATATTTAGTCACCATCGCTGAAAAACGGGTGTTACGGGAAAACAGATGTTTCGAAGAATAGTAAGTGCACCGTTGTTTTTGTGGGTGAGCTTGATTTTCACGTCAAGCCACGCTGAACCGCTGCGCGTGGCGGCGGGTGGCGTCCCGCCAAGCTTAGGCAATCCCTATATGGCGACAGCTTTGCCAGCGACAGAACTTTGGCTGGCGATGTTCGATGGCCTAACCCGGCTCGACTGGCGTGGCGGGCCGCTCCCGGGCTTAGCCGTGTCTTGGGAAAACCCTACCGCCCTCACCTGGCGTTTCATATTGCGCGACAACATCACATTTCATAACGAACGGCCTGTTACGGCCGAGTCAATTGCAAAGGTCTTTTCCTTTTTACGGAGTGATGCAGCGGCTTCATTTCTCGTCGCCAGAGAGTTAACCAACATTGTTGACGTCGTTGCGTTAGACAAAAGGACCGTCCAGTTTAATCTACAAGAGCCCGACGCGATTCTGCCAAAGCGTCTATCGCTCGTCATGATAATCGATCCGGATTCCTGGAAAGAACGGGGGGCTGACGAATTCACGATCGCGCCAATCGGGAGCGGGCCGTATCGTTTGGTTGACTGGGGGCCTGGGAATTCATCGGCACGACTAACAGCCTTTGCCGACAGCTGGCGTGCACCAGAAGGGTTTACAGACCTTGAATATGTGGTTGTCGGCAACAAGACGTCACGCCTTCAGGCTCTCTACGGCAGCCAAGTGGACGTTGCCACGGGGCTCAGTGAAGATGATGTGGAAGACGTGCAAGCCAACGGATTTTCTCCTTACGTCACCGCCACTACACAGATCAAATCAATTGCGCTGCCCAATGTTCGAGACGGAGATCATCCGCTAAAGGATCAGCGAGTCCGGCAAGCCCTCAACTATGCAGTCGACAAACAAGCCATCGCGGACGTGATTCTAGGGGGGTGGGTTGATGTGGCAAGCCAAGGCACGGTATCCGGCATCTCCGGTTATAACCCCGACCTCAAACCATACCCCTTTGATCCCGAACGGGCGCGCGCCCTGCTCGCAGATGCTGGGTATGAAGACGGCATCGAGTTGGAGATTGAATTTGTCGCGACGCTGACGCCACTTGATCCGGTTCTCTTCCAAAAAGTCGCACAAGATTTAGGTGAAATCGGCGTGCGCACCTCCGTGCGACAAATTCCCTTTTCCGATTACCTCCGAAAATACGTTCCAAATCAATGGGGCAGTGTTGATGCCTTCGGCTTGTTTTGGAACTCGGCAACATTTCAAGATGCCATTCGCCCCTTTGAGTACTTCTCTTGTTTCCGGGTGAACCCGTTTTTCTGCGACGAAGACGTTACTGCCGACATCAGAGCTGTCCAGGTGATGGCGGATCCCGACGCGCGGGAAGCTAAAATGCAGGCTATCATGGCTAAATCCCACAGCCTTGCGCCGGCCATATGGATTACTAACTCAGCTTACGTGAATGCGACACGCCCGGGCATCAGCGATTTCCGCATGGGGCCGTCTGGAATCGTTTTCGAAGAACTCAAGCCGGAGATTAAAGACTAAGCGACCGATCACTGGCGTCGATAAAGGCTGCCTTTAGCTCATCAAACTCATGCACGGCTTGAAATTGGGGGAATTCGTCAATCACGTTTTGTGGTGCGTGAAACAGTATCCCGACCTCGGCCTCACTCAGCATCGTGGTGTCGTTGTAAGAATCACCTGCCGCTATCACCCTATATTTTAGTGAGTGCAACGCCTTTACTGACGCCCGCTTAGGATCGGGCTGCCGTAACTTGTAATCTACGACCTTTCCCTGATCATCTATAATGAGGCGATGACAAAGCAGTGTTGGCCACTTGAGTTGACGCATCAAAGGCTCTGAAAACTCATAAAATGTATCGGACAAGATAATGACTTGGAACCGCTCTCGCAGCCAATCCAGGAACTCGCCCGCCCCTGGGAGTGGCTCAAGCGTTGCAATTACCGCTTGAATATCAGGAAGACGAAGGCCGTGTTGATCAAGCAGAGATAGCCGCTGCTTCATTAAGACATTGTAGTCGGGAATATCACGGGTGGTCGCACGCAGATCGTCAATCCCGGTCCGCTCAGCAAACGCAATCCAAATCTCAGGGACGAGAACACCCTCTAGATCGAGGCAGGCAATTTCCAAGATTATAACTCCCAAATGCGGTACAGATCAGAAGGACACTGGAGACTATCAAACTCCATGAGCGCGCCGGGAATATGCTACGGCGCGGTCGGTGTTCGCAACACTATTTAGCTCGAGAAATAATGCCCACTCGAATCATGGGCGAATACTCCTATTTTAAGCCCATCGCCAAAAGACTGGTGCGTAGGTGTTCATTCTAACCACCGACAAGCGAATTATCCGGCGCCTCATAATTCCAGCCTGGCGAGAACGACCTCAATCAGTTATTTTCCAGCCATGTCCATGCTTCTTCGTCAATTCGCACGCCACCTTATTCAGAAAGTTGCGTCCGACCCCGTAGCCCGCGAAAAGGCGGCCAAGGTAGCCTCCGGCGTTGTTAAGGAGGCCAGGCACATCGCTAGTAAAGATGATCGTGCGTTTGCAGCCGGCAAAGCAGTCCGTCGAGCACTCAACAAGCTGAACAACCCCTAACCGCACTTTTTACGGAGCAGGACTAGAAGCGCTTCGAGAGTCTCCCGGCGCGTTCAATCAAAGTGACTACTCATGCCAGCGAGGTCACTGTATGGGGGAGCGATATCCATTCGAGATAATGGTGCCCGGTTCGAACAACAATTGAACCTTGTTTTGGGCCTGGCACATTTTCTGAAAGGAAATGGTGCCCAGGGGCGGATTCGAACCACCGACACGCGGATTTTCAGTCTCTTAC
>WLXB01000160.1 GCA_012103295.1 Alphaproteobacteria bacterium | reverse complement strand
CGTAATTGATCGACAATTTGATCATCAGACAACACGGCGTCCACCGGCTCATCATTGACCATCTGCTTGATACGGTGGCGTACAGCTTCAGCTGATGTGGCCCCTTCCCCGTCCGCCTGCGTCAGTCCGTGGCTGAAGAAATATTTGAGTTCATATATGCCCCGTGGTGTCGCAATGAACTTGTTGTTGGTGACCCGGCTAACAGTGCTTTCATGCAACTCTGTTAACTCAGCAATATCTTTTAGTATGAGTGGCTTCAGAAATGTCACACCCTTTTTGAAAAACGCATCCTGCTTACCAACCAATGCTGTTGATACTTTTAGTATCGTCGTTGCGCGCTGCTCCAGCGCCCTTACAAGCCATGTCGCAGACTGGAATTTTTCAGCGACAAATGTTTTTTCTTCCTTGCTACTGCCCGCCTGATTTAGTTCAGCATAGTACTGATTGTTGATGAGTACCTTTGGAAGAGTCTCTGCATTTAGCTCTACACGCCATCCTCCATCAGGGATCGGCGTCATAATCACGTCCGGAATGACTGTATAGCTAACCGAGGTCTCAAATCTAAGGGCGGGTTTAGGATCAAGCGCCCTTACTTCCTCGATCATGTCTCTTAGGTCTTCTGTATCAACGTTGCACAGAGTCTTTAGTTCGTTGAAATCACGCTTCGCCAACAAATCGAGATTCTCAATCAAAGCTCCAATCGCCGGGTCGTAGCGGTTGCGGTTACGCAACTGCAGGGTCAGGCATTCTTTTAGATCGCGGGCGAACAGGCCAGCCGGATCGAAGGTTTGAAGAATTTCGAGCACCGCTTCAATCGACTCAACGGCTGCACCAAGTTGCTCCGCTAGGGCTTCAAGATCGCCTGCCAGATAGCCGCTCTCATCGAGACTGTCGATCAAAGCGGTCGCTATCAATCGGTCCGACGCTGACATCGTTGTTAGACTCAACTGTCCGTCTAGGTGGCTGCGCAGGTCCTCGGTCTCTGACAGAGTCTGCTCAAGATCAGACTGCATGTCGTCAAAACTGCCGCCGCTCGACGAGGACGATTCAACACTCACCAATGAGCCCGCCGCATCCGTAGCTGTATCGTAAGCGGAATCGTTTTCGGTCAGGCCATCGTCAATATCCATGGCTACATCGGGTTGATCATCGACCGAGTCAACGACGTTCATCCCATCTTCTGTGCGATCATCGGCGTTGCCCATGGCTTCGCTCAATGTTCCTTCGCCACCAGACTCATCCCGTTCAAGCAACGGGTTGGCTTCCAGTTCTTGATCAACGTACTCAACAAGCTCAACAGCAGACAATTGCAACAGGCGAATGGCCTGCTGCAGTTGCGGGGTCATAACGAGGCTTTGTGATTGCCGGAGATCTAAACGGGGGCCAATGGCCATCTTTAATTGACTCTCCCGTCGTTAAAGACTGAAGCGCTCTCCCAGGTACACCCGGCGCACCCCTTCATGAGCTACGATTTCCGAAGGGGCGCCCTCCATTAAGACCGTGCCCTCGTGAAGGATGTACGCGCGATCAATGATGTCCAGGGTTTCGCGCACGTTATGGTCGGTAATTAAAACGCCCAGACCGCGATCCTTTAGGTGAGAAACAAGATCACGGATATCTGCGACGGCAATGGGGTCGATGCCTGCGAGCGGTTCGTCCAAGAGCAAAAAGCTTGGGCGAGAGGCCAGAGCGCGGGCGATCTCAACGCGACGACGTTCCCCACCGGAGAGCGCTAGCGCAGGTGACTGCCTCAGGTGGCTCACATTAAATTCGTCCAGCAATGACTCAACGAGTTCATCCTGGGCGTCTTTGTCTGACTCTATGACTTCGGCAACAGCCCGAATATTAGCTTCAACGGTCATCCCTCGAAAAATTGACGCTTCTTGAGGAAGGTACCCAATACCCAGTCTTGCCCGGCGATACATGGGCAACGGCGTAATGTTTTCGCCATCGAGATAAATTTGCCCTTCATCCGGGCTGATAAGTCCGGTCACGCAATAAAACGAGGTTGTCTTGCCTGCTCCGTTTGGACCGAGCAGACCAACAGCCTCACCGCGATGCACGGACAAACTCACGGAGCGCAGAACGGGACGGCCCTTAAAAGACTTCCCGAGATCTTCGACCGTCAACCCTTCGTCGCCAACTTCTTTTGGCGTGTCTAGCGTATCGCTATTTTCCACCGTGTCCGGCGCCATAAAACCCTTCCTAAGCCGTTCGATATTTCAAACGGTGTATCTACGCTCAACTCTACTCTGAAACGGTGGAATCCGTGACCCCTTTTGGTCGAGGCACGAGTAGCGCCCGAACACGGGGCGCCTTGCCAGGACCAGGCACACCGGCCTCAGTAGCACTGGCATATAACGTACTCACACCCTTATTGGTATCAACGACTGCAAATCCGCCACTTAACTGGTTTCTATCGGACGTGATGCGGACATTGCCGTCCAGCGTCGCAATTCCACTACCCAGATCATAGCGGCCACGATCACCGAGCACGATATCGCCCTTACTTTCCAATCTGACGTTGCCAAAACCTTCGAGACGGTCCAACTCCCCGCTTCTTTGCGCCGTGTCGTTCCCGTCGCCTGGAGCGGGTTCCTTAAAGCGAGCGGTTAACGTGTCTGCCGTTAATTTTTGACCGTCCTGCACCGCGGTGGCCTTGCCTTCAGCAACGGCAACATTTTCTAACTCCCAATACTGAAGCGTATCATAGGCGGTCACCGTGCCATCAACCGTAACCAACGTAACCGGTGACCCTTCCATAACGAGCACCGATTGTTCGAAATCGTACACAGCTGCTGCACCGGTCGCTGTTTCACCAGCCGACTTGATCGTCACATTGCCCAACGCGTCGACACGATAGACATCTGTACCACCATCATCCTTGTCACGATAATGCGCGATCAATTCATCAGCCAGAACTTCGACGTCACCCTGAAGCGCACGGGCAGAACCGCGGGCGATAAATCGCTTTTCTTCCTGCTGCCACTCGATACCGCGATCCGCGACAACTTCTATCGGTTTGTCGGGATCATCCGACCTAAAAGAAAGTGTTTGGGCTTGAACACACGCAGGCACAAAGAGCGCCAGGGCGAAAAAATACAACCGCATACTCATGGACTACCTGTGCCCTTGCTTGCCGAATTCAAAACCAATCTGGCGGGACCGGTGAAGTACACCACCTTCCCTTTGTCTTGAAGCTCGAAGCCTTGAGACTCAAGTCGCCCAAAAGGACCTTGCGTTTGAACCGGCGTCGAGCTTGTAGCACTGCCTTCTTCCAGCATAACTGTGGCAGAGTCCGTATGCAGCTCGTAGCCCTGATCCTGAAACAGATTAACGGCGCCCTCCAAATCAAGAACTTGTGTTTGCCGATGATAGCGGCCGGTGTCCGCACCGACCATCAACCACGTGCCATCGTTTAAGCTAATGTCGGCTTGAGGCGCAGTGAGATCGATATTTTCGTCACCGCCTTCTGCTTCGCGCACCGATTGCGCTGTTACTGAAAAGGGCTGACCAGATGTATCAGTGCCAAGATAACGGGCGTTCACCAAACTCAATGCGCCGCTGCCATCACCGTCAGTAATGGCCACTTCCGCTGTGAGTTGTTCGGGTTCACCGCGCAATTGAGGCAAAATGACAACCAAAGCCAGCAAAAGGCCAGCAACGCTGGGAAGCACCACTTTCATTGCAGAGACAAAGCGGCTGTATTTTTCTACAGACTGCCGAACGGCGACATTGCGCGGCTGCCACGCGCCGCGCGGCGCGGATGGGTCCTCTTCGGACAAAGCGTCTGGACGACTTTGAGGCGTCTCGGTCATACGACGCCAGCTCTTAGAATGTCATGCACCCTTAAGATTCCGACCGGCTTGCCATCTTCGACAGCAAACAGACAGGTGACTTTCCATTCGTTCATAAGCCGCAGCGCTTCCGCTGCGAGCATGTTGGGCCCAACTGTTCTTGGGTTCGTTGTCATAACATCAGATGTAGGCATGTCGACTAACTGACCATCCATATGACGACGTAAATCACCATCTGTCACAATACCAATCAACGATCCATCTTCGTCGACCACACCCGCGATTCCGAACGTCTTGGTCGTCATCGTGAGAATAGTATCGCTCATCGGCGAGTCTGGATGCGTGAGCGGAATTTCACCGTCCGTATGCATGAGGTCGGTGACTTTGAATAAACTTTTCCCGATTTTGCCGCCTGGGTGGAACAAACGATAGTCGTCGGCCGTGAATCCTCTGCGTTCGAGCAGTGCGACCGCAAGAGCATCACCTAACGTAATCATCAATGTGGTTGACGTGGTCGGCGAACCATGGGGACTGGCTTCCCCCACATCTGGCAGACATAGAACAATGTCTGATTGCTCAGCCAACGTTGACTCACGTTTCCCCGTCATGCCGATCAAAGGGATAGCGAAACGCCGGGTATAGGACACGAGATCGGATAGCTCTGGTGTTTCTCCACTGTTCGACAATGCAATCACCGCATCACCGTCAGAGATCATACCCAGATCGCCATGGCTGGCTTCTGCTGGATGAACGAAGAAAGCAGGCGTACCAGTTGAAGCCAAAGTTGCAGCGATCTTATTAGCGATGTGTCCGCTCTTGCCCATACCAGAAACGATAAGTCGGCCCTCTAGACCGGATACAAGCGTCACGCATCGGACAAATTCGTCACCCAGCTCCGCCGCCATCTTAGATAGGCCGTTGCCTGCTTGACTGAGCACACGGCGCGCGACACCTAAATCAGCCTGACCATTGTCTTGGTCGGCCTTCACGTGTGTCGCTGGGGTTGATGGAGCCATAGGGAGGTCCGATTGCGATCCGTATCAACGTAAGTGGTGACCCGCTTCACGGCCCCTCACGTCATGTGGGGTGCTCACGCAGCCCTGTCAAAGGCATGCCCTTCTGACATGCCAACATGTGGTTAAAATAGAGTATGGCGACTCGGCGGAATCGGGTCAACGAACGGCCTAAAAGGCCTTGCCGCTAGTGGGCGAAAATATCCTCGTCGGGCCAGCCCGCAACGTCTAACGCCGCTCGGTCGGGCAGGAAACGAAAGCAAGCCTCGGCCAAATCACGCCGGCCTTCGCGATCAAGCAATCGATCCATTTCCTCTTTGAGACGGTGAAGATATAGAACATCCGCCGCGGCATACTCGACCTGTTCAGGTTTGAGATTCTCGGCCGCCCAGTCCGATGACTGCTGTTGCTTAGAAATTTCAACGCCAAGGTAATCACGGCACAAATCTTTAAGACCATGCCGGTCAGTATTCGTCCGGCATAATTTTGATACGGTTCGCGTGCAATAGGCGGGCTCGCATCGAACTCCAAGGTGTTTCAAAATCATCGCCAAGTCGAAGCGCGCAAAATGAAATATCTTTATCAACCCCGGGTCGGTGAAAAGAGCCTTCAAATTTGGCGCATCATACGGCTTGGAAACCTGGACGATGTGGCTATCTCCGTCGCCACTTGAAAGCTGAACCACGCAAAGGCGATCCCGTGCGACACTGAGGCCCATTGTCTCTGTATCGACAGCAACGGCATGAGAAAACGAAATGCCTGATGGCAAATCGCCTTGATGTACGTGATTGGTCATCGTGCCCCCCCGCAGTCTACGCATCATTCGTCGTGTTTGACTTCTTCGCTTTACGCAATCGTGCCCCGTATTGGTGCCCAGGAG
>WLXB01000024.1 GCA_012103295.1 Alphaproteobacteria bacterium | reverse complement strand
TAATGACCGCAAATGACCTAATGGATGCACAGGCCTTAGTGCGACAGTTGCCGGTCGGCGACAGTGTAATCGACGCTATTTTGAAACTGGTTAGAGCGGGCCGTCCGGAGACGACAGAGATCAGCGAAGTGCGGGATTGGGTGGCCTGGGGCCCAGGGCCTCGCGCCAGCCAAGCCTTAATGCTCGCTGTCAGGGCCCGAGCCCTTCTCGATGGGCGTCTCGCCCCCTCGGTAGATGACGTTCTGGCCTTGGCAAAGCCGGTCTTGCAACACCGCATGGCCTTGAGCTTCACCGCTCGGGCCGATGGCCGCAGCCTTGGCGATGTGATTGAACGTCTACGCGACGCCGCTGACCCGAGTTAAGCGCGCCGAATTCCTATGCCCGTATCCGCCCAGGTTCTTCAGCACAACGCCGAGCTGGCCGCATCGACACTGCCGCCGCTTCTGATAGATGCTAATCGTGTTGCTGCGACCGTGTCCCTCGGCAGCCATGGCCGACGGCGGGCAGGACCGGGCGATACCTTCTGGCAGTTTCGGCATTACACCCAAAGTGATCCAGCGCACACGATAGACTGGAGACAGTCTGCTAAGTTTGGTCCGGTGTTTGTCCGCGAACGGGAATGGGACGCAGCACAGACGGGCGCGCTGTGGTGTGACTGCTCACCGTCCATGGCGTTTCAATCCTCTAAAAAATTACCGACAAAAGCCGAGCGTGCCAGCGTCCTAGGGTTAGGCTTGGCGTCGCTCATGCTGCAAGGCGGCGAACGTGTCAGCCTTCTCGGTGCAAATGCCAAGGCGGCGTCCGGGCGGCTCGCTTTGATTCAAATGGCACACCATCTCGAGCGCTCAATCGCCGATGCGCCAACCACCGACCTGCCGCAGGCGCCGGAGTCCCTGCCCCGTCATTCTGCCGTGGTGTTGATCAGTGATTTTCTAGTCCCCATCAAAACGCTGGAAGCAACATTAACGTCGTTCGTGGGACGCGCCGTACGCGGCCACCTGCTACAAGTGCTCGATCCTGCAGAAGAGTCACTGCCATACAACGGGCGAATCCGATTTCAGGGTATGGAGGATGAAGGCCAACTCCTTATCGAACGGACAGAAGACGTGCGATCAGATTACCGCCAACGACTGGCTGACCATCGCGCTCAACTTATAGCCCTGACCAATCGGATCGGCTGGACTTTTGGCGTTCACCATACCGACAAGCCGCCCCACACAGCGTTGGTCAGCCTGCACAATCGTTTGGCTGAACAGCCATGGTGACGCTCGGTGCTCTGACATTTGCAAGCCCATGGGTCCTGACCGCTCTGGCTGTTCTGCCGCTGATCTGGTTGCTGCTGCGGGTAACTCCGCCGGCGGCACGACGCCTTGCTTTTCCCGCCATCCGCCTCCTCTTCGGATTGTCATCACCTGAAAAATCTTCGGCGCGCACACCGTGGTGGCTGTTACTGCTGCGTCTCGCCTGCATCGCCCTCCTTATCGTTGCGCTGGCCGAGCCGGTGCTCAATCAACGCCAAAGCATGCAACAAAGCCCGTTGGTTGTTGTGGTTGACGATGGCTGGGCGGCGGCGCCGCAATGGACTCAACGACAATCTGCGTTAGTACGGTTGCTCGAAGGCGCCGTGCGAGAATCCCGGCCTGTGCTGTTGGCAACAACAGCACCCACACAAACCGGTAAGGCCGACGCTTTGTCCTTTGTACCGCCCGGGCAAGCTCTTGCCTTAGCCCGAGCCATGACTGCAAAACCATGGCCCTCTGATCGGACAACGGCGCTCCAACGTTTGCGCGACAGTGATCTACGCCCACCTGCAGAAGCGCTCTGGCTGACAGACGGTGTCGCCTCCAGCGCGGATAAAGAGATCGCCACGTATCTGCAGAAGCTTGGACGCCTAACGGTCCTAACCGATGCTGATCGTGCCGGCCCATTTGTCTTAGGACCCGCTGATAGAGTGCCTGAGGGCGATGACAATACTATCGAGGTAACGGTACGCCGTCCTGCCGCTGCGATCGCTCTGCCGAGCACCACGGCCGTCATCGCACTCGATGCAGCAGGGCGAACTGTGGCGCGAACAGACGCTAATTTTGAGGACGGCGACGCTGTCAGCAACGCGCGGTTTACCGTTCCGACTGAGCTGGGGAATCGCATGACTCGGCTGATGGTTGAGAATGAACTTGGCGCGGCAAGCATCTACTTACTTGATGACCGCTGGACCCGACGGCCAGTCGGGGTGGTTTCTGATAACCCAGATGGCATCATCACACCGCTCCTAGAGGATGGGTACTACGTCACTCAAGCTTTGCTGCCCTATGCTGAGGTGCGCGGCGGAACACTGCCGGACCTCTTACGACGCGACCTCGCAGTCGTGGTCCTCGCCAGTGGCAACCGGGTCACGGCCCCAGAAGTGACATTGCTCGAGCCTTGGATAGACCGCGGCGGTGTTTTGATACGCTTTGCAGGAGCAACACTGGACGGCAACGTCGACTCGCTGTTGCCGGTGCGGCTGCGCGGTGGCGGGCGCACATTCGGTGGCACGATGTCATGGACGGAACCGGTCGGCCTCGCGCCGTTCCCAGTGGAAAGTCCGTTCGCTGGCCTGACGGTGCCAGACGATGTTTTGGTGTCTTCCCAAATCCTTGCCGAGCCTTCGCCCGGCCTAACTCAGCGGACCTGGGCGCGGCTTGAGGATGGGACCCCCCTCGTCACCGCTGAACGCCGCGGAAAAGGTTGGGTCGTTTTATTTCATGTCACCGCAACACCAGACTGGTCGACACTGCCCTTGTCAGGGGTCATGGTCGACATGCTTCGCCGCGTGCTTGACCTCAGTCGCGGCGTCAACGAAGTAACATCGGCATTGCCACCCAGTTTGCCGGCGCGTGAAGTTTTGACCGGTGACGGCCAGCTGATCACGCCGCCACCGACCGTGTTGGCTCTCGATCGGAACGACATTTCCGACCCAGACCTCGGACCAACGCACCCACCGGGCTACTACGGCGCTGGCGCAACAAAGATTGCTGTGAACCTCGGCCCGACAATCGGACCGATTGACGCTCAGAGTGCGTGGCCGACGAATGTCGCCGTCGCCAACTTTGACGCAGTCGCCGCTGAACGCACGTTAAAGCCATGGCTGCTGTTTGCTGCTTTGGTGTTGTTTACAATCGACCTACTTATTTCGCTCGCCTTACGTGGCTTGGTTTCGATCCCACAAGCTAGCCGCGTTGGCGCCACAGCAGCTCTCGGTTTGATGATCATCACCACTGCCCCTAGCCCTGCTCTAGGGGCAGAAGACGAATTCGACCCCGCGACTATAGATGCCGTGCTTGAGACCCGGCTCGCCTACGTGCGCACCGGCCGCACTAACATTGACCAGTTGTCAGCGCAGGGACTTGGCGCGCTAACCGATGTCCTCGCCGCGCGAACGTCAGCTGAAATGGCCGCGCCGGCCGAGGTTAATCCTGAAACAGATGAGCTCTTCCCTTATCCCATTGTCTATTGGCGCATAGCACCAGATCAGGAGCCACCATCGGAACAAGCCGCCGCCAGAATCAATGACTACCTGGGGCGGGGTGGCACGATCGTTTTTGATGCGCCAAATCAAATTGGAGCCAACGAAGGCGACGAAGGAGAACAGGTCGGCCAAGCTCTCAACAATGTGCTGATGCGTCTCAACGTCTCCCAACTCATGCAAGTGCCGGAGAATCATGTTCTGCGCCGAAGTTTTTATCTCCTGCCCGACCTGCCGGGACGATACACAGGGGCGCCGGTCTATGTGGAACGCGGCTCGGTCAGCAACGACGGTGTGTCATCGATCATAATCGGCAGTCACGACTGGGCAGCCGCTTGGGCGCGCGACGGTAGGGGCCTGCCGGTTTATCCCGTCGTTCCCGGTGGTGAACGCCAACGAGAATGGTCTTATCGCTTTGGCGTCAATCTGGTGATGTATGCGCTGACGGGGAACTACAAGGCCGATCAAGTTCATCTGCCCGCCATTATGCAGCGGCTGACTCAATGACCGAGATCACCTTCTCCGCTCTCGTGCCGATTCCAATATTGCTGTTCGTTCTGGCGATCGGCATTTTGCTATCCGGCTACGCCTTGGCCCGCAGGTCACGGGCCGCTGGGCTACGCATCATCGCACTGGTCATTCTTGCCGCCGCCGTATTGGATCCGCGCGCCGCCATAGAGAACCGCACACCCTTAAATGATGTCGCCGTCGTAGTGATCGACGAGAGCCTGTCGCAACAGCTTGATGATCGACCCTTGAGAACAGCGGAAACAGTCGCTGAGCTGACTGCGGTCCTCGACAAACTGAAAGCAACAGATGTACGGACGGTGCGCCTGACCTCAGAGACCGCAGGCGGACGCAGCGATGGCACGCGGTTATTTGAAGCCGTATCAAAGGCGACATCGGATGTTCCGAGCAGCCGTCTTGCCGGTGTAGTTCTTGTCACGGACGGCATCATCCATGATGCCCCCAGCATAGCAGAGCAATCGGGCATTGACGCGCCAGTGCATGTTCTTTTGACCGGCCGCCGTGATGAGCAGGATCGCCGGATTGTGGTGGTCGAAGCGCCAGAGTTCGGCCTCGTCGAAAAAACAGTCGCCCTTCGACTGCGTGTCGAAGATACCAGCCTGCCATCGGGCACGCCGGTGTCAGCCAGTTTGCGCACCGATGGCGGGGCCATACAGCAATTCACCATGCGGATCGACGAGACACTCGAGGTTGTCGCGTCACTCGATCATCCCGGATCCAACGTCTTCGAATTGGAAGTTGCTCCGGCTGAGGGTGAAATTTCACGGCGCAACAATCGCACGCTCGTGACGGTCAACGCGATTAGGGATCGCTTGCGTGTTTTGCTTATCTCGGGCCAACCCCATGTCGGCGAGCGCACTTGGCGCAACCTTCTGAAATCCGACCCTAATGTTGATTTGGTCCATTTCACGATCCTCCGCCCCCTGTCGAAGGACGACGGCACTCCGTTGAACGAACTGGCCCTGATCTCCTTTCCCATTCGAGAACTGTTCGAAGAACAACTCCATGATTTTGACCTGGTCATTTTTGATCGCTACAGCCGCCGCGGCCTGGTGCCCTTCCAATTCATGATGAATATCGCGAGCTACGTGCTCGATGGCGGCGCTGTGATGCTGTCCGTAGGGCCTGAGTATGCGGACTCATTTTCGCTGTTCGATAGTCCACTGCAAAATGTTCTGCCCGCTGCCCCAACTGGCTTGGTTTATGACCGTCCGTTTTTGCCCCGCATCAGTGACGCCGGCGCGCGCCACCCGGTGACCGCATCACTATCCCCACTCGGACAAACAGAACCGACGTGGGGCCGATGGTTGCGCCAAGTCGAAGTGCTGTCGTCGTCGGGACAGGAACTGATGCAGGGGGCCGGTGAACGGCCACTACTGATGCTTGATCGTGTCGGCAAAGGCCGGGTTTCGCTACTGCTTAGCGACACTATGTGGCTCTGGAGCAAAGGCTTTGATGGCGGTGGACCACAAGCAGAAATGCTACGCCGTCTTGCCCACTGGCTGATGAAGGAACCTGAGTTAGAGGAAGAAGCACTGACGGCAACAGTGGACGGCAGCGCCATCAGCGTTGTCCGAACCAGCTTAGAAGACCGGGTGCGCGCCGTGACGGTGACGGCACCTGACGGATCTGATCAGGTCGTGCAACCGGAATACACTGAAGGTGGTCGCTTTGTTGCGCAAGTTCCAGCCGACGATGAAGGGCTCTACCGTATCAACGACGGCGTATTATCGACCGTTGTCGCCGTAGGGGCAGCCAACCCGCTTGAGAATCAAGATGTCATATCAACGGAAGAACGCCTCAAGCCAGTTGTCGAAGCGACCGGCGGCGGTTTGTTCTGGGTGACTGACCGCGGTGTACCAACTGTGCGGCGTGTCGCGCCGGAGCGGATTGCGCACGGCCAATCCTGGATTGGGTTCAAGGCCAACGATCAATATGTCGTCGACGGCGTGCGTGAAATCGCCCTCATTCCGGCGTGGCTGGCTTTGATCGTCTTATTGTCCCTGCCGCTTTTGACCTGGTGGCGCGAAGGCCGATAGGCGTTACACTGGCGCTCATGAAAACTAGAAATCTTGGAAATTCAGGCCTCACGGTATCCGCTGTCGGGCTTGGCTGTATGGGTATGTCGGTGTTCTACGGAGCCGGCAATGATGACGCAGCGTCGATCAAAACGATCAACCATGCCATCGACCTGGGTGTAACCTTCTTCGATACGGCAGAGCTATACGGCAATGGCCATAACGAGGAATTGCTGGGCAAGGCGGTCAAGGGCCGGCGCGACGATGTCATCCTCGCGACCAAGTTTGGGCTACGCCTGATTGAAGGCGGCGGTGTTACCCCCGCCAACGGCAACCCAGATTATGTCAAAGCCGCCTGCGACGAGAGTCTGAAGCGCCTCGGCGTAGATGTGATTGACCTCTATTACGCCCACCGCGTTGACCCGACCGTACCGGTCGAAGAGATGGTCGGTGCGATGGCGGAGTTGGTTCAAGCGGGCAAGGTCAGGCACCTCGGCCTCAATGAAGCGGGCGCGGGCAGCATTCGCAAAGCCCATGCTGTGCATCCCATCGCCGCTGTGCAGACCGAATACTCCCTGTGGAGCCGCGAGGTCGAAACCGATGTCATACCCACATGTCAGGAATTGGGTATCGGGTTCGTCCCCTATTCACCCTTGAGCCGCGGCTTCCTCACCGGCGTGTTTGAAAAGGCCGACGACGTAAAGGTCGACGGCGATACCCGCTCTTTCATGCCGCGTTTCACACCGGAGCACTTCAATGCCAACAAAGCATTGGTCGACAAGCTGGGTGAAATCGCTGCGGCCAAAGGCTGTACGGTGGCGCAATTGGCGATTGCCTGGGTAATGGCCCAGGGCGACACGATCGTGCCGATCCCCGGCACCCGGAAAATCGCACGTCTCGATGAAAACGTTGGTGCGGCAGACGTCGCATTATCGAGTGACGACCTTGCCGCGATTGAAGCCGCCAGCCCGGCGGATGCGGTATCTGGCCTGCGCTACCCCGAAGCGGCGATGAGCTCGGTCAACATTTAGGAACAGGCTATGGCGGACGCCACCGCTGATAGTGATACGACGACGCAAAAAAACGCATCGCGGTTCTATCCTGTGGTGCGCCTGGTACATCGGTGGGCTGGACTCGCAGCCTTGGCTTGGTTGTCTGTGCTTGGCATCACCGGTTGGATTTTGGACCACCACGATTGGCGCTGGTCGCATCAGTGGAGTGTACCGAGCTGGGTGACGTCGGCGCGCATCGACCGGTTGGTGCCGGGAACCGTGATACGTCACATCCAAGTCGACGCGAACGATGAGCAACTTTGGATCGGTGCGTCAGAGCGCGGCCTGTGGCGAACGATTGATGGTGGTGCGACCTGGTCTGACATTCCATTTGCTGGTGAGAGCGGGCATCCGCAAGTGTTCCGCTTTGTCACAGCGACGGAAAGCCCTCTCATTTACCTCGCAACCGACGACGGCATATGGACCCTTGGTCCTGACGATCAAGCCGCCCAACCCTTTGCCCTCGACAACCATATGATCAGCAGCTTGAGCGAGGGCAGCACTGCGACAGAGCTGGTCGGCGCGGTGCATCATGGTCGCCTCTTTCGCTTCGATATTGCACAGCCCGACGACATCACTTGGGTTGATGTAGATGAAGTTACAGTGACCGGCCTGCCAGACACCGTAGCCTTGAACCGCTTTGTCCTCGACTTGCATGTGGGTAAAGGGGCGCTGACGCAACCCTGGTCCACTTTGATCAACGACTATGGTGGCATCGCTATGGGCATCCTAGGTGCCACCGGTTTCATGTTTTGGTGGCTGCCGCGCAAATGGCGCAATGAAAAAGCGGGTGGACAACTCAAAAAGCGCCAACAGATTCTGCGCTGGCTCTATCGCAGCCACGGCCCGGTGATCGGCATCGTCGCGATTGTCCCCATTCTTTATCTCAGCATTACCGGCGTCATGGTCGATCATATCTTCGCCCTAATCGACTACGGCAAGACGGTGCGGCTGGAGCGAGAAAGCCTGCCGCCAATCTATCAATTCGAGTCATTGGAAGGCGAAGTCAGATATGTGGTCGCCTACCCCGACGAGCCCGACCGGCTTTCCGTCTCCACCCGATTTGGCGTTCTGACCTCTGACAATAGTGGACGCACCTGGGCCGTAGACCAAACCCTACCGACGACGGGCGGCACAGATGCCGGCCTCGTCAATTTGCTGCGGGAAGGCGAATACCTGTTCGTCGGCATCGGCACCCGGGGCAACGCCTATCGCAAGATCGGCGATACAGACTGGACCTTTGTCGAGATGCCGGCAGATCACCTGGCTATGACCGATGCCACCCGCAGCGGCGACACGTGGTACCTGAAAAACTCACGGATGATTTCCAAGGGCACATTGGCAACTGGCTTCGAGCCCTCGGGCGTGAATTACCCCCCGATTGAGGGCACGACGTTCTTTCTGTTTCTGGCCGACATTCACACCGGCAATATCATTCATGGCGAGTTCATTTGGGTGAATGATCTGGTCGCGATTCTGGCGATCATTCTGGCCCTCACCGGCCCGATCGCCTGGTGGAAACGCAAGTGGATGTGAAGCGGTAAAAAAAGCAAAACGCGCTTTTGCGTGGAACGAGCCCATGCATGACGGCATCTACTTAAAATTATTGTGTTGAATCAAACCCATGACCCTCTATTCAAACGAATACAGATTAACAAACGCCGACATCGCGCTGTTATTCCATCACCTTATGTCGGGTTTGCGCCTAAATGCTCGCCGGGTCCGCGATACCCTCTAAGATCGGGCAGTCGGGCCGACCGTCGCCATGACAGGTGTTGACCAAGTGATCGAGCGTTGAACGCAACTCTTGTAGCTCGCGGATCTTCTCTTCGATCTCGGTGAGATGTTTCTGGGCGATGGCTTTTACATCGCCAGACTGTCGACCTTTGTCTTCGTACAGAGACAGCAACTGCGAACACTCGTCGACAGAAAACCCAAGACCGCGGCTGTGGCGGACGAACCGGAGTTTGTGCACGTCGGTATCCGAGTAATCGCGATAGCCGTTTTCGGCCCGAGCCGGAGGCGCGATCAAGCCGGTGTCTTCGTAGTAGCGGATGGTTTTGGCCGGCAATCCGGACAGCTTAGAGGCTTCACCGATATTCATGGCCCATCTCCTTGGAAGGTTTCCTCCCCCATATAAGCTTCCAGTTGCTGGAAGGGCAAGGGGTGGGCGACACTATTCTATGACCACCGAAACACCTCTCATCGTTGGCGCGGGACCGACCGGCCTGGCGGCCGCCTTGTTTCTGCGCGAACGCGGTATACTGGCGCGAATCATCGATTCAGCGGACAAACCGACAACCCAGTCCAAAGCCCTCGGGGTCAATCCGCGCACGCTCGACCTTTTGGAGTCCACCGGCGTCACAGACCGCATGCTTGAGATCGGGCGGATGGCGCGCGGCATGAACCTGTGGCGACCGGATCGGAAACTGGCAACGATTGGTCTTGGCGATGCGGATCATCGCTTCCCCTTCATGCTGGTGCTGTCGCAAATGGAATCGGAACGCCTGCTCACCGAAGCGTTGACCGAGCGTGGCATCACCATCGAACGTGGTATCGGCCTGACCGATATCGCAACGGCAGACGGCGGTATTACGGCGACGCTCTCAAACGGCGAAACGCTCACACCCTCTGTCGTACTTGGGGCCGACGGCGCCCACAGCACGGTCCGCAAATCACTGGGTCGCGACTTTCCCGGCTCGGCTTATCCGGAACCCTGGTACCTGTACGATGCTCGGTTACAAACCACACTTGATGACGAATTCATCAACGCGTTTTTGTTGGACGATGGTGTTCTGCTGTTCATTCGGATCAAGGACAACTTGTGGCGCATAGTCAGCAATGTCGTCGACCCCCCTCACTCGATTGCCACCGGGCACAACGATCGATTCAGTACAATGGGACTCTGAGTTCGGCTTCGCCCATCGCATCGCCAAACCGCTCTACGCTGATAACATCTGTCTCGCCGGGGATGCCGCCCACATTCATTCCGCCTTTGGCGCGCGCGGCATGAACCTCGGCATTGAGGACGCTTATGTCTTTGCCGCCCTGGTGGCAGAGGATCGATTGTCGGATTATGAATCTTTGCGTCGCCCGGTGATTGAATCGGTGGTTAAAACCGTCGCCCGCGCGACCGAGATTCCACGGGGCAAAACTATGACAGCCCGGCTAGTGCGGCGGATGCCGTGGCTTGTTTCCTGGATGGCGCCCAAAGCAGAAGGCGCTGTACGCACCTGGGTGCTGGGCTTAGATCATGAGATAGGACTTGAGTAAGAGGACTAAAATGAGAGCAGTTGTTGCAGGACTTTTTTGCGTGTGCTTTGGAGTTGGAGCCACGCTCTCGATACCGACCTACGCTCAATCTGGTTTGCCCCAGGGGACGATAGATTACCGCGCGGTGGCAGAACGGATCGTTGAACAGCTACAGCTTGAGCCCGGGGAGAAAGTTCTCTCAGTCGCCCAGCCCGGTATGTTTGAAGCGTTTGTGCCTCACTTTCGCTACGCTGTGATGCAGGCAGAGGCGATCGACATGGGTGTGATTGATGTCCTTGATCCACCCTACCCCGATGGCTGGGACCAGGATGTGATCCGCGATGGCTTTGCCAAATCCCGTGATGCCTATGTGAAGATGCTGGAAGACATCGACGCCGCAGTGATGATGCCCGGCGCCAACCCAACACTGCCCGCGTACAAAGCGTTGCAAATTCTATTGCAGGAGAAAGCCGGACCACGCCGGACTATTCACTTTCATTGGACGGATGCCTACAGCCCGTCCGGCAACGTAACCGGCCTCACTGGGGTCAACGTGCTGCCTGGATTCCCGCCGCCACCAATGCAGGTCATTGATGCGGTGTATCAAAAGGCCATCTTAGAAACGGACCTTGCTGCCTTAGATGAACACCAAGATCGATTTATCGCCGCTATGCGCGATGCCGAGGTCCGCGTGACAACCCCCGCCGGAACAAATATTCGCTTCCGCGCAGAAGGACGGGACATCATTCAACAAAACGGCGATGCCTCGGCCGCTCGCATGCGCAAGGGCGCGCCGTTCCTCGATCGGGAAGTGGAAATACCAGGCGGCGTGATCCGTGTGGCGCCCCTGGAATCAACTGTGCAGGGCCAAGTTGTTTACCCTCACTCAGCGTGGAGTGAACACAGCGTCACCAACGCAACAATCGTCTATACCAATGGTAAGATTACCGGCGCGACGGCCGATGTTGGTGAGGAATACTTACTCGCCGAATTGGACGCCGCCCCAGATAGCGCCAAGTACTTCCGCGAATTTGGCTTGGGGTTTAATCCGCTGCTGAACCCCGAGATCACCCCAGGGTGGGTGGCCTATTACGGCTACGGCGAAGGTGTGGTGAGGCTTGGCATCGGCAACAACGGCGAGTTAGGCGGCACGGTCAGTGGCCGGTTCTTCCGCTGGCGCGACTTACTCCTCGACTGCACCGTCACCCTTGATGGCGAGGTATGGCTGAAAGACGGAAAGTTCGTTCAGTAAGGCAACACGCCCAACACACTATTTGACTCCGCATCCCCTTCAACGACACTCTTTTCCAAGATTTTAATACCGGAGACGACCTCATGATTAGATCAACACTTTTCACCGCTGCAGCGTTTCTGCTTTCTGCCACCGTCGCGCATGCTGCCGACGTTGATGGCTTTAAGCGCGATGCCTGGTCCTGGCTCGATAGCCAAACCCAAGTGCTGGAAACCGCTAATCAGAACATCTGGTCCTACGCCGAGATCGGATTGGCAGAGAATAAGTCCTCCAAAGAGTTGCAAGATCTATTGATCGACAATGGCTTCTCTGTTGAGTCCGGCGTCGCAGGGATGCCGACCGCCTTTGTCGCCACCTACGGCGACAGTGGGCCAGTGATCGGAATTCTTGCCGAGTTCGACGCGCTGCCCGGGGTATCCCAAGCGGCAAGCCCTGTCCCAACACTGGGCCCCAACCCGGAAGCGGGTCATGCCTGTGGTCATTCGGTGTTCGGTGTCGGCTCCACCGGGGCCGCCCTAGCGATTAAGGAATTGATTGCAGCCGGCGCGTTTGAGGGCACGATCAAGCTTTACGGCACACCGGCAGAGGAAACCGGGATCGGCAAGGTCTACATGCTGCGCGCGGGTTACTTCAAAGATGATGACGTAATTTTGAATTGGCATCCGAGCGACCGCAATCGCGCGTCTTACGGCAACACCAAAGCCATCGCCAACGTGAAATTTAAGTTCCGCGGTTCGGCCGCCCATGCCTCTGCGATGCCTTGGTCCGGTCGATCTGCTTTAGATGGCGTTGAGTTGATGAGCGCTGGCGTCAATTACATGCGCGAACACATTAAGCCCGATGCGCGTATTCATTACGTCATTACCAAAGGTGGCGGGCAGCCGAACGTGGTGCCGCCGGAAGCCGAGGTTTGGTACTACATCCGCGCCGATACCTTTGAAGATGTCACCGGATACTTTGAATGGATCAAAGAGATTGCCGAAGCCGCAGCCAAAATGAGCCGCACCGAGTTGGAAGCTGTCGAAATCCAATCCGAAATTCACGAAATGATTACGGTGCGTGCCTTGTCGGAACAAACATACAAGAACCTATCGACCATCGGTGCCCCGAGATGGGAAGAGCAGGAACTGGCATTCGCCCGAACAACCCAGCTTGAATTCCAAGACCCGTTTGGCCGCGCCATTGGCGACGATGACACCCCTGCCCTCCACACAACGATTCAACCATTGGCCGACGAGCCGACACCAGCCCGCGCTTCAACAGACGTCGGTGATATTTCCTGGTTCGTGCCGATCGGTGGCTTGGGCGTGGCCTCGTACGGCTACGGCTTACCGACCCACTCCTGGCCCGTGGTTGCAGCCACCGGAACAACCATTGGAACGAAAGCACTGGTGACGGCGGCGAAAACCATCACCGCAACGGCCATCGACCTCTACACTGATCCGGCATTTATGGAACGTGTGAAGGCCGACTGGCGCAAAAGCCGTGGCGACGCTCCGTTCAAGACGTTGATCCCCGAGGGGCAAGCAGCACCATCCGCCGTCAGATAGGCATGTGCGTTAGGCGTTAAGCCGCGCGCTCAACATCAATTGGTAGGGCCGTCGTGTATTTGATTTCTTCCATGGCGAAGGATGACGACACGTCGTGCAACGGCACCTTCTTAATCAGAGTTTTGTAGAAGCGATCATAGGCTTCCGTATCGCGTACGACGACGCGCAGCAGGTAGTCGATGTCGCCTGCCATACGATAGACCTCGACGACCTCTGGCATTTCAGAAACCGCGCGGGCGAACTTGGCCAACCAAACGTCGTCATGCTGTTTGGTTCTCAGCTGCACGAAGACGGTGAGACCGAGATTCAATTTCTTGCCACTCAGCAACGCCACCCGCCCTTTGATGACACCGGCAGCCTCCATTTTCTGGATACGTTTCCAGCATGGTGTTTGCGACAGGCCAACCTTGTCCGCGATGTCGGCGATGGACATAGAGGCGTCGGCCTGAAGGTGAGCCAGGATTTTGCGATCGATCGGGTCCATAGGATTGTCCTTGCGGTTATCTGCTTAATACTGTGCGTTCATAGAAGAATATTTTCCTCAATTGCAATCAATTTATCGTGATATAAGGAATATTATTCTATTTATGTGCCATATTCATCGTTAGGCGGGTTGCGCCCACCGGATACGGGCCCTATGTCAGCGGTCCGTCAGACAGTGATTTGTTTGTGAATTCAAACACTTGGCCAGGAATATGATGTCCAGCACTCTAGACACCCTCCGCTCCATTCAAAAGCGGGACCCGGCAGCGCGCTCCCTGCTGCAAATCGCCCTTCTCTATCCGGGGGTTCGAGCGCTGGCCTTTCACCGGGTCGCCAATTTCATGTGGCGCCACGGCCTACATTTTTTTGGGCGCTTGGTCTCAGAGATCGGTCGGCTGTTGAGCGGTATTGAAATTCACCCCGCCGCCACCATTGGCGAGCGCCTGTTCATTGATCATGGGCATGGCGTGGTCATTGGCGAAACCGCGCGGATTGGGAACGACGTCACCCTTTATCATGGTGTCACCCTGGGCGGCCTTTCCCCCCACGACGGTGTTGGCGGCTGCCGTCATCCGACAATACTGGACCGCGCCGTCATTGGCGCGGGCGCCCAAGTTCTCGGCCCTGTTACAGTTCATGAGTGCGCGCGCATAGGCGCCAACGCCGTCGTTACAAAAGACGTCCCGCGCGGGGCCATGGCGGTGGGTATTCCTGCCCGGGTCGTCAACACGCCTGACAATTCCAGCGAAGATGCCTTTGAACCCTACGGAGTCACACGTGGTGACTTGCCTGACCCAACGGCGAAAGTGATCGAGGGTTTGATGACGGAAATTGAAGCCCTACGCACGCGACTGTCGGTCGTTGAGACCGACGCGGATCAGCCTGCTTCGAGTCCAGCGGCACTGACCGACGAAGGTGTTGGCTCTACTCAGAACCCAGACATACAGTAGGGTTCTTATGCCGCCACGTCGTGCGGGATTGCCCTTGCGCCGTGGCTCCGGAGCGCCTAAGTCCTGACAGTCTGACGAGTCTGAGGTGTCATGGATTTTCTTGCTGAAACGGCTATTTTTCTCGCCGCCGCCGTTATTGTGGTGCCGCTATCGCGCCGCCTTGGGTTGGGCGCGATTCTCGGCTATCTCGCTGCTGGCGTTATCATCGGCCCCTATGCCCTCGGCCTAATTCCCGATGCAGAAGAAGTTCTACACTTCGCTGAATTTGGCGTGGTGTTACTGCTGTTTATTATTGGCCTGGAACTCCAACCGAGCCGATTGTGGGTAATGCGCAACGCGGTGTTCGGCCTCGGTGGCGCGCAAGTCGCGGTGACCGCCGCGGTCATCGGCGGCATTGCCTATGGAACAGGAACCGGGTTCGGCCCGGCGGTGGTCATTGGATTGGGCCTAGCCCTTTCATCAACGGCTTTTGTGCTGCAACTTCTCGCTGAAAAGGGGCAGCTGCCGACACACCACGGTCGGGCAGCGTTCGCTATTCTTTTGTTTCAAGACGTCGCGGTGATTCCGATCCTGGCCGTGATTCCCATTCTTGGTGTTCAAGATGCCGCTGCGGGGGGAACCCCGGTCTGGCTGGCCATTGCAGAGGTCGCGGGCGTCATGGTCGCGGTGATCGTCGGTGGCCACTATTTGCTGCGCCCGGTCTTACGGCTTGTGGCATCGACAAAAATTCCTGAGTTATTTACCGCGACCGGCTTGCTCATCGTGATCGGTACGGCACTGTTGATGTCGATGGTCGGGGTCTCGATGGCGTTGGGGGCGTTTATGGCCGGTATGCTTCTGGCCGATTCAGAATATCGCCACGAACTGGAAGCAGATATTGAGCCCTTCAAGGGATTGTTGCTGGGACTGTTTTTTATCTCTGTAGGCATGAGCGTTAATCTTGGCCTGATCGGCACAGCGCCCGGCGTGGCGATCGGACTGACTGTCGGGCTACTCGCAAGTAAGGGTGCAATTTTATACGCCCTCGGTCGATTGTGGAAATTGAAACCCGCATCGGCCAAAGACTTGGCTTGCGTCCTTCCTCAAGGCGGTGAGTTCGCCTTTGTAATTTTTACGGCCGCGGTTGCCGCCGGTGTTCTTCCCCAAGGCACGTCCGACTTGCTGATTGTTGTGGTCGGCCTATCGATGGCGGCAACGCCGTTGCTGGGCCTGATTAACGACCGCGTTACATCCATGACAAAGAAACCCATCACGCCGTCCTATGAAAAGCCACCGGCGGATCAAGGCCATGTCATTATCGCGGGGTTCGGTCGTTTTGGTCAGATCATCGGACGCGTGTTGTCGTCTCAGAAAATTTCCTTCACGGCGCTGGACATCAGCGCCGATCAAGTCGACTTCGTAAAGCGCTATGGCGCCAAGATTTACTATGGCGATGCGTCGCGACTTGACCTGCTGCGGGCCGCTAAGGCTGAAGAGGCGCGCGCATTTGTTCTTGCGATTGACGATGTCGAAGCGTCCCTCACAACGGCAGAGATGGTGCGCAAGAACTTTCCGCACCTAGAAGTCTACGCGCGAGCTCGCAATCGACAACATGCCTATCGGCTGATGGATTTGGGAATCATCATTATTTGGCGCGAGACTTTCTCGTCGTCTCTAGAACTCACTCGCGACCTGCTGGTTGGTTTGGGCGATGATCGAGACAAGGCGGATAGCATTGTCTCGCGCTTCATGGAACATGACCGTATGCGCTTGTTCGAGCACTACACCCATCACACCGACGAAGAGAAAATGCAAGATCTCGCGAAAGAGGGGGCGAAGGAGCTTGAGGAAATGTTTGCCCGTGATGCGGAAGAAGCGGGCCACATTGATGCCACGGATCCAGACCAACGGGCGGCGGAATAGACCCACCTGGCACCGATATACCAATAATTTATGGATGCCGTGAACGCTCTGTGGCCGTAAATCGACTCTTTTAGCTATCACACTGATATTACAGGATGAATTTCACTCAGAACGCAGGCGGTGGATGTTGTGACCCTGAGCAGGGTGCGCAATAGTTTCACTCATGGAACGTTTTAAAACCTATGCGTTAGTAGCAATCGCAGCCATTCTCTTTATTGGCATAGCAGGCGCTGTGTCGCAGCGTGCTGTTATTGAACGCTTTCTCGCCGTCAACGGCGGCGACCCTTTGACCCTGCCGATAGACTGGTACAACCCAAAAGAAGCGGTACCCGGCGCTCCTACGAATTCCATACCGGTCGCCGAAGCTGCTGAACGGACCATTCCAAACGCAAGCCTAGAAGAAGCCGCCGCCTATGCGGAAGCGCAAGGATCGCAGACATTGATCGTGGTGCATAAGGGCGTAATCCAACTGGAACGCTATTGGGGTGAGACGGACCGCGATACCTGGTTCAATCCCCAATCCATGTCGAAAAGCGTGTTCAGTCTTATGGTCGGGATTGCCATAGAAGAAGGACACATCGAAACAATTACCGATCCGGTCGGCAAATATGTCGAGGAATGGCGTGATGATCCGCGCGGCACGGCGACCATTCAGCAAACCTTATGGATGGCTGCCGGCTTGGAACAAATGAACGAATCATACGACATCAGTCTGTTTAGCCGCGGGGCCTTATACAGTTTGGGACAAGACTTCGACGGCATGATTCTTGACCTCAAACAGGTCGACCGACCGGGCACAACGTTTGACTACAACAACGAAGAAACCAACTTGCTCGGCATCGTTATTGAGCGCGCAACCGGACGCCGTTATGCCGACTACCTTTCAGAAAAACTCTGGCGCCCGCTTGGTCTGGCAGACGCTGCAATGTAACTAGACCGGCCCAACGGTTCAGTCATGAAATCATGCTGCATTTTTTCACGGCCCTATGACTGGGCCAAGATCGGGTTGCTGATCAGCAATCGCGGCACCTGGAACGGTGAACAATTGGTTCCAACCGCATGGATCGACGCCATGCTAACGCCGTCACCGCTTCGAGACTTCTATGGCTATTATGTGTGGCTGGGCAGCAGCTATATCGAGAAGGGTGAATTTGGAGAACCGAAATCCGAGATCCCGGTCGCACCGGAAGGGTATCACGCCGACGATATGGCAATTTTCCTTGGCTACGGCGAACAAAGAGTCTGGATTTCTGACTCGAACGAACTCGTGATCGTACGGGGCACCAAGACATGGGCGCCGTCTTGGAATGAGACACGCATCCCGAACATAATCCTAGATGCTCTTAAGATCGAAGAATTAGACGAAGACACGGCCGCGCCGTAACACGCCTCTGGGCGACAAGAACTCAGACAGCCGGATAGCGGGCATATCGCCGCGCCGACCAAATGCCAAGGATCAAGACAAAAATCGCTAACCCGGCAGCAGGGCTGAGGGTGGAGCGAAGAATTGTCCTCGTCGCCATTGCTTGGTGGGCATAGCTTGGAATCTCATCAAACTCCGCTGCCGACATGCGGCTGCCCTTCACAATGCGACTAGTGAAAAATCCGCGCCAATTCTCATGGAAGGCTAGCACCTGATCTACGAAATCTGTGAACCGTTCTGTCCCCGTTCCTGAAACAGCGTTGAGCGCATTCTGCGCCATGATCGCTGGAGAGACATACTGCAGCAGGTCAACAACATCTTGGCGAAGCTGGGCTTGAGCATCGAACTCTTCCATCAGCGGCTCGATCGCCCGCTCAACGGCCGAGTCGGTTGCCAGCACCTGTAGGAAAAATTGATCAGCGTTGGCGTCACCGCCTACCATTTCCGGATGATCGAAGAAGAATGCCTCTCGGGACTCTGCGGACTCTTGATCCGCAACCTCCGTGGCCTCTCGCATTTCAGTGGTTAATTCGACCCGGGACGGCGCCGGATACAGCGTTGTCGCGGCGACGTTGACCAAAGCCGGGATGACCACGACGAACACCAGCCAGAGATTGGCAAGAATGACGCCATTGGTGACGGACGGTTTGTTCAGCGAGTTTACGAACAGCGCCAGCGCAAACCAAAAGAATGCGTAGAGCGAAACGATTAAGAACCATAGACCAAAGCGCATCCACATCGCTGCACTGCTCAAGTCGGGCTCGGTCAATACGACAGCCGCCAAACCGACGAGCAGAAGGAGTGTAAAAATCAGTAGCGCCCGCGCGGCCCCTTTAGCAATAATAAACGCGGTCTTAGATACGCCATGAGCCAGCACCAATCCTAGAACCCCGCGCTCTTTTTCTTTCGACATCAGGTCAAAGGTCAACGCGACGATGAAAATCGGCAATAGGAATACGATTACGAACGCCACATCAAAGCTGCCAGCCAATACGTTAAGTGGGTTCTGAATCTCCGCCTCATTGAGAAACGACAATGCCGGATGAGCGGTGACCTTATAATAAGTCGGCTGCACATCGGTCTGACCAATCGACAATGCCGCTAGGGGCGTGGGTGGCAACACCGTGTAGTGGCTGAGAACTGACAGACCAAGCGCCCCTGGACTGGCCACCGACGGCGGGTCGCCTTCCGGATCGGCTTCCCATCGCGCGACAGCGGACTGTAACGCCATTTGCGTTTGCAGCTCACTCTGGTTTAGGCCACCGCCCATTTCTGCCATCTGATTTGTTCGGGCTGAGCCGTTGAGAGCCGCCAAAACCGTCAAAACGAGAAGCAGCCCGAGGATCGCCCACCATGTGCTGTTGTGTTTGAGAATCACCCATTCCTGGACGAAGACAGACCTAAACCCTTTCATCTAAGCCTCCCCTAACCCAACGTGACTTTGACTTTGCGCACGGCTAACACGCCGGCAACAATGGACAAAGCGAGCCACAAGAACATCACCATGAAACTCGGACCGAGCCGCGCCAGCAACGCACCCAGTGACGCCGGCTGGTATTCGAATGGTTCTATTGATGCCCAAAGCGCGGAGTCTGCCCGGTAGTCGGCCTGGCCCGCTTCTGAGTTGAAGGTGATATCGCGATTCATACCCTCAATCAGGTCCCGGCGGTAGCTTTCAGCCTGGCTTGTAAAGGCGAGGTGCTGATTGAGCGACGTACCTGACAACTCCATAGACGCCAATTGCGTCGCCATCCGCGGCGACCCGATGCTGAATGCTTGGTGCAGACCTGTCTGCTGATCGAATATGGCGTAAAGGTCACCGTAAAATTTATCGAACACTTCGTTGCCCAGTTTTTCCTGGAGATCAAAGATCATGCCTTGAAAATTGATCGGCAACTCCTCGACCGTCTCAGCGTTATACAGCGCCAATGTTTGTTTCTGCCGCTGCTGAACAATCGTGTCTGGACTGACGCCATCAAGCCCCGATTGCATAGCCTCATCGATATTGGCCTGGAACGAAACGGCGGACGGCGTGGGATACAAAAGCCGCGACACGTCGGATGCCGCCCGTGGCAACACGAAGCTCGAGACTGCCCAGAACCCGACCATGACAACCAGTGCGGCCTGTGCGGATTTCACATTTGCGGACACCGCGAGCGTCAGGAACAAGAAGATCAAGGCATAGACGATATAGACCGCGACCAGCACAACGCCGTGCCCTAGGTAGCCCAGACCACCGGGCGCAAAGACGAGACCGATGAGACCCAGAAATAAGATAGGCCCAATGAACACACTCAAGGCAGCCGCAGCCCCGAGCGCCTTACCAAACAACAACTGAACCGGCGCCACTTGCATGCTTAACACCTGGCGCAGTGTTCCTGCTTCACGCTCGCCGGCGAAGGATGGAAACGCCAACAAAATAACCAGAAGCGGCAACAACATTTGCAGCGTAAAAGCGGCGGTTAATTCTCCGAACCGAGCGATCGCCGTGGCATCCCGTGCTGGCTCCCCTTCCGCATCATTTTGGTTATGAGCTTCCAACCAGATCGAAACACCGGTGTAGCTGCCCACTCCGGTGTCGAAGAACGATAGCGGTGTAACCGGCTTAAATGCGTAAAGACCATAGTGCGCCGCTGCGTGTGGGTTCTTATCACCCTGTGCGGCGAACTGCATGTTGACGACTTCTTGCGCAGAAGCCCGCTCCGCAGAGATATCGGCGAAGCGCTGACCCGCCGTCGCCAAAGCCGCAACCAGCATGACAGCCAGGATAAGAGCCGACCACTTGATGCGGCCATCACGTATGATTTCCCGAAATTCCTTGCGGGCTACGGTCAGTATCATCTGTCGCTCCGTCTTATTTTATCGGCACGGTGGTGCGGAAGATTTGCTTGTCGAAGTCATCGACAAAGGCATCAATACGCGCGTCCCACTCACCGGGGATGATGAGTTGATCAAACATGAAATGGTACATGCCCGGCGTAACCATTTCGCCCCGGCCTTCGATCCCTTCCAAGCCAGCGGTCGGCAACGACCATGAAATCGTCACGTCGACCATTTCGACCGGGTTGCCAGCATCATCCTTGAACGTCACCATAACCATGTTGGACGCAGTCGTCCCAGCGGGATCAACACTGACGTCCGCGGTGTACTTGCCCTTGGTCACTGTGGTGGTATAGCCGCCGCCCATAGCCATGCCGCCCATGCCGCCTTCCATATCCATCGTCGCGCGCGGTGGCGTTACCAATGTTAGAGAAACAGCAGCGCCGATAATCAAAACCATCGCCGCGTATTCGAACTTGATCATACGGCGCAGCTTTTCAGGCGCAGCACCATCCGCTTTTTCAAGCGCAGGAGTTAGAACCATTTTGTTGGTCGCGGCGAGACCAAGAAGAACAAAGAAAACCGTGAGCTTGGCTGTCAGTCGTAAACCATAATCGGTCGTCAGCATGTTCTGTGGACCCTCTACCTGGGTCCAGGTGATCACCGCACCAGAAAGGAACAAGGCGCCAACTGTCCACACCGCACGCTGCGAGAACTGGGTCATCACCGCACCGGCTTCGGCGACGCCCGCCACCTGCGCGGTTTTAGCTAAGGGATAAAGGGCCGCGATCCAAAAGGCGGCGCAGAACAAATGCACCGCAACCATCGGTGCCATCAGCCAGACCGGTGCTGCCGTTGCGGCGTGTCCAGTTACCAGGAAGCTGGCGACGGCAATAGCCGCACCGGCGATCAAAAGCGGTGAGGACTTGCCTTCGGGTCCCTTGCCAAAAGCGAAATAGAGGATGAGAAGACCTGGCACCCCAATGAGCGCACTTGGCGCCAAGGTTGATGCCAAGCTCTGAGACCATGCGTCAATCGAGAATATCGCCGTTGGACCACCGAGCATCATTTCCGCACCACCGAAGCCCAAGGCCAAAACGTAGGTCACCGCCGCAACAGCAGCTGCTGTCCGGCCCATTCGATAAACTGACGACTGGACACCCGCAGGCACAGTCATACCGACGATGAACAACGCTGCGCCGGCCGCCAACAACATGGCGCCATATTGGACGTATCGATTGATCGCGACGGGAATGACCCAGCCGCTGGTTTCGCCACCAGCCGCCGCGACGTCACCCATTGATGCCACCGCTTCACCGACGGCAAAAACAACACTGCCGCCGACGGGATGGGTATCAGCAGAGATCACCCGATAGGTGGCGATGTAGGTGCCGTTTGGCAGTTCATCGTTGAGAGACATAAGAACGTCGTTGCCGTCGACGCGCCATTCACCCGGACTGCCAACTTCCGACCCACTGCGATCCAGCACCTTGATGAAAATAGGGCCGACGTTTTCGTTGAAATTAAAAATGATCTCTTTGGGAGAGACGTCCAAGCTCGCTTCTGCTGCCGGCGTTGATCCAAGCAACACGGCATGGGACCACGCAGCACTAGCAAAGCCGAGTGACAAGGTGGCTGCCATCAGGACAGTTGTAAGAATGCGACTCATCATAATTTCCCCAAGAGAACTGACGGATTCAGAGAATCCAGAGATGGATTTAAATAGCAAAAAGGAGAGAGGCGGAACAGCACCCCCGGTGTTGTTCCGCCCCCTGGTGAACTGTCTATTTGGCTTCGGCTGTTTGCTCCGGCGGGGTCATGCCTGAAAGTTCTATGTCCTCTTGAGTCCATTCCCATGGATACTGTGGCATAGCTGGCTTGTAGAGCACGGTGTAGGGCGCCGCATGCGCGGTTGACCCCATGAATTCTTCAAACTTTTTGCCGAAGTTTGGATCTTTTGTATCGAACGCTGTTTCCGGCAAGTCGGTATACGGGTCGCGACCTTCCTCGCAGATATTAACCATCTGCCAAAATATTACTTTGCCTGGCTCGTTGGGGAGCTTGGCGCGGAATTTAAATCCTTCGGCACGGTTATATGGTGTTACGGCGGTCGGGTTTTTCCAAATGATTGTGTCGACGGTACGCGTGATGGGGCGGCCGCCATCGCCTGGCACCGGCGGGTCCACTTTGCGCATCTCAGTTTCAACTTCCCATTCGCGCGTGTTGATCGGTGTAACGCGATAGACCCCTTCAGGAATCTTGATGCGAACCTCTTTGATGTCCTCCGCTAGGCAGCCGTGAGCAGCACGCGCTTCCATATCGGCCATATAGCCAGCCGGGGCGCGTAGCGTGGTCATGTAATTGTGGGCGGAGGCGGTCGATGCAGACATCAGGGCTGCGGCTCCGATGGCGGCGGTTGTGAGTAGGGCTGATTTAAGCATTTCTCTCTCCAATGTGACGTGGTGACCAGAATACCGAACTAACAAATTGATGATTTGTGGGGCAAAGATACCATCCCCGGGCCGAGAACAGGAGTCATGAAACCTTGTAGGCGACGGAGCCCGGCGGGTTGTCGTACCAGCCAGGATCGCCCTCTCCGTCTAGGGTTTCTCTGATTTTAACGACGGTGAACATGCCCCCCATCTCTAAATTCCCGAACGGGCCTTTACCCATCATCATCGGGAGGGTGTTTTCGGGGCCCTTCATATGGGCGGAATGATCCTGGTGCTCGCCCATGCCGTTTTCACCCATAGCCATGAAGCCCGGGATCTTCGACATGATCTGCATCGCTACTTGGGTCTGGTCGACCCCCAATGGATTGGGAACGTCATGGCCCATGGCATTCATAGTGTGGTGGGAGAAATGGCAGTGGAACGCCCAGTCGCCAGGCACCGCGTCAAACTCGATGTCACGAGTTTGTCCAACACCGACGATCTCCGTCGTCTCCGAGCGCCATTGCGCGTCGGGCCAGCGCCCGCCGTCTGATCCCGTGACCTGGAATTGGTGGCCATGCAAATGCATCGGGTGATTCCACATCGATAGATTCCCAATGCGGATACGCACGCGATCGCCTTCTTCGGCAACCGGATATTCAATCGCTGGAAACACTTTGCTGTTGATGGTCCACAGATCAAATTCGACCATCACACTGGGGTCAGGCCGATAGGTACCGGGATGAATCGCCCAGTTGTGCAGCATCACCACATAATCACGGTCAATTTTTTGCGCTTCGCCGTCTTTGGGATGAATGATGAACATACCCATCATCCCGACAGCCAGTTGCACCATCTCATCGGCATGGGGGTGGTACATGTGGGTGCCATGCTGAACGAGGTCGAATTCGTAGGCGAAGGTTTCGCCCGGCTGAATGGTCGGTTGGTTGAGACCACCAACGCCATCCATGCCGCTTGGCAGCAAAAGTCCGTGCCAATGAATCGTGGTGTGCTCTGGCAAATTGTTTGTCACCAGAATGCGTACCCGATCTCCTTCAACGGCCTCGATGGTCGGCCCCGGTGTGCTGCCGTTGTAGCCCCAACACTTCGCCGTGGTGCCGGGTGCGAACTCATGCTCAATTTCTTCGGCGACCAAGCGAAACTCTTTGACGCCATCTTTCATTACGAAAGGCAATGTCGTGCCGTTGAGGGTGCGAACCGGCGTGTATCCTTGGGCCGATCGCGGTTGGGCCGGAGTCGTTTGAGCGTCGGCGTCAGATTTCCCGAACACAACGGCGCCGGCACCGGCGACGAGAGACGACAAGAGGGAACGACGGGCGCGGTTCATGATGCGTCTCCTAGGTCTGTTTCAAGGGGTTCACCACCTGCGGAGGCACGGAGTTTGGCCCGAGCAACCCAATAGTCGGTTAGAGCTTCGACGTAGTCACGATAGGTCTCGTTTGTGTTTTGCTGGGTCTCGAGCAATTGGAATGGGCTCTCAAGCATGTAGTTGTATTCCGCGAGCGTCAGCTGAACGATCTCTTCGCGCAGCGGCAGGAGTGTGTTGCGCAGGTGATCCGAACGGGCACGGGCCAAGGTCATCGCATCCGAGGTCATATTAACGTCAGCCCGTACTTCCCGTTCTTCCGCCAACAACCGGTCGCGCATGCCGCGAACGGCTAAGGCCGCTCCGGCCACCCGCGCCTGCCCTTGGTCAAAAATGGGTAGCGGCAATTCTAATGCCGGGCCGATGAGCCAGGCACCGTCGGGCTCACGTTCGGCACTAACAGAAAGGTCACCCTCTTCGAACAGGCGAAACCCCTTCTCAAAGCCCAATTCTTCAAGGGCCGCCTGCAATTCTGATCTGTGAGCCGAGAGATCGAACCGTTTTCGGACAGCCCGGTCCTCTAGCCCCGCCAGGCGAACCGTCGCCTCTGGTAATGGGGACAATCGAGACGGAACAATCCATTGGTCTGAGGGTGACACACCGAGCAAAAGCGCTAGCTCTATCCGGCTCTCCTTCATGGCAGTTTCTGCTTCATAGAGTTCGGCGCGAAGCTCGGCCGCGTTGGCGAGATGTTCAGCGTGCTCCAAATCAGAAATGTTTCCAGCGGTATGAAACGCGGTGGAAAGGTCAGCGGCGTCCTGCTCGGTGATCGCCATTTCAACAACAACGGCGTGTTCCGCCTTGGCGCCGACATGGTCGTAGTAGGTGGCTTGGACATCACCGACAAACGCGACAAGGTGAGCCGCCAATTCCAGACGAACAGCATCGTATTCAGCTTCAGCAATCTTTTTCAGTGCAGGGCGCATCAACAGATCGACAAAATTTTGCGTCAAACCGAGTTCGATGTTGGTGCCGTCTTCCGTGGACGGGCGGACCATAATCTCGAACACAGGATTCTGTAATAGCCCGGCCTGCACCACGTCCGCTTGTGCAATACCCAACTCAGCATAACGCGCCTGAAGTTTGCGGTTATTCAACAGCGCAACCTGTACGGCCGAGGTTTCTGACAGTGTTGTCGCAAGGATTTCGTCAATGCGCTTGTCAACCGCGGCATCTTCCGGCCCACCGGTGCGCCAGGTCACTGGCTCGGGCAGGCGACTGTCGACAAGTTGCCCCAGATCACGAAAGGCCGCATCGGGATCGGGTGCGGCGCAGCCGGATAGAATCAACAAGCCTGCGACGGGGATTATGAATCGCTTCAGATCATGTGGGCCTTTGGCCATAGGACGTCTCTCTGCATACACCATAACAAGACCGCCCCTTGGGCAGCCTGAACAACGGACACGAAGCAACCGTGCCGATAGAGAGGCTTAGATGCGGAGGCGTTGGGTGGTGAGGTAGAGGCTCGACCCGGGTGGATCATGGCTCAGGACAATGTCTGTCTTGGAAGTTGGGCCAGCTCGACCTACTGACAATGCATCGTAGCTAACGAGCATGGCGTGTTGATCGATGCCTGAAGAGCGCTCTGTCGATACACCGACAAAACTATGAAAGTCGGAGGTCTCGCAAAGGCTTGCGCAGGCGTCATCCCAAAGGGACGTCTCCCGAGGCAATTGGTGGTCGACACAGGGGTCAGACTCTATGGCTGCTCCTGCATTCTCATCATGAGATTGGGCGAACACTGAGGTCATCAATGCCACTGCCAGAGACAGAGCTGTCACAACACTCACGACAGATCGGGCGAATCCACGAATCATCAGAAGTCCAATTTAAGACGACAGACACCATTTATGAGGGCTAGGGGCGTCGGAAGTCCAGAGTCAGCGGATAAACCCAGATAAACCATTGATTTCTGCAGTCATACAGGCACTGTGCGCTCACATAAATCCACACAGTCCGTGATTCAGAAAAGGGACCAAACATGACAACAGTGATTATTGGCGGCACCGGACGCGTTGGCGCCCCAGCCGCACAAGCCCTGGCTGCAACAGGCGAAGAAGTCCGCGTTCTCACCCGGTCCGCTGAAAAATCAGCCGCCCTGCCAAGTGGGCTGACCGGCGTGGTAGGCGACCTCGAAGACGCTGGCACTCTTGGCGCAGCCTTCGCCGGCGCTGACAAGATGCTATTGATTACCGCCAACGGGGAAACAGAAGCCTTGCGCGGCGCCAATGCGGTCCAAGCCGCTGTTGATGCCGGCGTTAAGAAGATCGTCTTTCTATCGGTGAAGCTGTCCGACGAAGCGATGAAGGTGCCCCATTACGCCAGCAAGGTTGGCATTGAAGACGCCATCCGTGCTTCAGGTGCCACACATGTCATTCTTCGCCCCGATTTCTTTTTCCAAAATGATCTGATGCTTGGCGGCGCGATCACCGGCGCTGGAATTTACCCCATGCCGATCGGCAACATCGGTCAGAGCCGCATCGACACCCGCGACATTGCCGATGCTGCCGTGAAAGCCTTGGCCACTGATGAACTTGATGGTCAGGACATCGCCCTCTACGGACCGAAAGCGTGGACGGCAGATGACATTGCGGCCCACTATGGCGATAAGCTTGGCAGAGACGTCCGCTACGGCGGTGATGATCTCGAGGCCTGGGCCGAAGGGTCGAAAGCCTTTATGCCGCCATGGCTTCTGAATGCGTTAAAGGCGGGCTTCGCAAAAATGCAGAAGATGGGCAGCGTCGCGACAGAGGCAGACGTCGCGAACAGCGAAGCTGCTGTCGGCCATGCTCTTCGCACGTTCGAAGATTTCGCCGATGAAGCTGTCTCTGCCTGGAAAAAGTAAGACGGCAATGGCGCAAGCCTCTCCCTATTCTCCTGCCGCTGACCGTTCGCTGAAGGGCAAGACGCTTTTCATCACCGGTGGGAGCCGGGGGATTGGGTTGGCGATTGCGAAACGAGCCGCTACCGATGGTGCCAACGTGACCGTCGCCGCGAAGACGGCGAAACCACACCCCAAACTTCCGGGCACCATTCATACCGCCGCAGAAGAAATTGAAGACGCTGGGGGTAAAGCGCTCGCCATCCAAATGGATCTGCGCAATGACGCAGAGGTCGCAGACGCCGTCGCGAAAACGGTCGAAACCTTTGGCGGCATCGATATCTTGATCAACAACGCCAGCGCGGTTGCTTTGGGTAGCGTGTCGGATGTGCCGATGCGGCGTATTGATCTTATGCATCAGATCAATTTACGCGGCACCCTGCTCGCGGCGCGGACCTGTTTGCCACACCTGAAAGAGGGCACAAACCCGCACATCCTCACGCTCTCGCCACCGCCGAGCCTGGACCCCAAATGGTACAAAGGCACCCTGCCCTACACCTTGGCGAAAATGGGCATGAGCTTTGCGACCATCGGTCTCGCAGAAGATTTCCGCGAGCATGGCATCGCCGCCAATGCACTTTGGCCGCGGACAGCGATCGACACCGCTGCCATTCGGCACGAGCTAGGTGGCGATGCTGTTGTAAAACACTGCCGGAGCACCGACATCGTTGCCGACTCTGCTCATGCAATTTTGACCCGCGACGCAAAAAGCAACACCGGGAACTTCTTCCTTGATGATGACGTGTTGGCGGAAGAAGGCGTGTCCGATCTAACACCCTACGCTATCGAACCCGGCCAACCCTTGATTTTGGATTTTTATCTCGACTCGGGCCCTGGCGGCAGCATGGATGGCTATCTCCGCATGCCGATGTAGCGTGACCTGAAAGGACGAACCGATGGTCGACTTTCAAATTATTCCTGACAAAACGGCCCTCATCACTATCGATTTTCAGAATTTATTTGTCGAAGGCCACCCGATTGCGGCGCCGGGCGGCATGGACGCGATGAACCGGACCAATGCTCTTGCTGCAGCTTGCCGGAAAAACGGTGTGGCCGTTATGCATATCGCCCATCAGTTGCGACCAGATCATTCTAATTTGGGCGTGCTGGCCGACGTGGTGCCGACGGTTGAAACAAAACGCCTTTTGACTGGCGGTGAGACGACCGCTGATTTTCACAACGGATTGGATATCCAAGACAGCGATTGGGTTGTCATCAAACCACGTCTCGGCGCTTTTACTGGGTCGGACGTGGAACTCATTTTGCGGGCCCGCGGCATCGATACTTTAATAATGGCGGGCGTCGCCACCGGTGTCTGTGTCGACACCACCGCCCGTCAGGCCGCGCTGTTGGATTTCAAAGTGATTATGCTGTCCGATGGCACGGCGACATCGGATATCAACGGCTGTACCGCAGAAGAAATGCAACGCATGACCTTGGCGGTGTTCGATAGCAACTTCGGACAAGTCGCATCCGTGGATCAGATGATCGAGAAAATTAGATCCGCTGCTGCAGGCTAAAATAGACCTAGAGCGTTCGGGCGAGCTTGGCCGCATCAGAGGTTGCCGCCCAGATTCCCCGCGGTGCGACACAATCCCCAACGGCCAAGGCCTCATCGGGCACTTCATTTGCCGCCGTTCCGGTATTCAAGATAATCGCATCGAAGGGGCCGATTTTCTCGCCGCTGGAAAGTGTGACATGTCCGCCTGCGACCTCCTTAACCGTGTTCTCCGTTAAAACAGAGACACCGTCATCTTCGCGTAGGCGTGCGGCAACCGATTTAATCTCCCAGGTCAGGGTCAACGCTGCTTCACCAAGAGAACGCTCGGGTGTTGTTGCTGTAACATGAGAGACCTCGGGATGAGCGGCGAGCGTTTCGACCAAGGATACCGCCGGCCAACCACCCTCTTCATCGATCACAAGGACGGCGCCCCTCACCTGAACGTGCCCAGCCAAGACATCGCGCCCCGACGGCAGGCCTTCTGTTCCTGGGATTCCATCGAATAAGTAAGGCCTGATACGCCAGAGGGCAGTATGGCCGGGGTCAGCCCCCGTCGCCCACACCACCGTATCCGCGTCTAAATCATTTTCCGATGTCACAGCATGATCGAGATGGATCCTGACCTGAAGGCGTTCAAGCTCATCTTTCCACCACGCCAAGGCGGGCAGCATTTCTTCGCGATGTGGCGCAGCCGCAGCCAGACGCATTTGACCGCCCAACTCGGCTTGCTTCTCGTACAGAGAAACATGATGACCGCGCATCGCCAGCACGCGCGCGGTTTCAAGACCGGCCGGCCCGCCACCTATTACAGCGATTGCTTGGGGCTTTTCACTCAGGCCAGGCTCGCCCAATTCACTCTCACGCCCCGCAACCGGGTTGATAACGCAGGACCCCGGCAGACCACGAAACACAAAGCCAACGCACGCCTGATTGCATGACATGCACGGACGGATGCGATGGGCTTCACCAGATTCGATTTTTTTGCCCCATTCCGGATCGGCAATCCATGTGCGCGCCATCGCGACGATATCAGCCGAGCCTTCAGCAATAGCGCTTTCCGCGTCCTCGGCAGAACGAATGCGCCCGGCGATAACGACGGGTACGGATAGTACGTCTTTGAAAGCCTTGCCTTCGTCGCGCAACTGAACGCGAGGCTGCGCCATATGGGGAATGGAGGAAGATTCCGGAGGTGACCAACCGGACCCAATCATCACACTGACATAATCAACCAATGCGGCGTCAGCAAACGCCTTCATACTGGCGGTCGATTCTTCCAGACCATAGTCCATCGGAGACCCAGGGATGTCATGCCGCGCAGATGTCCGAACACCCACGGCTATCGCGTCACCAACGTTTTCACGAATGGACTCTAAAATCTGGCGTACGAAGCGGATGCGGTTTTCAAACGAACCACCGTAAGCATCAGTCCGGCGATTGAGCACTGGCGACAGAAAAGAACCGAGCAAATAGTCCGTGGACGTCTGCAATTCGATGGCATCTAAGCCTGCCTCCTTGCAGCGAGCAGCGGCTTCGCCGTAGGCACCGATAAGCTCGTTAATTTCGCCGGCTGTAATTTGCTTGGGCACTTCGCCGGCTTGATTGGGCACAGGTGATGGCGCCAACGCATAGCCGCCGCGAATAAAACTATCCTTGTGACCGCCATGCCAAAGGGTGATGGCCAAACGTGATCCCGCCTCCCGAATATCTTCCGCTGTCTTGCGCAGACTGGGAATCACTTCATCGGAATACAGTCGAATACCCAAACTCCGGCTGGACGTGCTGGTATGAACCGGTGCGGACTCACTGCCGACCATGGCCGCCCCACCTTTGGCGCGGGCCATCAAATAGGCATGGAACCGGTCACTGATCCCGACTTGACCGTCGCCCAATGCCATACCGTGGCCACTCAACACCGCCCGGTGACGCAGAGTGATCGGCCCAAGCTTGATGGGTGTAAGAAGATGCGGGAAAGACGAGTCTGTCATGGTCATTCTTAATGTTCCGTATTTTCCCGCACTCTATGGGCGGATAAGCATTTAGCGCGTTTCGTCGGTCAAAGATACTTCGTCATCATAGACATGGTTTGGCAATGGCAGGCCTTTAAGATCATCTTCCGCTAACTCGTCGTTCAGTTCGATTTTAAGTTTCTGAAGCACAGCCGCTAGCTGCCTGGTGTGTTGCGCCGAATGCCATGCCGTGCGCTCGAGCAAGTCGGGAACCGACTGCGCGCCATAGTAGGTGTCCAGGTGGTCTGGAAGAGTCGCGCCGCGGTCTGTGCCCTGCCACCAGGCTTGAACAGCATCGCGGATGGCTTGGCCATACGACGCAACCTTGCCACCGTCAGCAACGGACGCCGGTGGTCTCCGCTCAAACAAGTCAAAGGTCAGAGTGCCGCCGTTTGCCGCGACGAGAAATGCCTCTGCGATAACAAAGATGTGGTAACCAAGGTCTAAATAGGTGCGGTCGCGGCCTGGAAGCTCTGTTTTGAGAACGTCGAGCGGTAGCTGGCGTACGTGGGACTGCGCAACGGCTAGAACACGATCTATTCGCTCAACCAAGTTCGTCGTAGGCAACCCAACGCTATGCCGAGCGACGCCAACGAAATCCGCCAGGTCTCCCAGGTTTTGTGCGAAGACAAAGTTGTCTCCTATAGAGACGACCGGCACCGACTTGGCACCCAAAGCTTGCAGCGCAGCCATGCCGTCGTCATCGGCCAACACGTTGACGCTGTCGTATGTGATGCCGTGGTCGGATAGAAATTCCTTAGCCTTCAGACAGCTTGAACAGCCCGGCTGCCAGAACACTCGATAAGGCTGGCTCATTGGGGGAGCCCACCGCGCCTATTCGACTATGGCTGGAAACAGGGCGATGTCGTAGTGCCCAGCGCCGACCCGAAGCGGCAATTGCTTTGTCTGGTAGATTTCCGAATTCCAGAATTTATGAGCTGCAGCAGCACAGGGCCACCGAATAACAAACGAATGGCGATTGTCTGGCCACTGCCCTTCGAGAACCTCAGGTTCAAACTCTAGGCGTGTAGCAACGGAAACAATCTGCCCGCCAAACTCTTCTAGGGTGCCAAGTTCAATAAATGACGCCCGGTATTCCTGATAGCGCTGAACGTCATGAACGATGGACAGGATGACCATATCCACGGGTTTGTCACAGGCGTCTTCGGCTTTGGCAGCGACGGAAGGCAAGGCCATCAAGGCAGCCGCGCCAATTACTGCAAGAAGTCTTTGAGGGTTCATTGTCTAGCCTCGCTTTAGAAGGGTTTCACTTTGCCAAGGAAGGCAACCACAGCGATAAGAACGTACATGGTGAGCACGGCCACCAACGTATTATTAATCGTCTTAGTGATGATGGCTTCCCGCTCTGGACTAGACCCATGTTCGGCCAATTCCATAAAGGGCTTGATGAACGGACGGAAACAAATGTCGATGGCCATTGCGCAATAGAACACAAAGCCGAACAGCATAATTTTCACGGCGAACCATGCCTCGACCAGTGGGCCATCTCCAAAGAGAGACCACAAACCGACCGCGACATAAAATGTGCCGAGCAATCCTTCAAGCCAGAATTGAGCGAGTGAGAGCTTCTCGGCCAGGGGCGTACCTTCGTTCTTGCCGATCGCCATAACCAACGCGATCCAGCCGATACCGATGCCCCACCCGGCGACGAAAAGCCAGGTCTGCACATCGTAAAGACCGAGTGCCAAAGCAAGGTGCAATCCGACCGGAAAAATGAGTGCGAAACAGATGCGGGGCAAAAAATCGATGATCAGCCCAAGCTTCATGATAGTGGCACGGGTTTCAAAACTGAGGTCAGATTTCTTGGCATACACAGCCGAGAGAAAAACCCCTACATCTGCTCCCAGCCAGAATACGAACAGAAGGATATGGATATACCCCCACACCAAATAGCTTTCCATTACCCGTCTCCCCCTATGTTCATAAGTAAATTGATCAATGCGACATTGATCTAAGCGTTAAAGAATTCCAGCACAGTGTCTGCAACAGCGCCATGCCCGCTGGGCAAATCCTTGACCGTATAATCCGCCGGACCGGCGGCGACAGCTTTTTGCGTACTCGGAGAATCAGGACCGCCAAGCAATAGTGGGCATTTTAACTCGGCCAACCGGTCAGACATTGGGTACGCGAAATGTGCCCGGTAGGCATCCTGATAAATGTCGTAGCACTTGAACAGATCCAAGGTACGCCGATGAATAATTTCAGGCGCGACATCCGGATTAGGATTTCGAGAAATATTGGACGCCTTACGCTCATACCAAGGATTAAATAGTTCCTGATCGCGTACCATGTTCCAGGCAAACACCCAGTGGCCGCCAAAGTCGTCGAACGGAATATCAGGCGTATATTTGGACGACATCTCATCGAGCGCCTTGCCCTTCAACTCCATAGTCATAATATTCGGTACGGCAACATGCTTGACCAAATCTGGATGTTGCACGGCCAATTCGACAGCAACAGTTCCGCCACCCCATGTGCCGAACACATCGACTTCGTCGTAGCCCAAGGCATGAACCGCCTCAGCCAAGAACGACGCTTGTTTTTCGACTGTAAGGTCGCCCATCGGGTTTTCAGACTCGCCGTTACCCGGCAGATCGATTGCGAGCACAGGGCGCTTGCCAATCAGTGGTTCCATATAACGGTCCATCGAGAAGCTGGACGCCGCTGACGCATGAACGAAAAGGATCGGTCGTCCTTCTCCATCTGTATTGCGGCGGCAATACAATGAACCGCCGCCGACTTGGACATATTCACCCCAGACCTTTCCGGGCACCGGTTCGGTTTT